>CAVCMG010000012.1:0-83862 GCA_963603285.1 Ruminococcus bromii
CGGGTTCGATTCCCGCCTGGTCCATAGGAAAAGCCCTTGCATTTGCAAGGGCTTTTCTTGCCTCAGTATATACATATAAAAGAAAGCTCCAGTGGAGATTTCTTTTATTTATGCGGTCAAGTCCCGGCAACAGAATCAAAACAACGTTTCTTCATTTTCATCAAACAGTCTGTCATTAATTTCAAACAGATCCAGCTGGTGTAACAATCCGTAATAGATGATGGCATCACGTTTCAGCTTGGGATACAGCTGGGCTATGCCACTGAGCTTCAGTAATTCCTGGGTTTCGTCAATGCATGCACCTAATCCGTAGCACAGGCACAAAAGACGGTTTCTGGATGGATTTCTACGCCCGGCAAAAATCTGGTGCAGATAGATTTCACTCATACCCGACTGTTTGGCAAGGGCAGCCTTCGAAATATTCTTCTGCTGTAACAGACGATTTAACGATTCAGCTACACTTCTATTTACAAATTGTTCCTGGTTTCTGGACAAAAACTGTGTCAGATCAGGTGAATCCATCAGTTCCTGCTGTAAACCATCCGTATCTTTCTGTTTCATAATTTGTGCCTTTACAATGAAATTTTTGAAAAATATAACTGTTTATGATAGTACTTGCTGAAAATTTTCTAATAAGTTATAATATTTCAAATAGTACATAATAATCAAAATATACTATAAACGGTTTTGAAAAACAATATGCTGACCGCATAGTAATAAGGATAAAAAGATGGATATATATGACAGCCTTCTGGAAGCAGTTCGTACCGAATACGATACGATCATGCTGATCAAAAAAAGTGAACGGGGCGAGGTTTCACTGGTACGTCACAGAGAGTGTGCTACCCGTTATATTTTCCGGCATTTTTATGGAAGCAGCGAGGTGTATCAGCTGCTTCTGGATGTTTCCTGTCCTAATCTTCCACAGATCATGGAAGTCGGTGAAAAGGATGGAAGGACAGTTCTGCTGGAAGAATATGTGCAGGGAGACACTCTTGCAGATATTCTGAAAGGTGGCCTTTTGACAGTTGCGGAGGCAAAGCAGATCACCCGGCAGCTGTGTATGGCGTTGTGGGTGTTGCATTCGAAAGGTGTGGTACACAGGGATGTCAAACCGGATAATGTGATCATACGGGGGAAAGAGGCCGTTCTGATCGATTTTGACGCATCCAGAATATATAAAAATGAGACGCAAAAGGACACACACGTTCTGGGAACCACCGGATTTGCGGCACCGGAACAGTATGGTCTTTCGCAGTCTGACGGGCGTGCGGATATCTATGCGCTGGGTGTCCTGCTCAATATTATGCTGACAGGGGAGCACCCTTCAAGTAAGCTTGCCGACCGCAGAATGGGCCGGATTGTGCAGCGCTGCACGATGGTAAATCCGGAGAAAAGATATAAAAATATCCTTCATCTGATGGAAGTTTTATAGACAATACATGGATATTTCTCTGCAACTGTGAAAAGACAAAACGGTCAGGAAAATACTGTGAAAAAATGAAAAAACAAGGGGAAAATGTATGAGTAAGAAATGTGTAAACTGCGGACAGCCGCTTCCGGAAAATGCTTCGTTCTGTCCGCACTGTGCGACAGTCCAGACAGAAAAAAAGACGGTAAAAGCACCAAAACGGTGGAGAAAGAAAGTTGCGGCAGGGGTGATCCTTCTGGTGGTGGTGGCCCTCATTGGTGTGTTTTTTTCTGTGTACCACAGGCCAAAGACCTATGAAGGCGGTGCCAGCCTGGAGTATGCGGATGGACATGCATCCTACAAAGTATTACTGGCATTTTCTGCAAACGAGGGCATGACAGGTCATGCCACCGGAGAACGTACGGATACGCTGGCAGAGGGGATGGGAGATATGGCACTTCCCTGTCAGCTGTATGTTCTGGATCAGGAGAATGGAAAATTGGCCGGGGAAGAGTTTTCGGAAAAAATTGCGTCCTGCAAGGTGGATACGAGGCCGGCCCAAGGTTCGCAGAAAATGGAATATACAGAACCGATGTACAATGAAGATTTTGCGAATGCTGCCTATACTTCCGATATTATGTACACGGCTGACAGTGGAACGAATGATATCCAGTGGACACTGACGATGAAAAATGGCGATGTACTGACCCTCAGTACCCGGCTTTCGATTGAAAAACTGACTGCGGTTACATATTCTGCTAAAGATACACCGATGGAAACGACAGAAGAACTGAAAGCTTTACTGGATGACATTGAAGCGAATGTAGAGGTGGACAGACCGGTACGGCTGTATCTTCCGGCAGTGACCTATGACGGAGATATCACATTTGGAGATCATGCCTGGGGGATTTATGGAAGCTGCGAGGGAGATGCTGTGACCACATTCACCGGAACGGTCAGTATAAAGGGACAAAATGGAAATTATGCAGAACTGTCAGATATTGCATTTAAAGGTACATCCGGTATCGGTCTGGCTGCGTATTGCCTGGTAGATTTATCCGAGTGCAGCTTTGATGGCTGGGACACGGCTGCGATCGCACAGGATGGGGCCTGGGTAAGTGCCAGAGACAGTTCCTTCACAAACAATGTCGTTGGTCTGAAATTTAACAGCACCATGTCCTATGGTACTGCTCCGGATTATGTAAACAATACATTTACCGGAAATAAAACGGCTGTCTGCATCGATGCACTGCCGGGAGATGAAACCCTTGATTTTGCCGGAAGTACATTCAGTGGAAATGAGACAGATATTGATAACAAGGCGCAGCATGGGGTAGATACGGCACGGGCAATATTTGAATAAAGGCACAGACAGTCGATACTATATGAAAAAAATGCTCGCAAAGGCTCTCACAACAAACGTTGTGGGGGCTTTTTTGACTTAGCATATATTTGTGAAAAAAATAAACGTTATACTATGCTGTGAGGTAATGGTTTTTCTGGCCGGTTTAATCTATATTAATTTACATATATGTCTTACACGGACCATATGAGAAAAAAAGAAAAGAGGAAACCGCATGAAAAAGAACACAATTGCATTGCTTCTGGCGCTGTCCCTCACTCTGACGCAGAGTGTGGAAATGGTTGTGCCGGTGGCGGCCAGTGAACTGAACACAGAGATTACACAGGAAGTGGTGCAGGAGGAAACTGAAGCAGAGGAGGAAATGACCGGCAGTGACACAGCGGAGGCTGATGTTTCTGAAACTATAGCTTCCGATGAGGTTACTTCAGAAGATGCAGCAGAGAATCGTACAGAAGTGAATCGTCAGGAGGAAGAAAAACAGAATGTCGAATCCGTAGTGAAAGAAGATACAGAAAATGGTACGGATGTGGTGGAAGTTCTGGATGCAGGAGACGAAGGTAAAACTGTCGAAAGTGATATTTCGGAGGAGGACAGTGACTATCTGCTGACGCCACAGGAACTGAAAGATGCGGAAGGAAATCCACTCAACCCGTTTGTGGGAGAAACTGTTGACATTGTGGATCTGGGTGTAAAGCTTTACCAATATGAGGACGGAAATAAAGTACCGGTTGAGACGGTAAATGGGCATTCGGTGAAAATCGTAGTGGCAAAAAATGACTATGACTCGAGAGCATGGGAACCGGCAGGAACGGATCAAAATCAGGATATCACGAAACTGACCAGAATATCTGAGGAGGCTACATATGTCTCCCTGACGGCCATGTGCGAGGATGATAATGGAGAATGGAATTCGATTGCCAGCAAAACGTATGATATTGCCGAGGCTGATCTGGGTGATGAAGAAAAGAATCCATATTACCTGAACACTGACTACGAAGATACCATCGGAGAGTGTGCCATGCTGCCGGAACATGAGATGACGATCAAAACGCAGCTGATGCAAAAAGAGGATTGGTCGCCGGTAGAAGCGTATAAACTGAAGGTCTTATTTGCACCATCTGCTGTTACTGTTACAGTAAAAGAAAATGGCAAGGATCTTCTTGTGAAATCAGGAAACAAAACCGGTTCGTTTACCTGTTATGTATCTGTACTTCTGCCGGATGAAAAAGGTGCATATAAAGAAGCCTTTAAAAACCGTGTAATTGTTGAGGTCAGCAAATATCTGCTGATGCCACAGGAATTGAAGGATCAGGCAGGAAAACCGATCAATCCGGCTGTCGGAGAATCCATCAATCTTGCAGATCTAGGTGTGAAGCTGGGAAAATACAGCGATGGAAAGATTGATCTGATTGATAATGTGGATGGACATTCGGTGAAAATCGTGGTGGCCAGCTGGATCGATGAGGAAACAGGAAAAACAGAATATGATTGTGATCTGGAAGCCTGGGATATTAAGGCGGTGGAAGGACAGGATCTGCCAATTCTGACCAGAAAACAGGGATATTTTACACGTATTGGACTGACGGCTTTGTGTCAGGATGCTGACAGCGGCTGGTATCAGATTGCCCGTAAGGAATATGATATTGCTGAAGCTGAAGAAGCACACAGTCATGCATGGGTTTTCAGTAAGATTGTAAAAGAACCAACCTGTACAGAAGAGGGAAGCAAGATTGAAAAATGCACATCCTGTGAGGAAGAAAGGACGGTAAGCATCCCGGCCAAGGGTCATACGGAAGTGAAGGATGCAGCTGTAGCAGCAACCTGTACAGTGGCCGGAAAGACGGCAGGAAGCCATTGTTCCGTATGTGGTAAAGTGCTGAAAGCACAGGAGACAATCCCGGCAAAGGGTCATACGGAAGTAAAAGACGCTGCCATTGTACCTACGGCGCTTGTGGAAGGCAAAACAGAGGGAAGCCATTGTTCTGTATGTGGTACAGTGCTTAAAAAGCAGGATACCATTGCAAAACTGACACCGATCATTACGCTGACAGCACCGGATCTGAAGATGAGAACGGGACAGAGTACAACTGCATTCCGGGCAAAAGAATTTGCGGCAGGTGATTATGTCACAGCGGTTACTTCCAGCAATCCGGGAATTGTTAAAGTAACAGAGGTAAAGAAAAACGGAACCTTCAGGCTTACTGCAGGAAAGAAAAAAGGCAATGCGACCGTTACCGTTACTCTGGTCAGTGGCAGGAAAGCTACATTTAAAGTTACTGTACAGAAGGGCGCAGTAAAAACGACAAAGATCACAACATCGGCAAAAACGCTGACGCTTACCAAGGGGGATACCTATAAAAAACTGGCATCTTCTATCTCCGTTACTCCGGTAACCAGCAAGGAAAAGATTACCTACACTTCTTCTAATAAGAAAGTGGCTACAGTCAGCAAAAATGGTGTTATCCGGGCAAAAAAAGCAGGCACAGCGAAGATTACTGTCAAATCCGGTAAAAAGAAAGTGGTTGTAACGGTGAAGGTTAAGACTGTGAAAACAACCAATATCTCCGGTATACCGGCAACAAAGCGGATTAAAAAAGGAAAAACGTTCAGGATCAAAGCCGTGGCAACGCCAAAGAATACCGATGAAAAGATCACATTCAAATCATCAAATAAAAAAGTTGCGACGGTAACATCCAAAGGCGTGGTCAAAGGAAAGAAGAAAGGAACGGCAACGATCACTGTGCAGAGTGGTTCAAAGAAAGTGACATGTAAAGTAACTGTGAAATAGTTTGCAAGGAAGATTTCTATTTGACAAATAGCATAATAATCCTTATAATATACTTAACAAGGCAGCCGGAAGGTGAGTGCCATCACCCGATCTGGCGAAAAATCAATTTAAGAAATAGCCGTCGACTTTTGCAGGGTCAGGACGGCTATTTCTTATGTGTATACGTCAAAATTGCGACAATGAGTAATGCAGTAGTAAGTATAATTTGCAATTCTTCATATGTACTCATAATAATCACCCTCCCTGTAAGGCTCAGATCGGATGAGAACACGTCCCCCGGCTACCCGGTTAAATATATTATGTTAGAAAATGGATATAAAAAGACTTGCTAAATGATTAGAACAATAGATATACACAATTATAAACGATTTTATAATATTTGCAATAATAAAAGAAAATAAAAATAAGAAACTGTTATGCTACTTAACCATTTGTAAATGGTAGAGCATAACAGTTTTATAATTGTGTGGCATATGAAGAAAATCACAGTTTCCCTGACGCCCGTTCTTCAACGGTATGAGAAAAATTCTCAACGTTGTGCGAATATTCCTCATCCATCAGTGTGGAGTGCAGTAGAAAATCAGCGGTAGCCGGATTGTTGGCCATGGGGATATCGTAGACTTGGGCGATACGAAGCAGAGCTTTGACATCCGGGTCATGTGGCTGTGCTGCCAGTGGGTCAGAAAAGAAGATGACCATATCGATCGCACCCTCAACGATGCGGGCACCGATCTGCTGGTCACCACCCAGCGGGCCACTGTTGTAGCCTTTGACGGTAAGACCCACCTGATCTGTGATCATGCGGGCGGTAGTACCTGTACCGCACAGATTATGTTTCTGTAAAATCTCTTTATTATCTGCACACCATTTGAGCATTTCCTGCTTTTTTCCATCGTGGGCGATCAGGGCGATATTTTTCTTTACGCCAATCGTCATGGTTAAGTATTTGATCATAGATAAACCCTCCTTAAACCAGTATTGTATATGGGCATATTAAAGAAAAAAAGGTTTTTTGTCAAAATCTGTGTAAAATCTTTGGCACAATAAACGTATATGCTGCAATTGAAAAATGCATATACTGTCTGGGTGATGGCATGTCAAAAGTCTTATTCCTCGTGTGCATGGTCATACAGCTTCTGTATTTCAGCCGGCAGATGATCCGGCAACATATGGGAGAGATTTTCTTCACTGCCATCCGTCAGAGCTGTTTCATAATACCAGCATTTGTAACGGATCATATCCAGCGTGCGGGACAGTTGTTCCATCTGCTGCTCAACGACTTCTTTCTGATGCAGGAAAAAATCGTGGCGGGTCTGGTAGGTAGAGGGGCCTTCAGCACACCATTGCATAAACTGTTTGATGTTCTTGATTTCGAGTCCACTTCGTTTCAGACAGTCGATGATGCGCAGTGTCTCGACTTCCCTTTCGGTAAACTGTCGGATACCGGAAGCACGCTGCAGGTGGGGAAATAAGCCCTCTTTGTCGTAGTAGCGCAGAGTGGAGACCGGCAGGTCAAACATTTCTGAGATTTGTCCTATCGTATATGTCATGTGATTTCCTTTCGTTATACAGGGAATGGAATACGATGCTGACACAATGACAGGGAAGATCGTATTCGCATATAAAGTTGACTTTAACTGTCAAAACCATACCATAGAATATACAGAAAGTCAAAATCCAATAAAACGTACTGAAATAGAGAAAGTCCAATCGGAGAGAAAAAATACCGATGTACCATATGTACATGGTCAGGTCTTCCACACTTTTGCAGCAACATATGTTCGTTTATAGCTTGAAAGCCTTTTAGTTAGCGGCTCACAAGCTTTTTTATAGCGTTTTGTGACGTTTTGCGGTATAATAAATATTATATACGAAACGGAGTGTCAATTATGTATCTCAAGAAAACGCCAAAATACAAGGGCCACTTCTTATGGTGCCGCCAAATATGTGAAAAAAGTGGACTATGACAAAGAAACCGGGGAAATCCTTACGGCTTCATCCATTCTGGACATCAACGAGGAAAAGATCCGGGAAGAGGAAGCCCTGGATGGTTACTATATGCTCCTGACCAGTGAAATGGACACACCAGACGATGAGATCATTGACATATATCGCGGACTGTGGCGCATCGAAGAATCCTTCAAAGTAACGAAAAGTGAATTGGAAGCAAGACCTGTATATGTCTGGACAAAAGAACATATCGAAGCGCATTTCCTGACTTGTTTTGTTGCCCTGACAATAGCAAGGATACTGGAAAACAAACTTGGGCAAAAATACAGTATCGGAGCAATCCTTTAGTCCCTGTCCAAAGCAGAATGCAGTCTGGTTCAGCAAAACTATTATCTATTCGATTATTATGATGAAGTACTAAGAGATATCGGATTGATTTTGGATATTGATTTTGAAAAACGTATTCGAACTTTAGGAGAAATAAAAAAAATTTTGGCAATGACAAAAAAGCCAAAAAACACCATGAAAAAATGACAAAACGGAAAAGCCGCAATCCAGCATAAACACTGGGATTGCGGCCATTTTTAATCTACTTTACCTGCAAAAGTCAGGTTATATTACCATGAATGTGGTCCCTTGGCAAGTGGTTTTTCTTGTTTTTTCAAAAGTCGTTACATATGGGCTTTCTTACTTCCAGAAGATATTATCCGGCATCGTTGTAAAAGAATCATGACCATCTGCTGTGATCACATGCGTATCTTCCAGATTAAACCCACCGGTTACCGGTGCATGACCGGTTGCTGAATACGGTGTTTCCAGACAAACGACCATATTGGGCTCCAATATATACTCCGTTGTCGGCGATATCGTCGGATATTCCTCCGGCCCCCAGCCGCAGCCAATGGAATGTCCCATATGGCCTCTCGGATATTTCGGAATCAACCGGCTTTTCTCCACCTGCTCACGGATTGCACAGTAAATTTCTTTCATCGGCATACCAGGTCGTAACATATCAACTCCCATACGGTTTGCTTTGTATAAGGTTTCAAATACCTCCAGCACCTGATCGGAAGCCTTGCCACCCACAGCATATGTTCTCGCAATATCACTCCAATATCCAAGATACTGATATCCGACGTCAAATTTGATAACATCTCCCTCCTGCAGTATATAGCCTCTTGGCATTCCACATAAACCATAATAAGGACCTACAGCAGGAATAAAACTCTGGTTGCGCAATGCCGTACCATGTTCCAGATTCAGTTTACTGGCCTCATAAGCAAAAAGGGCATCCAGTTTCCATGCCGGTATTCCTGGTCTGATCTGGTCAATCATCGCTGACCACGCTTTATCTGCCTCCTGTGCAGCCAGCCGCAGCATATCAATCTCCCACTGGCATTTCACTACTCTGCAGTTACGAATTACTGCAGAACCATCCGTAAGCATACCTTCTGGAAGTGCACTCGTCAAGGCAGCATACATATGCTGGCTGATATTACCAAGTTCAATCCCCACCATACCATCTATTGGTTTATTTTTAATAAGATCCATCGTAATATGGAAAATGGCATCCGGATCCATGACATCGCCCTTATCCCGTCTGGACTCTTCTGTACCATTGTCAATAAATACCCATGACATAAACTCTAAGACTTCCACATCCTGTGTGGATGCATAGGCATCTGTGCTTTCCAATGTACTGATAATAAGATAGACCTCCCCTTCTGCAGGCACAACCGCAGCACTGCTGCCTACCAACGGCATATAACCAGTAGCATAAAATACATTACTCGGCGTCTGCAAAACCAGATATCCTATTCCCTGTTTTTTCATTTCCTCCTGGATCTTCTTACAAAACCATTTCTGCTCCCTCTTTGCAAGTACCGGATGCAAACATTTTTCCACTTTGTTTATCATATGACCAGACTCCTTTCTTTTTCAGCCTATTCTCATGCTTTCTGTTTTTCTTCCAATCTCACCGCACCTTTAGCCAGAAGCTTATCGCCAAATACAAAGCTGATAATCAACGCAATAGCAAAATAAATAATCACAAAAACAGCGACCATTTTTTTGAATGCGATAACATTTAAAACAACAAAGATACCTAATAAAATCGTGCAGACCGCACAGAAAACCATGCGAGAAGCCATGGTTTTGAACACTTTTGACAGGCGAGAAGCCTTCCAGCCTTCCGGATCCCCCTCTGGAAGTTTTGCAAAGCCCCAGATTGGAATCAGCATCGGAATCAGGGTGACAGCAGATGCCAGGCTTACCAGCTCTCCGATATTCAGTCCAAACAGGTTCGGAATCAAAGCCATCAGCCAAAACAAAACCATCAGTACCCACGGAATACCATGTTTGTTTCTCTTGCCCATAAATTTCGGAAGCCATCCTTCATCTACGCCACGGATAATAGAACTCCAGTATCTCTGATAGTTCGCATTGATAGTTGTAATAATCGCCAGCAATGCACCGCCGATAACAAAGATCAGGTATCCATTTCCCGGATAGATCAATTTTGCCTGGTACGTCATGGGCTGTCCTGCAACTTCGGTAATCGGAGCCACACCAGAACCTACAAAAGCTACCAGGCCAAATGCCAGAAATGCACAGAAGAATGTAATAACTGTCATTTTCGGAATATTCTTTTTCGGATTTTCAATCTGAGGTCCAAAATTCATCAGAATTGTACAGCCGCCTACACCAAATAATACAGATGCGCAGGCATTAAATATACCCCTTGTACCACCATATAACATATTCTCACTGCTGAACAGCTGCGAAAGATTGCACTTGGGAATACCCAGGACAACAAAGGAAATCAATACCAGAAGTAATACAGCTGTTACAACATTCTGCACCTTTGCCGATGTCTTCAGATCCAACAGATTTAACAGGAAAAATACCGTCACGATCACACAGGCTGCAACACTGGTATTTACCCCTGTCAAAATACTGGCCATGTATGTACCGAAAGCAACACCCATATATGCCTGTGCAAATGCCGCAAAAATCTGACAATACAGCCAGAACCCGGCAATCTTTTTGCTGACCCAGGATGTCATGACGTATTGCGGACTCATAACCGGATGTACTGTTGCAAAAAACATGGTTGGCAAATTGGCAATAAACATAACAAGGAATGCCATGAAATATGCAATAATTACGCCGCTTCCCGCCATACCGATGGCCACACCCGTATTGGTAATAATACCGGCACCAATGGTTGAACCCATGGCCATAAAGAATAGATCTTTGCCTGTCAGTTTCTTCATTTGTTCTACCTCATTTCCTTTCTTCCATCAATTAAATTCGTTTCCTGTTACTATTGTGCTTAATTCTGCCGGCTCCGGCAGATCATCACCATATACACCATATCTGACAAAAGATATCGTACCTATGCGTTCTATAACAAATACAGCTGGCAGTCTTAAAGGATTGCCTGTGTCTTTTCCATGCTGATATCCATCAGCATACGCCTGCTCTATATGTTTCATTGTATTCGCATCCCCCAGATGAGCTTTATCTTTTGCACAGTTGACGCCATACGCTTCATATACTGTACCTTCAGCATCGCAGATTACCGTATAAAAGAGTCTTTTTGAATTCAGGATCTCCTCAGCTCCTTCTTTACTGGAATTAACAACAACAAGAAGCGTACTATGATTGTCGATAAACAGTTTTTCCTGCAATCTTAATCTGTCCAGATAATCCTGTGTAAGTACACAAGCTGCATCCCGTAGAAAAAACAGTATAGTTCTTCCCTGCATCAGATTCCTCATCTGCTCCTGCTGCCCTTGCAGCGTTTTAACCCTTATATCCGGTGCCTGACATCCTTTTTCTATCTTCTTCATACTTCACCTCCGTTTCTATTATTGTTAATTCATTTTACAATTTGAAATTTATCATGGTTTTTTATCTACGTCAATGCCTTTTTATTGTCTAAAAAACTTTTCTGTTTTTTCCCAGTTTTCTACAAATATTACTGGATTTTATTATGAAAACTGCTATTTTTACATTTTCTATTGACTTGAATGCGTTTGTACTGTTAGTATATTTCTTGTACAATTGTTGATTCATTTTACATTTATTTATTGGTTTTATAAGAATCTGAGAGGTATGTTACTTATGAAAGAAATGCGAATATATGATTTCGAGACCGTATTGCCACGCAGGGACTGCGGCAGCATGAAATGGGATGAAATGGAAGAGTACCACTGTCCAGAGGACATCATTCCTTTTTCTGTGGCAGATATGGAACTTCGTACTATGCCGGAAATCGTAGAAGGCCTCAAGTCCTTTCTGGATCAAAGTATTCTTGGCTATGCCAATCCTACGCCGGCATATAAGGATAGCGTTGTACAATGGATGAAACGCCACCATAACTGGGATGCCTCCCCGGAATGGATCATTGATACGCCAGGCGTTATCAATGCATTCTTCAGTGCCGTCCATGCTTTTACCAAACCAGGCGATGGCATTCTTTTGATGACACCGGTATACTATCCTATGTATTTTGCGGCACAACGTAATGGCCGCAAACTGGTATCCTCTCCTTTGATCAACACTAACGGCATCTATACCATCAATTTTGAAGACTTTGAAGCCAAAGCCAAACTTCCGGATACCCGTCTTTGTATTCTGTGCAGTCCGCACAATCCTTCTGGCCGTGTCTGGACTGTCGATGAACTACAACGCATTCACGAGATCTGTCTTGCCAATGATGTTTTGGTATGCAGTGATGAAATTCATAATGATCTTATTTTGCCCGGGCATACTCATACTGTATTTTCCTCTCTCTCTGAGGAAGCAGCCCAAAACAGCATCATCTGCACTGCCCCCAGCAAGAGCTTCAATCTTGCCGGTTTACAGACTTCCAATATCTTTATTCCCAACAAAGCATACAGGGAACAGTTTTATACAGAACTTCTTCATCACGACGGCAATCCCAAATGCAATATTCTTGGCCTGGAAGGCTGTCGGCTCGCCTATACTTATGGCGACGCCTGGCTTTCCCAGCTGTTGAAGCTTCTGGAAACAAACCGCCAGCTTGTAACCGGTTTTCTTCATACGCACTATCCCGAAGTTCTTGTATCTCCGCTGGAGGGTACATATCTATTATGGATGGATTTCCGGCCATTAGGAATTGAGCCACATGCACTTTCCCGCATTCTGAAAGAAGAAGCGCATCTTTTCTTTGATGATGGTTTTATCTTCGGAGACCTGGGTGCTGGGTTTGAACGTTGGAATCTTGCATGCCCTACCCATTATATTTCTGAAGGATTAAAAAGACTGGACAATACACTCAAACAGCATTTACATAACTAACCAAAAGGAGATTTACCATATGCTTACTCAAACCCCAAAAGACCTGCTGATGCGATTGGATCTGAAATATCCTGCCATTGCTATCAAAACACGTTTTGAAGTTCCTCCGGTTTCTCCTCATTATACTGGAGAAAAACTTGCTTTTTGTCAGTATGTCAAATATGTTCAGACCAGTGGAGAACGTTTCTATATTAGTGTAGATGACGATGTCTGCTATGGAAAACTTGCCATGGGAATGATTGATATTCCTCCGGTAACCGGCTCCGGACAGGCTGGCTATGATTTTGGCTGTTATAAGGCTCCCATTGCCAATCAACAGCTTTATCAGAAACTTCCTCGCCTGCTCAGAAACACTGTCAACTATGTAGAATTCTGTCCTGCTGTCCAATGTGACTTTGATCCGGATTTACTTTTATTTGTTGCTGATTTTCCGCAAAGTGATATCATCATGCGGGCAACTTCCTATATCAGCGGAGATCTCTGGGAAAGCAAATCCAGTCCCGTACTCAGCTGTGCCTGGATGTACGCGTATCCGTTGATTGCCAACAAAGTCAATCATATCACTACTGGATTTTATCATGGACTCAAACGCCGGAAAGCATATCCGGCCGGTTTGCGCATGATTTCCATTCCGTATGGTAAGTTTCCGGAATTCTTTACCGCTCTTGAAGAAATGGATTGGACGCTGATTTCATTTCGAGAGGATGAAGAAAGCCGCAAACTTTTAAAAGAAAAAATGGATCATTGGCAGGAAATGGCCCTGGCCACCAACACGACCTGTGATCTTCGCTGATCGCAGTTATGTAAGCAGACGTTTATCTGCTATCCAATTGTAAGTTTGTTCACCGAAAGCTATATTTATCCTGTTTTTAATAAAAAGGACCACCACTGAAGTTTTCTTTTACATGCTAAGGCAACAAAAGCGGAAGAAACGACAATATTTCATTTCTTCCGCCTTATATTTTACACACTTATTCTATCGAATCATAAGAAAAGACAACATTGCCCGCCTCATCAATACGACATTTTTTTTGCATAACCTCAATCTGATATTCCAACACCCGAAAATAAGAATCTATCTCCTCCGGTGAAAATTTTTCCAGCATATTCTGAATTAGTTCTCCTGTCTGTCTGGCATCGTACCGTCGGTGCATCTCACACAGGCGATGTCCTTTATCCGTTGTAAACAACGCTCGTTCTTTTTTATTGCCTGCAATATACTTCTTTGTAATATATCCCCCTTTTTCCAGCCGTCGGATAACCACACAGATCGCACTTCTGGTACGACACCACATTTTCGAAAGATCTACACTTAAAATCCCCTGATTTTCGTCAATATCTTTTAAAATATGCGCATCCAGCATCTTGATCTCTTCACCGTTACCATAATCTTTTTCCTCAATGATTGTTCGATATAACAGCGCAGAAAACCGAAATTTCAAATTAGACCTGTAATCCAACTGGTCCAGCATTTCTGCCAATTGATATTTTGTCTTTTGTTTGTCCTTTTCCTCTTTCACATGTATTCCTCAACTTTTTTCATTTTCCATATTTTCTTTTATTAAAACACATTTTGTTAAAGTGCGCAACAATACCATCGTTGTGAAGTTTTTTTCTCACTTTACTCAAAAAAAATTTAAGTGGGGTTTCAATTCTTTCATCGCTTGTATCTCCAAAAGATAAAACAATGGAAATATCATCAGCACTGTCATCCTCTGAAAATTGTTTCGAGTTGTATGCACATAATTCAAGTCTGACTTGTTTATTCGGGTCTATTAATTCATCAGTGGACTATGACAAAGAAACCGGGGAAATCCTTACGGCTTCATCCATTCTGGACATCAACGAGGAAAAGATCCGGGAAGAGGAAGCCCTGGATGGTTACTATATGCTCCTGACCAGTGAAATGGACACACCAGACGATGAGATCATTGACATATATCGCGGACTGTGGCGCATCGAAGAATCCTTCAAAGTAACGAAAAGTGAATTGGAAGCAAGACCTGTATATGTCTGGACAAAAGAACATATCGAAGCGCATTTCCTGACTTGTTTTGTTGCCCTGACAATAGCAAGGATACTGGAAAACAAACTTGGGCAAAAATACAGTATCGGAGCAATCCTTTAGTCCCTGTCCAAAGCAGAATGCAGTCTGGTTCAGCAAAACTATTATCTATTCGATTATTATGATGAAGTACTAAGAGATATCGGATTGATTTTGGATATTGATTTTGAAAAACGTATTCGAACTTTAGGAGAAATAAAAAAAATTTTGGCAATGACAAAAAAGCCAAAAAACACCATGAAAAAATGACAAAACGGAAAAGCCGCAATCCAGCATAAACACTGGGATTGCGGCCATTTTTAATCTACTTTACCTGCAAAAGTCAGGATATACAGAAAGTCAAAATCCAATAAAGCGTACTGAAATAGAGAAAGTCCAATCGGAGAGAAAAAATACCGATGTACCATATGTACATGGTCAGGTCTTCTGTGCTATAGTGGGACGAGAACACAGGTTCGACTGCGAAGAGAGTTGTACCTGCATTAGAAAATAGCAACAGGGAGAGTGTACAGATGAAGAAAAAGAAGAAAACCGGGCTCTGGGTCGGCCTGCTTCTGGTGCTTGCCGTTGTCGGGATACTGCCGCTGCATGAACAGCAGTCGGATGTACCGGCGGGACAGGAGCATACTGTTTCGTATGCAGTAGAAAGCCAGACAGATACCAGCCCGTCAGAAGCAGCGAATGAAGCATTATCGAAGACTTCGCAAACTGTATCGGAGGCACAGAACACGGCATCAGATACAGCGCAGAGTATTGTTGCAGATACGCAGACAGAGACGACGACAGAAGTTCCATCTGCAGATGAAGCATCTATTCAGACATTAAGCAGTGCCGACATTCCTGCCTATACCGGCGAAGCGGCAGTTGTATTAAATGACAACAAACCGTTTTTCACAGAGAAAGAGTATACGACAGAACCCTTTGAAAGCTACAGTGATCTGGACAGTCTGGGCCGCTGCGGTGTGGCCTATGCCAATGTCTGTGAGGAGATCATGCCCACAGAGGAACGGGGTGCGATCGGTATGATCAAACCGTCTGGCTGGCATACTGTCAAATACGACTGTGTAGATGGAAAATATCTCTATAATCGCTGCCATCTGATCGGTTACCAGCTGAGTGGCGAGAATGCCAATGAAAAGAATCTGATCACCGGGACACGGTATTTAAATGTCATCGGTATGCTGCCCTACGAAGATCAGGTAGCGGATTATGTGCATGATACAGAGCATCATGTACTGTATCGTGTGACGCCCATTTTTACCGGTGACAATCTGGTGGCTGACGGTGTGGAGATTGAGGCTGCTTCTGTGGAAGATAAGGGAAAAACGCTGCAGTTTCATGTGTTCTGTTACAATGTCCAGCCGGGCGTGGTGATCGACTATGCAACCGGTGACAGCCATCTGTCAGATGACGGCACAGCGGAGAACAGCGTAGCAGATAAAGGTAAGGCGGATAAAACAAAAGTCGCGGCTACGGAGACAACCGTCAGCAGTACATCCGCAGAAACTTCCGAAAAGATCACATATATTCTGAATAAAAATACCCACAAATTCCACTATCCATCATGTGCAAGTGTCGATGATATCAAGCCAAGAAACCGTAAGGAATTTACAGGCACCCGGGAAGAAGTGATCGCACAGGGATATGATCCCTGTAAGCGTTGTAATCCATAAGAAAAAAGACAGAAAAGTGTTGAGAAAGTGTAAAGAAACGCCATGTTCTGAGTTGCAGTATTGAAAATGAAAAGAGAAGTCTGTAACATGTGAATAAAAGAACTGTGTAAAAAATACAGAACAAAAGGAGCCAGTCAAATGAACGATCCATACGAACTTGCAAAAACAATATTGCAGTCTGCTGATGCGCTGGAAAGCGCAGAAACTGAAGCGTCTGCCGGTGGGGAGTTTACCAGCATTGACCTGTACGGAGCGGCTGTTCACGAAAAACAGGAAGCCAGCAAAGAAGCTGCCCGTTTCCATCTGGAAAATGAGAGCGGAACGGGCGATATCACTCTGTATCAGGTTTTTCCCGGAATCGAGCTGGTCTACAATGATATGCACATGGCGTACTGTAACCGCCAGCAGCAGCCTGCCTCGGCAGTTATGGAGATCAATTACTGCAAAGAGGGCCGCAGTGAATGTCTGTTTGGAGAGAACCAGTACTGTTATATGGCTTCGGGCGATCTGTCGTTCTGCTCATTGCAGGAGCAGGCGCACCAGTCGGAGTTCCCGACGGCCCACTATCATGGCATCACAGTCACCATCGATTTTTCTGCGGTCACGGAGGAGATGAAAAAGATCCTGACGTTGCTTTCTGTGGATCTGAATCGTATCAAAGCACTGGCACAGATGCAGGATTTTACCCTGATCCGGGCCAATCAGACCGTGGAGCATATTTTTTCCGAGCTGTACAGGGTGCCAGACAATATCCGGCATGGCTATATCCGTGTCAAGATGCTGGAGCTTCTGCTGGTACTGACGGAGCTTCAGCCGGAGCAGGAAAGAGATAAAAGGGCGCATTTCACCGGCGTACAGATCGAGACGGTCAAGCAGATCCACCATTTTCTTGTGGAACATTATGCAGAGCATTATACGATCGATACGCTTGCAGAACAGTTTGATATGTCGCCAACGGTGATGAAAAAATGTTTCCGCGGCATTTACGGAGAATCTATCTATGCCTATATGAAACAGTATCGGCTGCAGGTGGCCGAGAGATTATTAAAGGAGAGCAGTCTGACGGTTGGTGAGATCGCAGCACAGATCGGCTATCTGAATCAGAATAAATTCACTTCGGCTTTCTGCGCTGCGTATGGTGTACCGCCGACGGAATACCGCAAAAAGAGCTGAAACAGACATGAGGGGGAAAGTGTCCGATGCCCGGAACGCTGTTGAAAGTATAAGAGAAGTCCGAATGGATAGAAAACAGCCTGTTCAGTCATTGTAATTTCAAATCCGATTTTTTAGAATGAGTGTTGTTAGAAAATGCTAACAACACTTTTTTATGTATAGGAGGACATTTCTCATGCAAAAAGATTCTGAAATTTCCAGAATGTTTCGCTATGCGGGAAACCGGCACTGGCTGACGATCCTTGGCATGATCCTGGCCGGAATCAGTACGGTGCTGTCGATGATTCCCTTTGTGTGCATCTGGTTTGTTGTACAGGATATGGTCAAAGCGCTTGGTGCAGGAGATATCCGTCTGGCGTCTGGCAGTACAGCGTATGCCTGGTGGGCCGTCGGATTTTCCGTACTGAGTATTCTGCTGTATTTTGCAGCGCTGTGCTGCTCGCATCTGGCAGCTTTCCGTACGGCAACAAACATGAAAAAGGCAGCCATGCACCATATTGTCACACTGCCGCTGGGCTATTTCAGTCAGAACGCCAGCGGACGACTGCATAAGGTTGTCGATGACAATGCCGGACTGACGGAAAACTTTCTGGCACATCAGCTGCCGGATCTGACGGGCGCTGTGGTCATGCCGGTGGCTGTGATCGTTCTGATCTTTGTGTTTGACTGGCGGTTAGGGCTTTGCTGTCTTGTTCCGCTGGCACTCAGCGTCTATTTTCTGAAACAGATGATGGGCGGTGACAATGCACATTTTATGGAAGGCTATATGAAAGCGCTGGAGACGATGAACAAGGAGGCTGTGGAATATATCCGTGGTATCCCGGTCGTCAAGGTATTCCAGCAGACCGTATATTCCTTTAAAAACTTCCATGCAGCGATTGAAGAATATGAAAAATATGCTTCCGGCTATGCGCTGAAATGCCGTATACCGCTGACCGGCTTTAATGTGGCTTTAAACGGCACGTTTATCCTGCTGATCCCGGTGGCATGTCTGATCTTTGCAGGAGCCAGCGGACAGGCCGGTTACCAGAAACTGTTTCTGGATTTCCTATTTTACAGCCTGTTTACACCGGTATGTGCGACGATGATGAACCGCGTAATGTTTGCCAGCGAGCAGCTGATGGCGGCCAAAAGTGCTGTGAACCGGATCGAAGAGATCTTAAACGAGCAGCCGCTGGCAGAGGCAAAGGAGCCGAAACAGCCGGTGGATGCTTCTGTAGCGTTTGAATACGTTTCCTTTGCCTATGATGGGGCAAAAGACAAGGCACTGGATGATATTTCCTTTGCAATCCCGGCAGGAAAAACGGTGGCTCTTGTGGGTGCTTCCGGCAGCGGAAAATCCACAGCGGCGAAGCTGATCCCGTGGTTTTACGATGTGACCGGCGGCCGTGTATTGCTTGGCGGTGTCGATGTACGGGATATGGATAAACGTACCCTGATGCATCAGATCGCCTTTGTATTCCAGAATACAAAGCTGTTTAAGGATACTTTGCTTGAAAATATCCGTGCAGCCAGACCGGAGGCTTCCAGAGAAGAGGTGCTGGCGGCGGTACGGGCTGCCCAGTGTCAGGAGATCATCGACCGGCTGCCACAGGGGCTGGATACCATGGTAGGTGCCGGTGGTACATATCTGTCCGGTGGTGAAAACCAGAGAATCGCACTGGCAAGAGCTATTTTAAAGGATGCGCCGGTGATCGTGCTGGATGAGGCAACCGCTTTTGCGGATGCGGAGAACGAGCACCAGATCCAGCTGGCTTTTGAAAAGCTGACACAGAATAAGACCGTGCTTATGATCGCACATCGTCTTTCCACGATCCAGAATGCAGATCTGATCCTGGTATTTGATGAAGGTAAGATTATCGAAAGAGGTACACACGATGCATTGCTGGAAAAACATGGCAGATATGCGTCCATGTGGCAGGAATATCAGACGTCGATTGCATGGAAAGTCGGAAAGGAGGCAAAATAATGCGAAAACTTTTTCAGAAGAAATATGCGCTGAGTGAACAGGGCGCAAAAGATCTCTGCAAAGGAATCCTCTATTCCATTCTGGCATATATCAGTCTGATGCTTCCGGTGGCACTGCTGGCCTGCGTATTGCAGGTATTTCTGGCCGGTGTGCTGGGTGAAAGTGGACAGCCGGTGTCTGCAGCATTGTATACAGAAATCGGAATCGTGATTCTTGTGATCATCTTTATTATGCATTATCTGCAGTATACGGTAACGTATATGGGCACCTATGAAGAGAGTGAGCGTCGCAGGATCTCGCTGGCGGAAAAGTTAAGAACCATGCCGCTTCGGTTCTTTCAGGAGTATGATCTGTCGGACCTGACAGCTACGATCATGGGAGACTGTGCCGGATTTGAACATGCCTTTTCCCATACTGTGCCGCAGTTCTGGGGCTCGATCATTTCCACGGCGATCGTGTGCGTGGTACTGCTCATCTACGACTGGCAGATGGGACTGGCACTTTTGTGGGTGGCTCCGGTGTCCTTTGCCATTGTACTGCTGTCCAGAAAGCTCCAGGAAAAGCTGGGCAGAAAGCATATGGCGGCAAGGCTTACGCTGGCCGAGGGTATCCAGGAGTGTCTGGAGACCGTGCAGGATATCAAAGCCTGCAGTCTGGAAGAAACGTATCTGAAAAAGCTGGATGCCAAGATGGATGCCGCGGAGAAAGCCCAGATTTCTTCGGAAATGCTGACGGCCAGCCTTGTAACGACCGGTCAGATGTTTCTGCGTCTGGGTCTGGCAACCGTTATTATCGTCGGAAATGTTCTGATGGTACACCAGCAGACAACGCTGTTTGCCTACATCCTGTTTCTTATCGCGGCTTCCCGGCTGTACGATCCGCTGTCCGGCGCCATGTCCAATATGGCAGAGCTGTTTTCTGTGGATCTGCAGGTTGGTCGTCTGAAAACGATCCAGAATTATAAGGAAGAGAAAAAGCAGACCACATATCAGACAGACGGCTATGATCTGACCTTTGACCATGTGGAATTTTCCTATGAGCCGGGTAAACCGGTGTTAAAGGATGTGTCCTTTACGGCAAAGCAGGGACAGGTAACGGCTCTGGTTGGTCCGTCAGGTGGCGGAAAGAGTACCGTGGCCAATCTGGCAGCCGGATTTTACGATGTAACGGGAGGAAAAATCACGCTGGGCGGTACGGATACACGGCCAATCGACGCCGTGGCCATGATGAAGGATTTCTCCATCGTGTTCCAGAATGTTGTCCTGTTCAATAATACGGTCATGGAAAACTTACGTGTCGGCCGCAAAAATGCAACGGATGAAGAGGTGATCGCCGCAGCCCAAGCGGCCCATTGCCATGATTTTATCATGAAGCTGCCGCAGGGTTATGATACGGTGATTGGAGAGAACGGTTCCACACTGTCCGGTGGTGAGTGTCAGCGGCTTTCGATTGCCCGTGCGCTGTTAAAGGATGCGCCGGTGATCATTCTGGATGAAGCAACAGCTTCGCTGGATGTGGACAATGAGACAGAGATCCAGGAGGCTATCTCACAGCTGATCAAGGGCAAGACGGTTCTGATCATTGCGCACCGGATGCGTACCGTAGAGCATGCGGACAAGATCGTCGTTCTTGACGGCGGCGTTGTGGCAGAGAGTGGAACGAACGATGAGTTGTTGAAAAAGAATGGCCTGTATGCCCATCTGGTGGCTTTGCAGACCGCTTCTGCAGACTGGAAGCTGAACTAAGTGGGAAAATGAACCCAATAAAAGGAACCTCCACTGGAGCTTTCTTTTATATGCTAAGGCAAAAAGAAAAAAGGAGCAGATCTGGTAAAAGGATCTGCGTCCTTTTTGCGCAGCATACCCTTGCATTTTCTGTGAACAGACAGTATAATAGCAATAGAATTGTGCAATCCAGAATTGTATACATACAGGAGGATCTTATGAGCAAGTATAATGGTGCAGCCGTAGGCGCATTCGAAGCAGACAGCTACCTTGTGTGCTGTGTAGCCATCGATGCCGCCGTCAAAGCAGCAGATGTCAAAGTAGAGGGAATCGAGAGAAACCGTTTAAAAAGCGGTGCCTGTGTAAAACTCCGTGGCCGTATCTCCGATATCAAAGCAGCTATGGAAGCCGCTGAAGAGGCTGCAAAGCGTCTGTCTCCGATCACCAAGTCCGTGATCATTCCGTCACCGACACCGGATACAGAGATCATGCTTGAGATGACCATCAATAAATAAGGCAAAGGAGAAGAGTGATGAAAGACGCAGCTTACGGATTAGTTGAAGTTTTGGGAAGCTCCAATGCCATTCTCTGTGTAGACAGGATGGTAAAGACTTCCGACGTATATTTTAAGACATGGAACGCCAAATGTGGCGGCCACGTAACGATTTTTATGGCAGGTGATCTGTCTGCAGTCAATGCAGCGGTCAATACCGTAGCCGAGAATCCGCCGTGTGAGGTATTTTACACAGCCGTTATCTCCAACCCGCATGAGGAAATGGTACGTTTTGTACAGGAGATGGCTGACAAGTTCCCGGGCAAATAAGACCGGATAGGAGAAGAAAGCTGAAAACAAAGCTTCCTTCGGATGCAAAAAACGAAGATCCTGCCTGATGTTCAGGCAGGATTTTTTGACTTAGCATATAAAAGGAAGCTCCAGTTGAGATTTTTTGTTAACGAAAGAGGGAAAACGGCAGACCGACTGCCGAAAAGAGAGAAAAATGATGCAGGATAATAAAAATTCACTGAAGGAAGTGTGGCATGTGGGCAGACACATGGCGGGGCATATGGCTTTAAAGCTGGCTGCCTGTGCCCACTGGATCGTACTGGCGATCGTGACAGGGCTTGTCGTGGGCGCTTACAGTACGCTGTTTGCCTGGATGCTGGGAAAAGCAACCGGCTACAGAAGCCAGTATCCGTGGCTGTTGTTTCTGCTGCCCCTGGGCGGTGTGCTGATTGTGGCGATGTACCGTGGTGCAAAGGTCATGACCGACCGGGGAACGAATCTGGTAATCAATTCGATCCATGCCAAGGATGAGGTTCCCGGGGCAATGGCGGTACTGATCTTTGTATCAACCATCATCACGCATATGTTTGGCGGTTCTGCCGGACGAGAGGGCGCGGCCCTGCAGATGGGCGGAAGCCTTGGCAACGTACTGGCCCGGCTGTTAAAGAAAAATGAGGAGCATACGCGCATTCTGATCATGTGTGGTATGAGTGCGGCCTTTGCCGCTGTGTTTGGAACACCGATGGCTGCGGCGGTCTTTTCCATGGAGGTTATCAGTGTAGGTATCATGCATTATTCAGCGCTGGTGCCGTGTATGTTTGCGTCTCTGGTAGCTTCCCGGTTTGCGGCAACTATGGGGATTGCACCGGAAGAGTTTCATATCCTGTCCATCCCGGAGCTGACGGTGGTAACGGGCATAAAGATGTGTCTGCTGGCGGTATGCTGTGCAGCGCTGAGTATTGCTTTTTGTATGCTGTTGCATATGACCGGACATCTGTACCGGCAGTATCTGAAAAATCCGTATATCCGGGTGCTCGTCGGCGGCTGTATCATCATTGTCTTGACGCTGTTTGTCGGAAACATGGATTACAACGGCGCAGGCAATCAGCTGATCGAGCGGGCGATCGAGGGCGAGACAGTCCCGGTGGCTTTTCTGCTGAAAATGCTGTTTACGGCGCTGACGCTTGGCGCGGGATTTAAAGGCGGCGAGATCGTGCCGAGCTTTACGATCGGAGCTACCTTTGGTTGTCTGTTCGGCCAGTTGATCGGTTTGTCCCCGTCCCTGTGTGCGGCAGTGGCGATGGCTTCTGTCTTCTGCGGCGTGACCAACTGCCCGATCACGACACTTCTGATCAGCTTTGAGCTGTTCGGCTTTGCGGGCGTGCCGTATTTTATGATCGCGATTTCTGTGAGCTATCTGCTGTCTGGTTACAAGGGACTCTACAGTGACCAGATCATCGTGTATTCCAAGTATCGTCCGCATTTTATCAACCGCCATGTCGGGGATGAATCCGAGGACGATCTGATCGATAATGACTGACGTTTTATTGACATCATTCTGCCGATTTGCTATGATAAAGTGTATGCTAAATTCAGGCATCAGGTAAGTTAAGACAGCTGCATACAGACAGCTTTATGGAGGTATAAAGAAGTGGGAAAGATTATATTAACCGGTGACAGACCGACAGGCAGACTGCATGTGGGACATTATGTAGGTTCTTTAAGAAGACGTGTAGAGCTGCAGAATTCCGGAGATTACGAAAAGGTTCTGATCATGATCGCCGATGCACAGGCGCTGACCGATAACTTTGATAATCCGGAGAAGATCAGACAGAATATCATCGAGGTAGCGCTGGATTATCTTTCCGTCGGACTTGATCCGAAAAAATCCACTCTGTTTATCCAATCCATGGTACCGGAGCTGACAGAGATGACGTTTTACTATATGAATCTGGTGACCGTATCCCGTCTGCAGCGAAACCCAACAGTGAAATCGGAGATCCAGCAGCGCAACTTTGAAGCCAGTATTCCAGTCGGTTTCTTCTGTTATCCGATCAGCCAGGCTGCTGATATCACAGCATTCAAGGCGACAACCGTACCGGTTGGCGAGGATCAGCTGCCGATGCTCGAGCAGACCAGAGAGATCGTCCGTAAGTTCAACAGCATTTACGGTGAGACGCTGGTTGAACCGGATGTATTGTTGCCGGACAACGAAGCCTGCAAGCGTCTGCCGGGTATTGACGGTATGGCAAAGATGAGCAAATCTCTTGGCAACTGTATCTACCTTGCCGATGATCCGGAGGATGTTCGTAAAAAGATTATGAGCATGTACACCGATCCGCTGCATATCCAGGTATCCGATCCGGGCCATATCGAGGGCAATACCGTATTTACCTATCTGGATGCCTTCTGCAAGACGGAGCATTTTGCTGAGTTCTGGCCGGAATATGCAAACCTTGACGAAGTTAAGGAGCATTACCAGAGAGGCGGTCTTGGCGATGTTAAGGTCAAGAAGTTCCTGAACAAGATCATCCAGGCAGAGCTTGAGCCGATCCGTGCCCGCCGTAAAGAGTACGAAAAGGATATCCCGGCCGTATACGAGATCCTCAAAGAGGGCAGCGAAAAGGCCCGCGCGATCGCCGCACAGACACTGGATGAGATGAAGAAATCCATGAAGATCAATTACTTTGACGATATGGAGCTGATCAAGGCACAGGCTGAGAAGTATAAGGGTATTGAATAAAATTATAGTGTGAAAATGAACTGCCGCAGGAGAAAATGAAACCTCTGCGGCAGTTTTTTGTGGGCAGATACAGGAAAAGCTGTTGTGTAGTTTTGCATACAGAACGGATGAAGGGATAGATCGTATCTGGCAGAAGCATGGTTTCAAATACAGAAAAATGGAGATTTACAGAAAAATCTCTTGTGTATCGGATTGTCTTATGATAAAATATATCGGTAACAGCGAGCCGGTGTGTTGGAATTGGCAGACGAGACGGACTCAAAATCCGTTGGTGGTAACACCGTGCGGGTTCGACCCCCGCCACCGGCAGTAGAAAAGCCCCTTGATTTGTCAAGGGGCTTTTTTGTCACTGTTTGCCAGCGCAATATATAAAATCAGAAGTGCCATCAGCTGTTCTTTTAAAGAAAAATGCTGTTTTTCCAGAAGTGCCCACGCTTCTGTTGGATAAGCATCTCCTAAAAACTGCCCCTTTTTCCAATATAATCCACGGCATAATACCCGTGTGCCCTCACGCAAAGCGTCAGCCTCCATGACCAGATTCCAGCGTGTCTGATCCATCAGATGGACATACAGGGAGATACATTGCACAAGGTTGCGTCCGCGGTTGTACATCAGAAGAAGCTGCTCCATGGCTGATACAGTATCAAAATGGATATGAAGAGCCTCGAAAAAATCCTGATGGGCAAGATAAAATTCCCAGATAGTGCCGTTGGTGATGCCGAATCTGGAAATACGTTCAGATATCTGCAGCTGTCGTGGGCCGCAGGCACCAGTCTGCTTAAGCAGCGCCTCTTTTACCGCTGCTTTTACAGTTTTACCAATCAATTCACCGAGTTTGGAATGCCCGGAGGCATCTGTCAGGGTCAGGGTTCCTTCCATGGAAGACGCAATCACTGTGCCATCTGTGCCGGATCCTGTGGCAATTTCCTCTGAATAACAGCTGCGAATGAGCAATTCGGAAACAGCTGCAGCCTTGGCTTCGGAGCAGACAACGAGGGCACGGGTCATGGCGGCGTCAGTCAGCTCTTGATTAATATAAAGAAAAATATTGATCGTGCCGGGTGGCAACATTTCATAGTGGCCGTTTTCTTCATAGTAACTGGAGGGATCACCAGCACTCATGGCATTATGGTCAATACCACCTGTCGCATAGGCGGTCACAGAAAGCTCTCTGTACTGTAAAGTCTGAACAGCTGCCAGTTCTGTCCAGGCTGCTGTGCTGAGTGCGGTAGTTGTGGAAGGATCCAGTCCCATGGAACGTGTATGGATGGACAGATCTTCTTCATAGGTATCGCCAAGCAGATCGCAGGTATAGGATCCGTTCAGACAGTCAATATTTAAAGCATGTGTCAGATGGGTCGTCAGACCGCCGTTTAACGGACTTGTACTGAGTACTTTGGTTTTTCCGGGAAAGGTAAAGAGCGTGTTTCCCTGTTTCTGGGTACAGATAAAAGATGATTGCATGATACTCCTTTGAATTGTCAGATATATGGCATGTAGTTTTTGACAGTCACAATGGCTGTCAGGAATATCTGTATTATGCTGGATTTGGAGGAAAAATACAAGCGGTGTGCAGAAGAAAAGCTCTGCAGTCAGCCAGCAGATACAGCTGGTGAAAGCAGAGCCTTTATTTGCGCGAGTAACGAGCCAATAGTTATGTGCTATTGTTAGTCCTCTTCAGTCTCCCATGTCACACGGGAAATGCGATACAGTTCGGCTGTAAATGCCGGCGGCGCATCGGAAAATCCCGGGATGACATGGCGGTCTTTGTATTTCTCAAACCATTCGTCAGCCAGGCGTATGCATTCATCTTCCGGTGTATCCATCGGGATATTGCTGAACTGCTGACCAAACCAGATCGGTGCATCCTTATATTTCTCAGAAAGCATATCAATATCATTGAGTGGCTGTGGACACCACAGATCCACACCTGCAGCGATGTAGGCAGGAACGAGAGCCTCATTTTTTCCACAGCTGTGCAGCTGGAAATACATACCCATTTCATGAACGGCATCGGTTACCTTTTTCAGATAAGGAACGAGCATTTCCATGGCAGTGTCCAGAGAGAAGAATCCATTTCTCTGTGTACCCCAGTCGTCATGGATGAGAACGCCATCGATATCGTTATACTGTTTGATCCGGCGGATATATTCGATCAGTGTGTCGGCATACTGGTCAAAAAATTCTTTGACAGCATCCTGCTGGTCCTCATCGATCAGGGCGATGGCAGCTCCTGAAACGTCCATCAGGGAAATCAGTCTCTCCCAGAAACCGGAGAGAATACCAAGCTCATTGTACTGTGGTGTTTCCAGAAAGGCTTTGTCTTTGACCGCGCAGCCTGCAAAATCCATGGCGTCGAGATCAGGCATGGAAATCAGGTCTCTCCAGTCGTTCATATCCTCAATCTTCGGATCGCCGGGCTGAACGGTTGCGCCTCCGGCCACCGGAACATAGACCCAGTTCAGATCAAACCAGCTGCTGTTCATGGTATTGGAAGTGTAAGGATATGGTTCCTGATCATCAAAAACCAGATGTGTAGCTACGTTGTCCGGATGAAGCCGTGGACGGAAATTATTGACGTCGCACAGACACCAACCGGCAAAAGGCATCCAGTACGGCTTTTTACCGGAAAAGAGCAGTTTAAAATTCTCTTTGGCTGTGATCGGACGATTGCCGAATACAGGTTCCGTACCGGGGAATCCGGGGATCATGTTCTGCATCATAACTCTGGCACCAAGGGGATGCTCTCCTGTGGGGATCAGTTCGGATGAATCAAAGGGTTTTCTTTTCATTGCAGTTACCTCTCTTTTTTGGAAAAAATACATAAGAATGCTACATAACGTGAAAATATACCCTGCGCAAAGTATTTTCTTTCTATCTGTAAGAATACAGGAAAACAGTGAAAAGTGCCATGCACGAAACGTTGACATTACGAATGATACTTACTACAATTTGTAGTAAAGAAATGCGTGGATGATGCGAAACATGCAGAAGGAGAACAGCGAATGGTATGGGAGATATGGGACGGCCTGCTACAGAGAGACTTTGCGGTCAGCCACAGCCAGGAGTGGAACCGGCTTGAGGAAATACAGGCGATCCAGATTGGCAGTGTGGCGGTGTGTGCGACCAAATACGGTATATCTGTATACCGATCTGCAAAATGCCGGAAACACACACCACCACAGTCTGTATATTGTGACGCAGGAGGAGCTTTCACAGACAGCGGCTACACCGGAATATTACATTGTTGCAGAAAAGGATAAAAAGGAAGAGACTGTCAATCAGATTTTACGTCTGTTTATGGAAGGGCAGCAGTGGCTTTCAAGAATCCGGGAAGCTGCCCGGGCTGATCATGATATGCAGACATTGGTAGAGCTGGTGGGACACTTCTGGAAGATCAGTGTTTTCCTTGTGAACGCAGCATACGAAATTGGGGAGCACGTAGATATGCCAGGGCAGATTTTTGCATGGGATATTGCCTGTGATGAGAATGGCAGAATGACAGAAGAGGCCATTGCAGATCTGTATCTGGATACACCGCAGTTTGATCTGACGTTTACAACCCATGGGTTGCAGAAATATATGGTACGGGACAGAGATACGGATGAGCGGCACATTTCCTATTATTATAATTTTATGGACGAGACCGATACCTATATGGGCAGGATTCTGTTTGCCACGTTTGATAAAACTGTATCACCGGAGATTCAGGCTGTATTCAGCTATGTGGCGCAGCAGGCTGAGATATGTTTTCAGGCTGCCCGGAAAAATACAATGGCTACAAAATTCCAGAGGGAATTGCGCCAGCTTTTTTTGCAGATGCTTGAAAATGAAAATGTGCGTCAGACAGCGGTAAATGTTGTGTTGGAGCAGAAAGGCTGGAAAATTACAGATGATTATACGGTGTACAGACTGCTCAGCAATGGCAATATGCACTCCCACCACACACTGACCTATTACTGTCATATGCTGGAACGTATGTTTCCGGAGCTGCTGGCTGTGGAGAAGGATAATGGTATCTACTGTCTGAGTCACTGCGCAGACGGACAGGACAGTTTCCGGGAACAGCTGCCGTATTTTCTGCGGGAGCATCTGTTCCTTGCCGGAGTCAGCAATATATTCCGTGATTTTTTCTCGATAAACCTGTATGCCAGAGAGGCGGCCTGTGCACTGGAGCTTGGGATGCGTTATGATACGCATCTGTGGGTGCATGAATTTTCGGGCTATGCCCTTTTATACAGCATAGAAAAGATGACAGAGGATTATCCGGCAGGTGAGCTGGTACATCCGGGATTGAAAATGCTGGAAGCATACGACAGGGAACATCCCGGGAGTGACCTTTCCCTGACGCTGGAAGCGTATTTACGGCAGCAGTTCAATGCGACACATACGGCAAATGAGCTGCACATTCATCGCACGACATTGTTATACCGGCTGCGGAGGATACATGAACTGACGGGGTTGCAGCTGGAGGACAGGGATACAGTACTGCATCTGTTGTTGTCGTATGCGCTGCTTTCTGCAACATAATGAACGAAGTATCCCAAAAAGAAGAAAAAGAAAGGAACAGCCATGACAAATCTACAGAAACAGCTTTTTACCATGCAGGATCTGAAATACCGCGATTTCCACAGCAAACTGATCCCGGATATGGATAAGGAGAAGATTATCGGTATCCGTACTCCGCAGCTGCGGGCATTTGCCAGAGAATTTGCAAAGACGGAGGAGGCCGGGGTATTTTTGAAGGAATTACCGCACACATATTATGAGGAAGATAATCTGCACATGATGCTTGTGGGGCAGATCAGGGACTATGAAAGCTGTGTGGAGAAAGTGGAGCAGTTTCTACCATACATGGATAACTGGGCGACCTGTGACCTGCCGTTGCCAAAATGCTTTGCCGCCCATACTGAGGAGCTTCTGCCAAAAATCCGTACATGGCTTACAGCTTCCCATACCTACACGGTGCGTTATGGTATCGGGCTTCTGATGCGATTATATCTTCAGGAGAAATTTTCTCCGGAATATCCGGCCATGGTGGAGTCCGTACATAGCGATGCGTACTACATCAATATGATGATTGCCTGGTATTTTGCCACAGCGCTGTGTTATCAGTGGGACAGCTGCATCGGTTATATCGAGAAGCACAGGCTGTCGGACTGGGTGCATCATAAGACAATCCAGAAGGCCGTGGAGAGCTATCGCATCACACCGGAGCAGAAGGCATATCTGAAAACCTTCCGTAAAAAAGCAGGGAAAAGAAACGAAAACGTTTAAGAACGGCATTGTGGAAAAAACAGCCATAAAAATACCGGGCGAATGAGACAGATTCACATTTTTTTAAGATTTAACCGGCAGAGAAATCCTTGTCAATTCAGTATTGAGATGTTATCATAAATATAAGAATACCCACTGGGAGGAGTCTGCGCTATGAGCGGTAATATTTTTACAGAAAGCATGCCGGAGATCACGTTTGAGGATTATCTGCAATATGATGACAAGAGCCGGGGCAATCTGGGTGACGAGCTGCCGGTGCTGGTTTATCGTATGCTGGAGTATTCCCTGAAAGATGAGCTCCGCAGCCGTTACGGCAAGGAGGAACAGATCGATATCTTCCGCAGTGCCGGACGCAAGGCGGGAGAATTTTTCGCAAAGAAGTTTTTAAACCTTGATCAGCCGCTGGATCAGTTTGTAGCCGAGTTGCAGAACCGGCTCTGTGATTTAAAGATCGGCGTACTGCGTATTGAGAGTGTCGATGAAGAGACCGGAAAGATCGTGCTGACGGTAGCTGAGGACGCGGACTGTTCCGGACTGCCGATTCTTGGCGAGACGGTCTGCAATTATGACGAAGGATTTATTGGTGGTATACTGACAACGTATTCCGGCAGGCTGTATACAGCGCTGGAGGTTGACTGCTGGGCGACAGGCGACCGTGTCTGCCGGTTCCATGCCAACATCACGGATTCACAGAAATGAGGAAACACAGATGGAAGATAAAAACTGTGAACTGCTTTTTGAGTATCTGAGAAGCATTCTGTACGACAAACATATACAGACGCTGGAGCTTGACGAGCTGGATGAGCCTTTCAGAAAGCTCGGAGCGGGTATGCAGTATCTGGCCAAAGCCGTAGCGGAGATGAAGGACTATTCCGAGGCGTTGTCTGTGGGCAGACTTTCTGTGCTCCCGCCACCCCACGAGAACCTGCTCTGCGAGAATCTGAAAAATATCCACGCCAATTTAAACCATCTGACCTGGCAGGCCAAGCAGGTGGCAAAGGGCGATTATTCCCAGACGGTATCGTATCTGGGTGAGTTTTCGGAAGCGTTCAATGAGATGACGAGACAGCTCCGGGAGCGCGAGATGCTCTTTAAGGAGACGGCGGAGCTGGAGCGGACGCATGCCAATCACGATATGCTGACAGGTGTGGGAAACCGATATTTCTTCCAGCAGAAGATGGAAGCGCTGATCAACAGTCAGGAGAATATGGTTTTCTGCTACTGTGATCTGGATCATTTAAAAGAGATCAACGATACCTATGGCCATGTAGAGGGCGACTGGTATATCTGCCATTTTACGGAGATTGTAAAGCAGAGTATCCGTCCTGACGATATTTTTGCCCGGGTGGGTGGCGATGAGTTCTGCCTGATCTTATGTGCCTGCACAAAGAAAAATGCTGATCGCAAGATGCGCCGTATCCGCAAAGCGTTTGCTGAACGTGTGGAAAAGCCATATCCCAAGAGCTTCAGCTATGGTATCGTGGAGATCCCGGGACGCCATGAAGGCATGAAGCCGGAAGATCTGATCCGTCAGGCAGATACAGCGATGTATATGCAGAAAAAGGATCACAAGGAACAGTACAGACAGCAGGGAAGCTGATGGGGCAAAAGACAGGAAGTACATCTGAAGGCGAGCTGTCAGAGCATTTCCGGATTAGATTTGAGAAACAAAAACAATAAGTAAAAGCTGCGATATCCGCATCAATGTTCACACAGATGCAGGTAGCGCAGCTTTTGAGTTGTTTGGATTAAAAATACTGTCTGGTAAGCAACAGATTACACCGGAGTGTCGCTTTTTGCCGGAGCATCCTCTTCATAGGGAACCGTGACCATATGCGGATATGCAAAGTCAAGCTCCGGATCCAGTGCAAACAGATGCAGAAGATCCTTGCGGATATCGCTGCAGGCAACGAAGTTTTCTTCAATCGAAGCAGTCACAACGCTGGCCCGCAGGGTCACGCCGCTGGCGCCGAGCTGGCTGACCAGTACATCGGTCGGCGGAGCATCGGCCTTTTTGACCTTCTGGACCAGCGGATGATTATCAATGGTCAGGGACAGAAGCTTGCACGCTTTGTCCAGATTGGACTCGTAAGTAATCTCGATATCGAGAAAATTGGAGTTTACCGAGGCTTCATCAAAGTAGCTGTTGTCGATGACGCACAGATCCATCTTGGCATTGGGAACGATGACGCTGCTGTTATTGTATACATTCTGGATGATCGTGTTTCTGAGGTTGATCGCTTTGACGTATCCGGTGATCGTCACACCGTCGATCACGACCTTGACACGGTCACCGATATCAAACGGCTTGAAAAAGGTCAGGATAAAGCCGTGGACAATATTGGAAAGTCCCTCCTGAAAAACAAAGCCCAGAACAACGACGATCAGGGAGGATGACATCAGGATCGAGCTGTAAAACTTCGCCATGGCATCGGAAAGACTGCCGATCTGGATCAGGAAGAAAATTACGATCATGGCCTGCAGGATACTTTTGATAAAGTTGGCATGCAGGCTGTTTTTATTTTTTTTCTTAAATGCCGCAAAGGCAAGATTCAGGATCTTGATCGTCAGAAGCATGGCGACAACCAGAATAACGGCCTTGATCAGGTTAGATTCCCACAGCTTTTTGATGATTTTAAGGATATCTTTTTTGTTTGTGGCAGCAAAAACGGCAGCTGTACACTGGAAATTTATATTGGGCAAATGATGATCTCCTTTCGCACCGGAGGTTGGTTCCGGTTTTCCCTATTGTATCCCCGGGGAAAAGGAAGTGCAAGTGAAAAAACTATGAAGTCACCGGAGGAAAGGGGCTATGCGGGCGGTGCAGATTTCGGATGGCACAGGAGAGGATTTCATGATACAATGAACGGCAGAGAAAGGAGAGTCTACAATGAGTACGATTGTTACATTAAAAAAAGGCGAGGGACGTACGATCAAAAGCGGCGGCCTGTGGATATATGATAATGAAATTGCAACGATTACCGGACATTTCAAGAATGGCGATATGGTGATCGTCCATGACTTTGACGGTTATCCGATGGGGCAGGGCTTCATCAACCAGAATTCTAGGATCCGTATCCGGATGATGACGCGTAAGGATGATACGGTGATCGACGATGCATTCCTGAAAATGCGGTTAAAGAATGCATGGGAATACAGAAAAAATACCGTAGATACATCCAGCTGCCGTGTGGTATTCGGCGAAGCGGATTTTCTGCCGGGTATTGTGATTGATAAATACGAGGATGTACTGGTTGTGGAATCTCTGGCGCTTGGTATCGATCGTCTGAAGGAAAAGATCGTGGCGCTTTTAAAGGAGGTACTGGCAGAGGACGGTATCGTGATCCGCGGCGTGTATGAGCGGAGCGATGCCAAAGAACGTCTCAAAGAGGGTATGAAAAAGGTCAAGGGCTTTATCGGTGAGCCTTTTGATACGGATGTCCAGATCGTGGAAAACGGTGTGAAATATACGGTGGATGTCAAGGACGGACAGAAGACAGGATTTTTCCTTGACCAGAAGTACAACCGTCTGGCGATCCAGCGGCTGTGTAAGGGGAAGAAAGTGCTGGACTGCTTTACCCATATGGGAACGTTTGCTTTAAATGCCGGGATTGCCGGTGCGGCAGACGTCACGGGGCTGGATATTTCCGAGTATGCCGTGGAGCAGGCGACAGCCAATGCAAAGCTTAACGGACTGCAGGATACGGTGCACTTTAAGGCGGCGGATGTGTTTGATGAGCTGCCGAAGCTTGCCGAGGCCGGTGAGCAGTACGATGTCGTGATCCTCGATCCGCCGGCATTTACGAAGTCGAAAAATACAATCAAAAATGCGATGAAGGGCTACCGGGAGATCAATATCCGCGGTATGAAGCTGGTCAAAGACGGCGGCTATCTGGCCACCTGCTCCTGCTCTCATTATATGGATTATGAGAACTTCACAAAGGTTATCTCCCAGGCAGCCAGAAGCGCCCACAAGAGACTCCGTCAGGTAGAATACCGCACCCAGTCCCCGGATCACCCGATTTTATGGGCAGCGGATGAGAGTTATTATCTGAAATTTTACATCTTCCAGGTTGTTGAGGAGAAGTAATGACTGGAAAGTGGCGCTGGTACGCCCGATTGTATCAGTAATGTCTACTCCTGCTGAGTCTGTAAATGGTACTGTCCACATATCTGACAATCTGTTTTATTGGTATTCCGTTTATCACAGCATACAACATCATCAGCTCTATTTTCAGAGGCATGGGAGACAGTAAAAGTCCGATGTATTTTATAGCTGTGGCATGTGCTGCCAATATTGTATTAGATTATCTTTTTATGGGAGCATTTAAACTTGGTCCGGCGGGGGCTGCACTTACCTGATGTTGGTGAAGTTGTATATGCAGTTGGTCAGCAGGCGCGTACAAGACGCTGGACATGGAGACAAAGCGAACATGGTAAGATTACTGCTGATTCGTCTGACGTCTTCTTCCCGATAGATGGATTCGCAGATTTCAACAGATATAACGTGATAAAGGCACAGACAGAGCTGGACAGTCTCCTGAAAAATATTTTCCAATGCGAAACAAAAATTGGATTTATAGATTGTAATAACAGGGAAATGAAATTATAAAAATCTGGTTTGAAATCGAAAAAAAATTTATATTACAATAATTTCCATAAAGTGATTAAAAAAGATTCCCAATGGGCAGGATGGTATTCCGTGAAAATTCCGGAATACCATCTTTTTGCGTTTATGGGAAGAAATGAGGTAATTATGTGCACTCCAATAAAAACTCTGACAAAAAAAGAATGGGCACTGTGGCTTGGCTCACTGGCTGCTGTGATTATTTCAAATATCATAACCGGAAAAATTGATCTGCTAACTTTAATTGCTACCTGCATCGGAGTTACGGCATTGATTTTTGCAGCCAAAGGCAATGTCCGGTCACAGATTTTAATGACTATATTTTGCATTTTATATGCAGTCATTTCATGGCGTTCTCACAACCCTGATATTTTATTTCATTCTTCGTGCATTAAACACACCGAATATTGTATTTAGTACAATATCTATTACCACCAGTTTTCTTGCATCAGCATTGACACTCCTGCGTTCTTCGTACTATGCACTGGGATATGCGTCAAATGATATTGTTTTAATTGTTTTATGGATATTGGCTTCCTTCAAAAGTCCGGTGTACTTGCTAGTAGCGTTTAATTTTATGATTTTTTCATCAATGATTTATATGGATTTATTAGTTGAAAAAAAGAGAATCTATGGCAGCCTCATAAACATATTTCAGAGTTCAAGTGAATCTTCCACATCTGCAAATATATATAATATCTGGTGGTTTTATTATAATATTTGGATATAATTTGATAATTATATAAATAAAACTACGATATAATCATAGTACAGGGATACAGATAAAATTGGTGAGCGTCTTGGAGGCAGGATATGTATTTTGAATATGGAGAAAATGAAATTTTATATCTTAAAAGCAAGGATAAAAAGAAAAAGCACTGCGATATTTCTGAAAAATGTAATATCACAGTGCTTTTGTAATAAAAGTATCTAAAAACAAAATGTTTGAAAAAATAGTCTTGACAGAGCATGTTACATTTGTTATATTAACATCACATATCTGGGAAAGTTCCGGACCATTCGGTCAGTCTGATTACCCATATGAGAGAATTGAATATCAGTGGTGAAAACAGTAGAGAGAGCTGTACTGCACTACGTGAGAATGCGGAAAAGTACATATGGAAAAGAGCGAAACAGAATTTCAGCGTACAGGACGTAATAAATCAACACAAATCAACACCGCATATATCAATGGTGGCGCATACAGGAAAAAGTTTGATTTAATATCTGATGCAAAAGGATTAAATCGTTTGCTGTATTATCTTGCAAAGAAAATGTTAGTCCACAGAACAGGAACCGAATATGAGGATATGTATTGGATCGATCTTGACAGGATAGCGATAGTTGCAGAAGAACTAAATACGGGGGCCGCTAAACGAATCATGTATTCCGATAAAACTAGAAAAATTGTTGAAGAATATAAGAACATACCGGAAAAAAGACTGGTAACAATACATACCCATCCAAGTAGCTTTCCGCCGAGTATACCGGATTTCAATGCAAATTTTGAAAATGGATATAATATGGGAGTGGTGATCTGTCATGATGGTAAAGTGTTTCTTTATTCTGTAGACGAAAAACTTAATGAGAAATACTACAACTTGTTGGTTGCGAAGAAATTAAAGCAAGGATATAATGATTACGAAGCAAGAGTCCTTACACTTTATGAGCTACAGGAAAAGTTTAAAATTATGATTAAGGAGGTAGCAGATTATGATGATAATGGAAAATGATGAGTTTAAAATCCCCGAGCAGTATCAGAAGATGTCTGTTGCCCAGTTAGAGCAGGAGGCAGAAAGGCTTTTTGCGCAGATAAAGAAAGAGCCGCGTAATATTCAGTGTAAGAAACAAGCTCCGCAGGGGCAGAAAGAAGTAATATTTTTTACGTAAAATGTGCGTTTGAACTGTCAAAATATACTGCAATAAGTAAGATAAGAAAACAAGGAGATTACATATGCATACAGACGAGAAAAAGTGTCCCTACGCCACCAGATGCGGCGGCTGCCAGCTTCAGGGCATCCCTTACGGGCAGCAGCTTGAGGACAAGCAGAAAAGGGCAGAGGAGCTGATCGGCTCCTATTGCCGTGTATTTCCAATCACAGGCATGGAAGAGCCGTACCATTACCGTAACAAGGTACATGCCGTCCTTGGCCACCGCAAGGGTCAGGTGATCTCCGGCATCTACGCTGAGGGCTCCCACAATGTTGTTCCGGTAGATGTCTGTCAGATCGAGGATCAGAAAGCCGATACGATCATCCAGACGATCCGGGAGCTGTTGCAGTCCTTTAAGATGAAGATCTACGATGAGGACAATGGCTTCGGCCTGTTCCGCCACATCCTGATCCGTGTGGGCAAAACCTCCGGCCAGATCATGGTTGTCCTTGTCATGGCCACGCCGATCTTTCCGTCAAAGAATAACTTTATCAAGGCGCTCCGGCAGAAGCATCCGGAGATCACAACGATCGTCCAGAATATCAACGATCAGGACACCAGCATGGTGCTGGGCGAGCGCGAAAAGGTGCTGTACGGCAAGGGCTACATCACGGATACGCTCTGCGGAAAAACATTCAGAATTTCCTCCCGTTCCTTCTACCAGATCAATCCGGTACAGACCGAAAAGCTGTACCAGAAGGCGATCCATCTGGCCGGTCTTACCGGTAAGGAGCGGATTGTGGATGCCTACTGCGGTATCGGCACGATCGGCCTGATCGCAGCGGACAGGGTAAAGGAAGTGATCGGTATCGAGCTGAATGAGGATGCGATACGTGACGCGATCCGCAATGCCCACGCAAACAAGATCACCAATGCCCAGTTTTACTGTGAGGATGCCGGTAAATTTATGGAAGAGATGGCCGAAAGCGGTGAGACGGCGGATGTTGTCTTTATGGATCCGCCCAGAAGCGGCAGTGACGAGAGGTTTTTATCTTCCGTTGTGAAGCTGTCGCCGAAGCAGATCGTCTATATTTCCTGCAATCCGGAGACGATGGCCAGAGATCTGGCTTATCTTACGGGGCATGGCTACCGGGCAATCACGGCATGGCCGTTTGATATGTTCCCACACACCAGCCATACCGAAGTAGTGGCCTGCCTGAAAAGAGTGCAGGCATAAAAGCAAAGGCTGCATGGCCGGGAGTTATCCCATGTCATGCAGCCTTTTTGAACGGATGCAAATGCATACAAAAAAACAGTGAAAATGGTAAAAAACAGGGAAATCCTACCCGTTTGGCTAGTATGCAAACCCTAAAACAGATGGTAAAATGCTAATAAACAGATGATCCGGTGCTCAGCCGGACGATGAAGGAGATCCTGCAGCTGATGGCGCAGGGACTGACCAAGGACCGTATCGCTGAGACGCTGCATATGTCCACCGCAATGTCAAGTACTATACACAGCAGCTCTACCGTCGTCTGGAGGTTTCCAGTAAGGCAGAGGCCGTGCGGGAAGCAGGAAGAAGGGGATGTCTATGAGACATACGAAAGAAAACTTGCCCGGCAGCCGTCGTTGGTGGTATTATACATACATAGTGTTTGCAAGCCTGCTTTTTCTTCTGGGAATGCCGGCGCGGGTGTCGGCATCTGCGACGGGGGCAAAAAGCCATGTTGCTCTTGTGATCGATGATCAGGAGCCGTCCTCAGCTTCTTCTAAAGCCCGGACAGACCAGCAGGCAGAGGAAAATGCCGAACAGGCATCCGGTACACAGGAAGCGCAGACGGAGTCCATAACGACAAGCCGTATGCTGCAACATGTGTTTGTTGTGGTATTTGGCGGTGTTCTGTGTGTAAGCCTTGGTATTGGTGTACTGATCTATCATATACGTCGGGACAAGGTCGATGACGCTTATGTGGCAAATATCCGGCGATGCTACGGCGAATTGTCCATTTACGAAGAACCGCGGGAGTGTAACGAGAGGGAGAACTATGGAGGAAGAACTGTTTTTATCCGGGAAAAACAGGCTTGAAGGTCTGGAAATACTGATGCGTCACAGCAAAATGTACATGTTTACATACTGTAATGTTACAGATACGATAGAGGTCTATGACGCCAGACTGCAAAAGATTGAAACGATTGCTGGCGTATTATACGATACAGTCAGAAAAAACATGGTGCATCCGGAGGATTACTGGAAGCTGCAGGAGTTTCTGGAAGGCCGTCTGCAGGGACCGATCGAGATCCGTATTCAGAAAAAGACCGGTGCAGAATATCAGAAGCTTTCCATGGATGCGCTTGGGTTCCATGAGGATGGACTTCGGATCGGTTCGATAAAAAATGTAACGCAGGAGCGCAAAAGAGAGGAGATCTGGCAGGATCAGGCGCAGCGGGATTCCCTCACGGGTCTTTACAATAACCAGACCGGCAAGATCCTGATCAGTGAATATCTGGAAAAAAAGTCACCGTATGCCTCCTGCGGTATGATGGTGATCGATGTTGATTATTTTAAGAATATCAATGATAATTACGGCCACCTTTTCGGGGATGAAGTGCTGACGAAGTTTGCGGCATTTTTACGCACCTTTTTTGCGGAGAAGGATATCTTTGTCCGGGCCGGCGGTGATGAATTTGTCGTGCTGTTAAAGGAGATCAGCCACCAGAGCCTGCTGAAAAAGTCCATGCAGTTTGTCCACATGGTACGAAAAATCCAGTTTTCACAGCAGAGTGTGTCTATCAGCTGCAGTGTGGGCGTCTGTTTCCTGCCGGAAAATGTGGCCGGTTATACCTACGAGCAGCTGTTTGAAAACGCGGACTGGGCGCTGTATCAGGCAAAGATCAACGGCAGGAACCGGTATGTATTCTGTGACAATCTGAAGCGCTTTGAGTTGGAGGCCCAGAGTACGGAGGCGGAGAGTACAATCGACACCCGCTATCTCAGAAATGATGTTGTAGCGACGGCTTTCGAGATCTTTGAGAAGCAGAACAGCTTTGATACGGCACTGGAACAGCTGATGCAGGTCATCGGTATCCGTTTCCAGCTGGACCGTATTACCGTTGTCCAGACCGATATCCAGAAACAGAGCGTAGGCAGTCAGTACCAGTGGCTGCGAAAAAATCTGGAAGACCAGCCGGTGCTGGAAAGTCCCTCCGGTTTTCAGAAAGAAGATTTCCAGACGCTGTTTCGCAGTTATGACGAATACGGAACGACTGTCTTACAGTATGACAATATGGGTATGTATTCCCCGGCGGGAAAACAGCTTCTGATGCAGGGCGGCGCAAAGACTGTGCTGTATGCCGCCATGTACTGCGAAGGTAAATATATGGGAGCAATCTCCTATGTAGTCTGCACCAGCAAGCGATACTGGTCAAAGCAGGACAGAAAACAGCTGGGTGAGCTGACCAAGATCGTTTCCGCCCATATGGCGAAACGGCAGGCCATCAACGCCGGTGGCGGCGCCAGATTTATGTCGCTGGATCTGGATGCCCTGACCGGTCTGCTGACCTATGCCAGATTCCGGGAAGAGGCAGAGCGCATTATTGTCAGTGGTACTGGGGGCGACTATCTGATGATGTATACCGACTTCTGTGGTTTTAAATATTTTAATCAGAAATATGGTTATGCAGCAGGAGATATCCTCTTAAAGGAATTTGCCAATTATATCATGGAACGTATGCCGGATGGTGCGGAAGGGTATTTTGCCCGGATCGCGGCAGATCAGTTTCTACTTTTTATGCCGTATAAAGAGACAGAGAAGATCAGCGCGGTCGTTGCAGAGATCAATCAGAAATTTCAGCGCCGTATAGAAGTACGTTTCCCAGGAGCCGGTATCAAGGTGCGCACCGGTATCTACAGGATCAGCGAGAGCTGCGTAGGGGCTTCCATGGCTGTGGATGCTGCCAACTACGCCAGAAAGCAGGTACAGGAAAACAGCGAACAGACCGTAGTATTTTATAATGAAAAGATCCGGCAGCAGCAGGAACAGGAAAATGAGATTATCGGCAACATGGATAACGCCATGCAAAAAGGCGAATTCCGCGTTTTTTATCAGCCGAAGGTTTCGCTGACGGACTATCATATCGTCGGTGCAGAAGCACTGATCCGCTGGATCCGTCCGGATGGCACCGTCCTGACCCCGGCGGCATTCGTTCCATTGTACGAGAAGAATGGCCATATCGTAGAGCTGGATTATTATGTGCTGGAAAAGACTGCCCAGATGCTGCAGCATTTGCAGAAAAAAGGCGTATCTATCGTGCCGGTATCAGTAAATATTTCTGCCCTGCACGCCGCAGACGATACAACAGTTGACAAATATCTGGCCATTCTGCAGAAATACGATCTCTCTCCAACTCTGTTTCAGGTAGAGATCACCGAATCTGCCACTGTATTCAATTACCGCAATGTCCGCCAGATGTTTGCCCGTTTCCGTCAGGCCGGTTTCACCACCGCCCTCGACGACTTCGGCGTCGGCTTCTCCATCATGAACCTGATCGCCGATATCCCCCTGGATGTCATCAAGCTGGACCGCATCTTCATCGACAAATGCGAGCACAGCCAGAGAGGAGACTTCTTCCTCCACCAGATCATCCACCTGCTCAAAGGCCTCGGCTTCACCGTCCTCTGCGAAGGCGTAGAACGCAAAGACCAGGCCGAACTCCTCGGCCAGGCCGGCTGTGACCTCATGCAGGGCAACCTGTTCTCCGCCCCCGTCCCCGGCGAGGACTTCGCGGAGCTATTATAAAGTCTGGACAGGATAGAATATGCACAGCAGGCAGTTAAGGGTTAGCTGTGTATGCATCAATAACATAACTTGAAGAAAAAGGGAGATAGCTGCGTCGGGGGTAGTGGTTCTCTTCTCAAACGATTCAAAGTGCGTTTTTAGCTTCGACAAGATCCAGTGCCTACGTAATCTTACGCGCGAGCCCGCTCTAGCGAGCGCGTTAGATGCAGTTGGCACTTAGCTTGGCGAAGCGTTGCACTTGTTTGAGAAGAGAACCACTACCCCCGACGCAGCTATCTCCTTTTTTCTTAACACAACCTACATTTATTTATTATTAGAAGCTGACCGCGCATAAATATTCGCCAGCACAGCCCCCGAAACATTATGCCATACACTGAACACAGCCCCCGGAATCGTAGCCAGTGGATACTGTGCAAAATGCGTAGCCGCCAGAGACGTAGCCAGCCCAGAATTCTGCATACCAACCTCGATCGAAATCGCACGGCACTTCGTAGAATCCAGCTTCAAAACCTTACCGATACAGTAGCCCAGCGTATATCCCAGCACATTATGCAGAATAACAACAGCCAGGATCAGAAGACCAGAAGTCATGATCTTCGCAGAGTTTGCAGAAACAACAGCAGCCACGATCGCCACGATCGCCGTAGTAGAGATCAGCGGCAGCACCTCCACAGCCTTCTCCGTAAATTTGGAGAAAAAATGATTCACAATAAATCCAAGAACAATCGGAACAATCACAACCTTTACGATCGAAAGGAACATGCTCAACATATTGACACTGACCTTCTCACCCGCATACAGATACGTCAGAAACGGTGTCAGAAACGGCGCCAGCACCGTAGAAACAGCCGTCATACCAACAGACAGCGCCACATCACCCTTGGACAGATACGTCATAACATTCGAAGATGTACCGCCCGGGCAGGTACCCACAAGGATAACACCAATAGCCAGTTCCGGCGGCAGCTGGAACACCTTTGTCAGTCCGAAGGCCAGAAGTGGCATAACTGTAAACTGTGAAACACAGCCGATCACAACATCCTTAGGACGGCTGAAAACAACCTTGAAATCATGCGGCTTTAACGTAAGTCCCATACCAAACATAACGATGCCAAGCAGCGTATTGACATAGCTCGTCTTGATAAAGCTGACCGTATTCGGTGCAAATAAAGCAAGCGCAGCCATGGCGATAACGATAACAGCCATGTACTTGCTGACAAAATTCGTGATCTTCTTTAAAACTTCCATTTCTTTCTTCTCCTTTGAGTTGTCTGGGAAAACCAGTAATCTAACCATCCAGTGCTTCGTAAATCATTTTCCCTCTGTCCGCAAAAGGCTCGGATCAGGCAGCGCGACAGCCTGCAGAATCTGTCGTAAACGCCCGGCCTCTCTGTTAAGAGAAATAATAAAAGAAACCTCCACTGGAGCTTTCTTTTATATGCTAAGGCAAAAAAAGCCTCTGTCTCCATACAAGAGACAAAGGCCAAACCTCTGCGGTACCACTCTTCTTGCTGTAAAAAATACAGCCACTCACATCCACATCTGACAATGGGAAACAGGATAACGACTGTTACTCGTCCGGACTTACGCGGTAAATCTTTCAGTCCGAAAGCTCAGAGGTGATTTTCACTGAAGATTCAACACTGCCTCTCACCAAAAGCGGCAGCTCTCTGTGGAATCCCCTTCAGGTACTCTTCCTCGTCATTGCGAAACATCTGAAGTTGCCTGTATAATAGTCCTCAAAAATTTGTTTGTCAAGCAAAAACTTGTATGAAAAGACGTACAAAAATAAAAAGGAAAAAAGTGCATAATGCCGAAAAGACCGGAGAAAAAACGTCGGATAAAAGACTGTGTGTTCTCATAAAAGCACACAGTTAGTTTTCACTTTAGATAGAAAATAAGGAAAAAATTATGCAGGATTTACATAAATGATAAAAATATAACAAAATTATTGGTGGTAATGCCAAAAACTGCTATAATTGACATAGTTGTTGGAGGATAATGTTGTAACTAAAGGAGGAAGTGTTTTGAGAAAACTGCATATTGAGAAGCCACTTCATGCCCAGACCGTATTAAACGGTCTCTATCGCGATGTTAGCCGCCGTCTGGCCGCCAGCCCGCCGGGACTCTGTCCGGTGGATATGTCGCTCAATTTCCTGCGTCTGTGCCATGCCCAGACCTGCGGTAAATGCGCACCCTGCCGTATCGGCCTTGGCCAGCTGGAACATCTGCTCGAGGATGTACTGGAACAGAGAGCATCCCTTGAAACCATCGAGCTGATCCGGAAAACGGCCCGTGTTATCAGCGATTCTTCGGACTGCGCGATCGGATATGAAGCGGCTGCCATGGTCACCATGGGAATCGAAGGTTTCTGTGAGGACTATGAAGAACATATCAAATATGGCCGCTGTATCTGCGGCCTGAACCATCCGGTTCCCTGTGTGGCCGTCTGTCCGGCGCATGTGGATATTCCGGGCTATATCGCCCTGATCCGCAACAAGCGCTATGGAGATGCTGTCCGTCTGATCCGTAAGGACAATCCGTTCCCGTTTTCCTGCGCTTATGTCTGCGAGCATCCGTGCGAAAATAACTGCCGCCGCCGTCTGATGGACGATGCAGTTAATATCTGCGGACTGAAGCGGTTTGCCGTGGACAATGGCGAAGATATGCCGGCACCGCCGAAGGCAGAAGCTACCGGCAAGACGGTTGCCATCATCGGCGGAGGCCCCGGCGGACTTACCGCGGCGTATTATCTGGCTCTGATGGGACATGATGTGACGGTTTACGAGCAGCGGCCAAAGCTTGGCGGTATGCTCCGTTACGGTATTCCGGATTACCGTCTGCCGCAGGATATTCTGGACAAGGATATCGATCATATCCTTTCCACCGGTGTCAAGGTATTTACCGATGTATCGGTAGGCAGGGATCTGTCTGTTACCGAGCTGCAGAAGCAGTTTGACGCTGTATACGTCTGTATCGGCGCCCATGCGGACAAGAAGCTGGGCCTTGAGGGCGAGGACAGCGAGGGCGTGATCTCCGCCGTAGAGATGCTGCGTGGCATCGGCGAAGGGCACAAGCCTGATTTTAAAGATAAAAACGTCTGTGTTATCGGCGGCGGTAACGTGTCTATGGATGCGACCCGTACCGCGATCCGTCTCGGCGCGAAGTCGGTAACCTGTGTTTACAGACGCCGTGTAGAAGATATGACGGCGCTGCAGGAGGAGATCGATGACGCTTTTGCAGAGGGCTGCCAGATCCTGCCGCTGCAGGCTCCGAGCCGCATTGAGGCTGACGAGAACGGTCATGTGACCGCTTTATGGACAAAGCCGCAGATCATTGGCCGCTATGGCCGTGACGGTCGTCCGAAGCCGAAGGATGCCGATGTACCGGAGTTCCGTATTCCGTGTGACGCTGTTGTGGTTGCCATCGGCCAGAGGATCGATTCGACACCGTTTGAGGCTGCCGGTCTGTCGACAGAGCGCGGCATGATCACAGCCGGAGAGAATACCTTTGTCCCGAACAGTACCAATATGTTTGCCGGCGGTGACGCTGTATCCGGCCCGGCAACCGTAATCCGGGCGGTAGCTGCCGGTAAGGTAGCCGCTGCCAATATTGATAATTATCTCGGATTTGACCACCGGATCACTGTGGATGTGGAGATTCCCGCACCGCAGCTGACCAACTCCCCGCATTGTGGCCGTGTCGGCTTAAAGAGCCGGAACATGCAGGACTGCCGCAATGATTTTAACCTCGTCAAGGAGGGTATGACAGAAGAGGAAGCACTGCAGGAGGCCTGCCGCTGTCTGCGCTGTGACCAGTTTGGCTATGGCCGCTTCAAAGGAGGGAGGAACCGCGAATGGTAAATCTGACGATCAATGATATCCCGGTAAGTGTACCGGAGGGAACAACGATTATGAAGGCCGCTGCCAGCGTCGGTGTGGATATCCCGCATCTGTGTTATCTGGAGGGCATCAATGAGATCGGTGCCTGCCGTGTCTGCTGTGTGCAGGTCAAGGGCGAGAGAGCCATGGTTCCGGCCTGTAACAGTACTGTGCGGGAGGGAATGGTCGTATACACGAACAGTCCGAAAGCGCGCCGTACAAGAAGAATCAATGTAGAGCTGATTTTAAGCCAGCATGACTGCCGCTGTGCAACCTGTGTACGAAGCGGTAACTGCCAGCTGCAGCGTATCGCCAACGATCTGGGTATTCTGGATGTGCCGTATGCGCAGGATCTGCCGGAGGGCAAGAGACGTCTCTGGACGACAACATATCCGCTGTACAGGGACTACAATAAATGCATCAAATGTATGCGTTGTATCCAGATCTGTGACAAGGTACAGACGGTCAGTATCTGGGATCTGGCCGGTACGGGAAGCCGTACCCATATTGATGTGAGCTACAACCGTATGATCAAGGAGTCCGAATGTGCCCTCTGTGGCCAGTGCATTACGCACTGTCCGGTCGGCGCTCTGCGGGAAAGAGATGATACGACGAAATTTTTACAGGCTCTTGGCGATAAGGAAAAGGTTGTTGTCGTACAGATCGCTCCGGCTGTGCGTGCCGCATGGGGCGAGGAGCTGGGGCTGAAGCCGGAAGAGGCTACAGTCAACCGTATCGCTGCTGTTTTGAAACGGATGGGCGTTGATTATGTTTTCGATACCTCCTTTACGGCAGATCTGACGATCATGGAGGAGGGCACGGAGCTTCTGCACCGTCTGAAAAAGGGCGATCTGGTGCGGTATCCGATGTTTACCAGCTGCTGTCCGGGCTGGGTACGCTTCTTAAAGAGCCAGTATCCGGAGCTGACGGGCCGCCTGTCCACTGCGAAGAGTCCGCAGCAGATGTTTGGCAGCGTGATCAAACAGTATTTTGCTGAAAAGGCAGAGCTCGATCCGAAGAATATCTATTCCGTATCGATCATGCCATGTCTGGCCAAAAAGTCCGAATGTGACCTGCCGACGATGAAGTCCGAGTATGGACAGGATGTGGATCTGGTGCTGACAACCAGAGAATTAAACCGCCTGATCCGTGCGGACAAGATCGATCCGGCAAAGCTGGAGGAGGTACCGTTTGACAATCCGCTGGCGGACTATACCGGTGCTGGTGTGATCTTCGGTGCAACCGGTGGCGTTATGGAAGCTGCGTTACGATCCGCTTATTTCCTGACACAGGGCAAGAATCCGGATCCGGACGCTTTCAGCGAGATCCGCAGTATGGATGGCTGGAGAGAGTATACCTTTATGCTGGGCGAGACCCCGCTTTGCTGTGCGGTGGCGACCGGTCTTGGCAATACTCGCAAGCTGATTGAGGCGATCCTGGATAACCGGGTGAAATATGACTTTGTGGAAGTTATGGCCTGTCCGGGCGGCTGTGTCGGCGGCGGTGGCCAGCCAATTTCCATCAAGGATGAGGAGCGTGCACCGGCCCGCAGTAAGATCCTCTACAGTCTGGATAAGAACAGCAAGCTCCGCTTCTCACATGAGAATGAGCAGGTGCAGTACCTGTATAAAGACTGGCTCGGTGAGCCTTACAGCGAAAAGGCAGAAGAGTATCTGCATACGGATCACTACGGCTGGGAAATGCCACAGGCCGTGAGAGCAGAGCAGGAATAAAAGAATAAAAACAGTATATAACCATTGGTAACTATGAAATATCCTTGAAAACCTGTAAAAGTGAATGGAAAGACGGCCACCCGATCTCTGTATGAGAAAGGGTGGCCGTCTTTCGTGCTCATCTGACAGGCAGTTTAAGAAAATCCGTTGCCAGATGCCGGTGTATTAGAGCAATCCTTTGATCGTGTTGGCAACGTTGGTGGAATTGATGATTCCGATATTGTTGACAACGATCAGATCTTTGATATTGTTCTGTTTTACATAATCCACAACATTTACGTTCGCGTAGCGGAAATCCACGATATAGATCTTCTGGTAATGATCCACAAGGAACGGGATCAGGGCATTGGCATAGGATTCCTTTAAGACCAGACACGATGAACCGTCGGTGATGTTTGGATTTTCAATCGTAGCCATCGGATTATCTCCGGCTACAAAAGTAGCATAGGCAGCGCCTTCGCCTCGTTTGCTGACATCACGGATAACGTTCCAGTCGTATTCCTTGCCGTCCTTATCCCAGTATTTCATGGAATTTGTGCCATGCGGGATGTAGGCAGTAACGGTATCCGGGTTGGCCGCCATATCGGATGGCTTGTTCAGCTTGGTATAGTATGTACCGAGGAACGGTGTAAACTGCATCGTTTCAAAAGAGTCGAGCTCATTCGGCGTGATGCCTTTGGCCTGACAGAAGTTGCGGTAGGCGTAGTATGCGCCGAGTGCTGTCCAGTGGTGATCCGTACGGAAATATAGGTACTCGCTGTTGTGCTCCCGCAGGGTATTGAGCGTTTCGATGCCCTGCACGCCCTTGTAGGAATTATAGTAATAATTGATCGTCTGACCCTGATCAGAGCCGCCCAGCGATTTCAGTGTATCCTCATCCAGCATGACACCGGAGTTTAACGGTACGAGGATCGAGTAGACATTGGCAACACCGGACAGCTTGGTGGCGGCATCGGACAGTGCCTGGATATAGGTATCGGCGGCGTCCTTGTTAAAGGAGTAGATCGTGTAGGCAGCACCGTCCTTGACATAAAGACGCTGCTGGATCTGCTTCTGGACTTCCTCCTCCATCTTGTAGGAGTCGGGGAGTGTAGCTTCACTGGTGCCGACCTGGGACTGTGCAGTGCTGGTCGAAGTATCCGTCTGTGAAGTGACCGCGGAGGATGTCGGCTGTACGGTGGATACAACAGAAGGAATCTCGTCCGCCTGTACATCGGCACCTACGACCTGCTCATCCCCGGCAATACCGTAGAGGGCAGTGATCTTCTGCTGTGCAGAGATCAGCCGGTCACGCAGCGGGAATGTATCCGAATACCATGTCGAAACATCCGAGAAAAATTCTCCGTTTAAAAAGCTTTCCAGCGTAAATTCCGGAAATTTGGTCAGGGTACGGTTCTCCACCTCGGATATGGTGGGCCGTAAAGGAATCAGGATGCCAAGAAGTGCACCCACAAACAGCAGCGCCACGCCGAGCAGACAGCCGATCAGGCGATATTGCTGCATAACTTTTTTCTGCTGTGGAGACAGCTTTTTTCGTGCCATAAGGATACCTCGTTAAAACTGGAAATATAAAAACGGATTGTAGCTGTCGCCGATCAGTGCCAGCATGGATAAAAACAGCAGAAGCACCGGAGTCAGCATTTCCGTGATATTCAGTATTGTGTAGAAAGCTTTATTGTCTTTGCCAAGCTCATAGAGCATACGGCGCAGGTTTTTGCCCAGCGGTGTGACCGCAATAATAGCAAAGATCAGGAAGAAAATATGCCCTGTAAACTGTGTAGCCACAGCCATACTGGTAAAACCGCCGCCAAGACCGAGCATGCCTTTTAACGCAGTGCCAAGCTCATGCAGGCTGGTAAAGCGGAACAGGATCCAGCCAAAGTAGACCACGGCGATCGTGTAGACATGACGCCAGACGCCCTTGATCCTGTCCTGAATCACAAATTTTTCCAGAAGCAGGAAAGCCAGATAATACAGTCCCCAGAAGATAAAGTTCCAGCTCGAACCATGCCACAGACCGGTCAGAAACCATACGACGCACATGTTGCGGATATATTTGTTTCGGGAACAGCGGCTGCCGCCCAGCGGAATGTACACGTAATCTCTGAAAAATGTACTCAGGGAAATATGCCATCTGCGCCAGAAATCCTGTACGGAGACAGCGGTGTACGGGTAGTTAAAGTTTTCCATATAATGGAAGCCGACCATACGGCCCATACCGATCGCCATATCCGAGTAGGCAGAGAAATCCAGATAGATCTGGAGCGTGTAAAAGACCATACCCAGCCAGATTGCCAGTGCAGGCTGTGCGCCAAGCGCTTCAACGCCGGATGGCATAAGGGTATCGGCCACAGTAGCGCAGCCGTTGGCAAGGACCGCCTTTTTGGCCAGACCTACGCAGAAACGGCGCATACCGGTGTAGACATCGTTCAGATTCACATGGCGTTCTTCGATCTCATCGGCCACCGTCTCATACCGGACGATCGGACCAGCGATACACTGGTGGAAAAGGCTGGCGTATAAAAGCAGCTTCCAGTATACCGGCTGTGCTTCGACCTCGCCGCGGTACACATCGACGATGTAGGAGATCAGCTGGAACGTATAGAACGAAATACCGATTGGCAGAACCAGACGCGGAACGTCGGCCAGTGCCGGGATGATAAAATCAAAAGTATCACAGAAAAAGCCTAGATATTTGAAGATGCCGAGCATTAAAAGCAGGAGCGCACAGCCGCAGAACATATATAGCTTATGGTCACGCTGGCCTTTCCGGGTTTCCATATCGCAGCGGCTGAGTATAACGCCCGTGCCCCAGGCAATAAACGTTTCAAACACCAGCAAAAGCAGATAACGCGGTCCACCCCAGGAATAGAAGATCAGCGAGCTGACAAGCAGTACCAGATTGCGGTACCGGGGTTTTATGAAATAGTAGACGACCAGATGGATGGCCAGAAAAAAGAAAACAAAAAGCAAACTCGAAAATACCATGATTGTGTGTCTCTCTCCTGTAAATATTTAAAAAATCACAAAAATAAAGAGCCGCCCGGATACAACGGCCAATATCGTCAGAATATCGACAAAATTCACCATCATTATGACATGGGCGATGAGAAAAAACAATAGATTTTCCATGGAAAATGGGGAATTTAAGAATTCTTTGGAATTGCCGGAAAAAGACAGAATGCTGTCAGAGCAGAGGTGTATAAAAAAGGAAAAAGCAGATAAAAACACAGATATGCACGTTTGCTGCATATCTGTGTGGAAAACAAAAAGATATACCGGTTATCAAATACCGAGGATGTGTGTCGCAAACTGGAAGTACACCAGAAGGGAGATCGCATCGACGATGGTGGTGATGAATGGGCTGGCCATAACTGCAGGGTCAAAACCGATCCGGTGGGCAATAAGCGGCAGTGTACAGCCGATAAACTTGGCACAGAAGACCGTCACGATGAGTGTCAGGCAGATGACCAAAGCTACCGGAATTGTCAGGCGGTCGAATAAGAGCAGCTTGACAAAGTTGCAGACTGCCAGTGTCGCACCGCAGAGCAGGGCCACGCGCATTTCTTTCCAGATGACACGGAAGATATCTTTAAATTCGATGTCGCCAAGGGAAATCGCACGGATAACGGTAGCCGAAGACTGACCGCCGGAGTTACCGCCGGTATCCATCAGCATCGGGATATAGGCTGTCAGGATGACGAACTTCGCCAGCGCATTTTCAAAGCTGGTGATGATCATACCGGTAAACGTAGCGGAAATCATCAGAAGCAGCAGCCACGGAATACGGGATTTCCAGAGGTCAAAGGTGGTCTGTCGGAGGTACGGCTTGTCTGCCGGTACGATAGCGGCCATCTTTTCGATATCCTCTGTAGCCTCCTCTTCCAGGACATCCAGAACATCATCGATGGTAACGATGCCGACCAGACGGGCTTCGGTATCCACGACCGGCATAGCCAGAAAGCCGTATTTGGAGAACATCTGGGCGACTTCCTCCTGGTCAGTGATCGTCTCAACGGAGATGATATTGTCCTCCATCAGCTGCTCCAGCACCTCGTCGGATTCATTCATGATCAGGTCACGGATCGTAACCACACCGATCAGACGGCGGTCCTTGGATGTAACGTAACAGTTATTGATCGTTTCCTTGTTGATACCGCTGCGGCGGATATGCAGGATCGCGTCCTCCACCGTCATATGCGGTCTGAGCTCGACAAATTCTGTTGTCATGATACTGCCGGCGGAATCCTCCGGATATTTGAGGATGTTGTTGATCATCTTTCTCTTTTCCGGGTCGGCAGTCATCAGGATACGTTTGACAACGTTGGACGGCATTTCCTCGACCAGATCGGCGGCATCATCGACATACAGCTCATCGACGACTTCCTTCAGCTCGTTATCGGAAAAGCCCCGGATCAGCATCTCCTGTGTATCCGGCTCCATCTCTACAAACGTATCGGCAGCCAGCTCCTTGGGGAGCAGGCGGTAAAGCAGGGGTACTACCTGGTCATCCATATCCTCGAAGAGTGAGGCGATATCCGCCGCATTCATCGTGCACAAAATGTCACGCAGGGTAGCATATTTTTTGACCTCAGCCAGTGCTTTGATACTGGCTTTTAAGGTCTCTAATGCATCTGTCATACTGTTTTCCTCCTCACTGCCTTATACATCCCAAAAAGGAGATAAAAGCAGCTTTCTTTCTTTTTAAAATAGGGGAGTGCAGCGATAGACTGCGGGTATGACATATCTATACGGGAAATGTGGACAGTCCAAAACGATATCAGACTATCCTGGTATATAAGGTAATTGCAGAAGATATTACGTCTGTATATCCGGGCAATTACTGTACATAACGGACGAAACGACGCAGCCGTGCCGTATCGTCAAAGCATATAGGTATGTGTCCCGCGCCGCTACTGCAACTGTCTGCGTCCATGATTTCGCCTCCTTATATCTGAAATGAATTAAGCGCAAAAAAAAACATTGCCGAAAAGGGTTTTGTCTGTTCGGACAACGGTTTACTGCTACTAATAATGTACACGCCGGAACCGGCTTTGTCAACGGAAAAAAGTGGATTTTCCGCTGACTTTCGCCAGATGGCCGGCACTTTGCTTATGCGTATACGATCACAGCAATCAGCTCGACATCGCTGCCAGAACGATTGGCGATAGAATGACCCGTTCCGGCGGGACATACGGTAACATCACCGGCGGAAATGATCTTTGTTTCACCGTTATCGCTGTAGGAAGCCTCACCCTTTATTATATAGAAGAGTTCCGTATCCTTTTCATGGATATGGTAGCCGATACTGCAGCCGTTGTGCAGCGTGATCTTGGCAAACAGCCGCCCCTTGTCGTTTAACTCTGCCGGTGTGGCAAGATTTAAGATCTCGACAGTTCCGTCACCGTCACGCATATGCTCGCGCAGCTCTTTTTCACATTCTCTGGCTCTTCTGATCATAAGAAAATCCTCCTGTATGGATTAATATAGTAGATAAAAGCACTATAGCATGTCTTGCGTTGCACCGTCAATTGTCCTATAATTTATCCCAGAAAAATGCAAATATTTTCCCGGAGGTATTTAGGATGAATACAACAATGAATATGTACATGCCCACCCGCCTGATCACAGGAAAAGGCTGTGTCAGCGCAAATGCAGATAAGATCAAAGCCCTTGGCGATGCCATTCTGATCGTTACCGGCCATTCTGCAGCCAAAAAGAGCGGTGCTTTAGATGACCTGATCGCTGTTCTGGATGCCAATGAGCAGTCCTATGCGCTCTATGACGGCATCGGACAGAATCCGAAGCTGTCCGACTGTATGGAAGCAGCACTTGTAGCCGAATCCCTCGGTGCGGACGCTGTGATCGGTATCGGCGGCGGTTCTCCGCTGGATGCGGCCAAATGTATCGCTGTACTTGCCGCCAATCCGGGGATCACACAGGAGGTTCTGTATTCCTATCACTGGGAACATACACCGCTTCCTATCGGTGCCATCGGTACGACCGCAGGTACGGGCAGCGAAGTGACCAAAGTAGCCGTGATCACTAATCTGCAGGGACTCAAGAAAAGTCTGAACGATGACCGTCTGTTCCCGGCACTGTCCCTTGGAGATTATACCTATACAAATACGCTGCCGGAGCTCTTTACCAAGTCCACAGCCATTGATGCTCTGGCTCACTGTGTGGAAAGCTATTTCACCCGCGGCGCTAATGAGATTTCCCGCTGCTACAGTGTCCGCGGTATCCGTCTCCTGATAAAAGAATTTGACAAGATGCTGCAGGAAGGCTTTGACAGCATCAACGAAGAAGACCGGGAAATTCTGTATAATGCCTCTATTTATGGCGGACTGGCCATTCACGTAACCGGAACCTGTATGCCGCATGCCGTCGGCTATTTCTTAAGCGAAACCCACGGGATTCCCCATGGGACTGCCTGCGCCCAGTTCCTGCCGGAGTTCCTGCTGCATAATGCAAAAGCAGACCCGGCCTATACGGAAGAATTTTACAAAAGATTACACATCACAGAAGAAAAATTACTTTCCATGATCGGACAGATCACGCCGCAATATGAGATCAGCGTAGATGAAAAAGAGATTCAAGCACTGCACAGCCGCTGGACCGACAATGCCAGTATCAAAAAGATCCGTGGTGAGATGACTGCTGACATGGTGGACGACATCATTCGCAAAAAATATGTAAAATAAGGCAAAAACAGAGATTTTCAGGCTTGCCAGCCCCAACATCCTATGCTATAATCCGAATGTTGCAAATAAACACGTGTGTGGAGAAAACCCGGTGCCCGAAGCCCTCGGGTGGGTTTTGCAGTAAAGCACATGGAAGAAAAAACCAAAAAAGGAGAACAAAAACATGGGCGTTATTTCAATGAAACAGCTTTTGGAAGCAGGTGTTCATTTTGGACATCAGACAAGAAGATGGAACCCGAAAATGGCTCCGTACATCTACACAGAGCGTAACGGCATCTACATCATCGATCTGCAGAAATCTGTAGGTATGGTAGATGACGCATACAAGGCAGTAGCCAACATCGCAGCTGAGGGCGGCACAATCCTGTTCGTAGGTACAAAGAAACAGGCTCAGGACGCTATCGCTACAGAGGCTACACGTTGCGGTATGTTCTACGTTAACGAGAGATGGCTTGGCGGTATGCTGACAAACTTCAAGACTATCCAGAGCCGTATCGCTCGTCTGAAAGAGATCGAGGCTATGGAAGCTGACGGAACATTCGAAGTTCTGCCGAAGAAGGAAGTTATCCTGCTGAAGAAAGAACTGGACAAACTGCAGAAGAACCTTGGCGGTATCAAAGATATGAAGAGACTGCCGGACGCTATCTTCGTAGTTGACCCGAAGAAAGAAAGAATCTGTATCCAGGAAGCTCATACACTGGGCATCCCGCTGATCGGTATCTGTGATACAAACTGTGATCCGGAAGAGCTGGATTACGTAATCCCGGGTAACGATGACGCTATCCGCGCCGTAAAACTGATCGTTTCCAAGATGGCAGACGCTGTTATCGAGGCAAACCAGGGTGAGGCTGAGGAAGTTGAAGTTCCGGTTGAGGAAGAAGTAGAGGAATAATTTTCCGCATACAACAGTCTGGTCTGTCCACTGCGGGCAGACCGGCTGCTTACTCAACACATTGTAAAGTAATGTGAATTTATACAGACCGCTTCGGATAACGGGACGGTCATACATCAGATTTCAGGAGGAAAACAGATATGGCTATCACAGCAGCACAGGTAAAAGAGTTAAGAGAAGCAACAGGCGCTGGTATGATGGACTGTAAGAAAGCTCTTACAGCTACAGAAGGCGATATGGATAAAGCAGTAGAATGGCTGAGAGAAAAAGGTCTGGCTACCGCACAGAAGAAAGCAAGCCGTATTGCAGCAGAGGGTCTTTGCAAGGTTCTCGTTGCTGATGACGGAAAGAAAGCTGTCGTTGTAGAGGTTAACTCCGAGACAGACTTCGTTGCAAAGAACGAGAAATTCCAGAACTACGTAGCACAGGTTGCTGAGCAGGCTATGGAAACAGAGACAAACGATATCGAAGGCTTCATGGCTGAGACATGGAAATTCGATGATTCCAAGACTGTTAAAGAAGCACTGGCAGGTCAGGTTGCCGTTATCGGCGAGAACATGAACATTCGTCGTTTCCAGAAAGTTGCTCAGGACAACGGTGTGATCGTATCTTATACGCATATGGGTGGTAAGATCGGTGTTCTGGTTGATATCGAGACAGACGTTGTAAACGACGCTGTTAAAGAGATGGGTACAAACGTAGCTATGCAGATCGCAGCTATGAGACCGCAGTACACCAGCGACAAAGAAGTAAGCGCTGATTACATTGCACATGAGAAAGAAGTTCTGATGGCTCAGATCATGAACGACCCGAAAGAGTCCAAGAAGCCGGAGAAGGTTATCCAGGGCATGATCACAGGCCGTATCAACAAAGAACTCAAAGAGATCTGCCTGCTGGATCAGGTTTACGTTAAAGCTGAGGACGGAAAGCAGACTGTTGCCAAATATGTAGAGCAGGTTGCCAAAGCAAACAATGCTAACATCACCATCAAAGGTTTCGTTCGTTTCGAGACTGGCGAAGGTATGGAGAAGAAGAACGAAGACTTCGCAGCTGAGGTTGCTGCTCAGATGAACAAGTAATTATACTTGTATCACGTTTGTGAAATGATAAACACCCCACAGGAATGGTGGAAACACGGTTCCTGCGGGGTGTTTTTGCGTGAGCAATGAGTCAAAGCCGAAATGCGCATACGAAAGCCCCGTCTGTGAGATATGCAGGCGGGGCTTTGGGTAGTATCGATTATTTGTTGATAACAACACCTTTACGAAGAATGATGTTAGCATAAATAGCTGTCTCACTTGTCATGATAACAACACGGGATTTGGCTCTGGTCTTATCGTAGAAATCCCATTTGTTGATTTCTTCAAAGCAGGCATCTCCACGGTCATCGTATTTCTTGACGATCTCTTTGTATGTATCCCAGATCGGTGTCTTGGCATCATCGCCCGGCTCTACAGCCATCAGTGTACACGGCGGTACCATCTTGCCTGTGGAGTCCGGATATGTATCCAGCGGCATAACCTGCAGGATAGCATCCAGGATTTCCGGTACGCCATGGCCGTCCAGACGGATAACCTGTGTGCCAAAGCTGTGGCCGGGGAAGTTGCCGTCGCCGATGGTCAGCTCATCGGTGTGACCCATTTCAGCAAGTACCTTTAAGAGTTCTGGGGTTAAGATGTTCGGGATTCCTTTTAACATATGTTCTTCCTTTCTGACTGTTTGAACAGTCTGGCCCATATGGGCTGTATTTGGTTATATTTTACCGCATTTGCAGGAAGATGGCAATGCTTTGGATGAAGAAGAGTGAAACGTTTAGTTTTCTTTTATTTCTTCTTCGATAACAGTATCCGTAGTGGCTGTGTTGTCAGAATTTTCTGCAACAGAAGCCTCATCTGCGGGTGTTTCCGGCGAATTCTCTGCAACAGAAGTATCCTCGACGGTCTCTTCGGCGGCTGGCTGTTCTTTGCTCAGACGGATGATGGCACGGATGTTAGTCACGATGATGATAACACCGATCACGGCGAACAGAATGGCGGCGAGAATAAAGACCGGATTGGTCGTGTCACCGGTACGGAAGCCGTTGAAAAGCTGCCAGGACAGATACAGTAAATATACTCCGGCCAGCATAATAAAGGTATGACGGCCTGCTGTATTATTGCGCATATAGATTTCCTCCTAAAGTTCAATAGGATTATGATACCGGAAGTTGTCTGGAAAGTCAATGTTTCAGACGGGATCAGGCCAGCTTTAATAAAAAGTTAATTTTCGGCATACCTTTGCAAATCAGGACAGTTTTTTGTGCAAATCACGGACTTCCCTTGAAACGTTTTTTGCTGTATTATATATGGTAGTGAAAAATCAAAACAATGGGAGGTTTTTGCAATGAGCAATTATTATTTAGCAGTAGATATCGGTGCGTCCAGCGGACGTCATATTCTGTGCCATATGGTGAATGGCCAGATGCAGCTGGAGGAGATCCACCGTTTTGAAAATGGTATGAAGATGAAAGACGGCGAGCTTTGCTGGGAGATGGACAGACTGTTCCAGGAGGTTGTCAACGGTCTGAAAAAGTGTAAAGAGATCGGCAAGATCCCGGTAAGCATGGGTATCGATACCTGGGGCGTTGATTTCGCTCTGCTCGACAAGGACGACAATGTGATCGGCAATACTGTAGGTTACCGCGATGGCCGTACCAATGGTATGGATGCAGAGGTTTCCAAGATTATCTCCGAAGAGGATCTGTACAAGAGAACCGGTATCCAGAAGCAGCTGTACAATACCATTTATCAGCTGATGGCTGTCAAAACAGCACATCCGGAGTATCTGGAAAAGGCAGAGGCTATGCTGATGGTTCCGGATTACCTGCAGTTCAGACTGACCGGCAAGAAAGCTCAGGAGTACACCGAGGCTACCACAGGCCAGCTGATCGATCCGAATACCAAGGACTGGGATTATGAGCTGATCGACATGCTTGGCTTCCCGAGAAAGATCTTCCAGGAAGTACATAAACCGGGTACAGTTCTCGGCAATCTGAAACCGGAGATCGCCGCTGAGGTTGGTTTCGACCTTGAGGTTATGCAGATCGGTTCCCACGATACAGCTTCCGCTGTACTGGCTGTTCCGGCTAATGACGATGACTTTATGTATATCAGTTCCGGTACATGGTCTCTGATGGGCGTTGAGGCCAAAGAGGCTAACTGCTCCATGGAGAGCCGTGCCGCCAACTTTACCAACGAGGGTGGTTACAACTACCGTTTCCGTTTCCTGAAAAATATCATGGGCCTGTGGATGATCCAGTCTGTACGTCATGAGACAGGCGATGCTTACTCTTTCGCCCAGATCTGCGATATGGCAGAGGAAGCCAAGGATTTCCCGTCCAGAGTAGACTGCAACGATAACTGCTTCCTGGCTCCGAAGAATATGACCGAGGAGGTTAAGGATTACTGCCGTCGTACAAACCAGCAGGTTCCGGAGACACTCGGCGAGCTGGCTACTGTGATCTATGCTTCCCTGGCAGAATGCTATGCCAAGACTATCCATGAGATGGAAGCTATCACAGGCCGTACATATGGACGTATCCATGTTGTAGGTGGTGGTGCCAATGCCGGATACTTAAACCAGCTGACAGCCAATGCCTGCAAGAGACCGGTATATGCCGGACCGACAGAGGCTACAGCTATCGGTAACCTGACAGCACAGATGCTTAAGGCCAAGGAGTTTGACGCTGTTGAGGAAGCAAGGGATAATATCTTCAAATCCTTCGGTGTTAAAGAGTACAAGCCGGAGTAGAAAATGTAACCGGGAAGAAGCTGCCGGTCAGAGCAGTTTCTTCCTAGTATAAAGAACCTTTCAGGTTGTGCCTGCTTTATGCAAGGTAACTATTAAATATATCTTATTTGGAGGATGAAACATGCTAGTTAATACAAAAGCAAGAGTTGGTGTATTTTCCATCGCATTAGGTGCTTACCTGCCGCAGTTCCCGTCTTTGGTACCGGAGTTTGAGGCTCAGTATGAGGCTTTCAAGAAAACTCTGCCGGATACCGTAGAGATTATTGACGGCGGTATCGTTACCACAAAAGAACAGTCTATGGTAGCTGGCGACAAGTTCCGCGCTGCAGACGTAGATCTGGTATTCCTGCAGATGCTGACATATGCTACATCTTACAATATGCTGCCGGCTATCCGCGATCTGGATGTCCCGGTTGTACTGGTTAATGTACAGAAGCTCAAAGCTCTGGACTACGATCATACAGATATCGCATCCTGGTTGGGCGAAGGCTATGCCTGTGGTGCTGTAGGTGAAGCAGTAGCTGACCTTGAGAGAGCGGGCAAACGCCATGCTGTTATCACAGGTGTTGTTGAGGGCGGAGATCCGGCTGTTCAGGCTGAGATCGAAGACTGGTGTAAGGCTGCACAGGTCAGAAGACGTTTCCGTGATACCAATATCGCCCAGATCGGTCGTCCGTATCCGGGTATGATGGATCTCTATATTGATGAGACTAACCTGTACAACAGAATGTTCCTGTACACTAAACAGTTCGACTGGGAGAAAATGTGGGCGATCGCTGACGATATCACAGACGAAGACGCTATCCGTGCAAAAGCACAGGAGATCCTGGATACCTTCGATATCGAGGGTGGCGGAAGCATCGAGGAAGTATGGGAGATGGCCAAATACGTTGTTGCCTTCGAACAGTGGGTTAAGGACGAGCATCTTGGACTGATCGCTTCCCATTACGATGGATTTGCACAGGGCAAAGCCGGTGTCCTTGACAGTATGCTGATCCCGGCATTCTCCATGCTGATCAAACAGGGTACAGCATGTGCCGTTGAGGGCGATATGAAGGTTGCCATGGCTATGAGTATCTTAAAGACAATCTCCGGTACAGGCCAGCTGTCTGAGATGTATTCCATCGATTTCAACGATGATATCTGCATCATCGGTCATTCCGGCAGTGGTGACGCTGATATTTCCGATAAGAAACCGACCATGAAGATCGTTAAAGTATTCCATGGTAAGACAGGCGGCGGATACCTGACACAGTTCTATCCGTACCTTGGACCGGTAACATACCTGGCTATTACACAGGACAAAGACGGACACTTCAAGTTCGTTGTTGCTGAGGGCGTAAACGAAGAGGGCAAGATCCTTTCCTTCGGTGATACCAATATGAGAACACGTTTCACCTGCGGTGCACGCGAATTCGTGAACCGTTGGAGCGAAGCAGGTCCGACCCATCATATGGCAGCTGCCACAGGCCGTCATATCGATACCATCCTGAAGGTTGCTAAGATCTTCAATATACCGGTAGATATTGTTACAAGATAATTTCGTATATGTAAAATATGAACACAGCGGAGGTTCACAGGAAGGAAACTCCGTTGTGTGATACAAAAAGACAGCGGAAATTCTGAAAAAGAAATCCGCTGTCTTTTACTATGTTGGGATTTAATAGTATTTTCTGTATTCTGTCGGTGTCATTTTGACCAGCTTTTCAAAGCTCCGGGTATAGGTCAGCGTGTTTTTGTAGCCCACACTGCTGGCCACGGCTGCGATAGACAGCTTGGAGTAGGAGAGCAGCTCCTTGGATTTGTTGATTCGGAACTCGGTGACGTACTGGTGGACGGTCATGCCGGTATGTTCCTTGAACAGCTTGCAGAAATAATACTTGGAAAAGCTGATGCTGTTGCAGATCGTGTCGATATCCATATCCTCCTGATAGTTTTCCCGGATATATTTGATCGCTGTATTGACCGCATTGTCCTGCAGCGGGGTCATGTCCTTGGCGGCGAGGATATTCTGGGACAGCTTATAGAGCTCCAGAAGCAGCCGGTGGATGAGTACTCCGGCTTCGAGCTGGTGCATCAGGGCGTCCTTTTCCGACTGAAAATCGATTTCCAACAGACTGATAAAATAGTCAAGAATATTGCTCAGCTGATTCGTGTGAAACAGGCTGTTGCTCTTGCGGATCAGATTGTAAAACTGCTGGGCCTGCGCACCGCTGATGACAATATAGAGAAAGTCGCGCTCCTTGTTCCAGGGCTGGACAAAACTTAACGGTGTATTGCAGGCAGAGACGATCACATCATCCGGATTGACCGGATAGCGGAAACCATGCTTGGAAAACATCATGCTGGTCTGGGAATACAGAAGCAGATAGTCGGAATAATTGTTGGCGGTGCCCCGGACAAACTTCCGGCTGTTGGAAAAACCGGCTTCCTTGATATAAAAGGGCAGGGATTTGATCTGCTGGTTCAGAAAAGCCTCCGTACCGCACCGGACAGAGGGCAGCGTTCTTTTTGGCAGCTTCATAAAAACACTCCTTTGAAACAGGTGAAATATGTTATACTTTTTGTGAAAATACTACGAAATTATGACAAGTTGTATATTCTTGATGATTCAGTATAACATTTTCTGCAGAAAATGGCAAATATGCATCAAAAAACAAGAAATGAACGTTGAAAAACAAGTTTTGATATTGTATTATAGCGTGTGTCACGGTAAATTTATGCCATAGTCACCGCGCACACGTGCGTAGAGGTGGTGTGGCGTGATGAAAAAACAAGAAGGAAGGAAAGGAGATATAACAAATAATGAGTGATTATATCTTGGAACTGAAAGACGTTGTCAAAACGTTCGGTGGTGTCCGCGCGTTAAACGGCGTACATTTTCAGTTGAAAAAAGGTGAGATCCACGCTCTGATGGGTGAAAACGGAGCCGGTAAATCAACCTTCATTAAAGTTATCACGGGTGTACATCAGCCGGACAGCGGTACGATGCTTCTGGAAGGCGAGCGCATGACATTCCGTAATACTTCTGATTCTGCTAAGATGGGTATTGCAGCCATCTATCAGCATGTTACATCTTTCCCGGATCTGACCGTTACGGAGAATATCTTCATGGGTCAGGAAATCAAAAATAAATTTGGCATCTATGACTGGAAGGCCATGAGAAAACGTGCGAAAGAGCTGATCGAGCCGCTGAGCAAAGAGATCGACGTTAACAAGCCGATGGGAACTCTTTCTGTAGCTGCACAGCAGCTGGTCGAGATCGCCAAAGCGCTTTCCCGTGATGCTCGTATCCTGATCATGGATGAGCCGACAGCTTCCCTGACAAGAAATGAGTGTCTGCAGCTGTACCGTATCGCCAAGGATCTGCGTGACAAGGGCGTATCCATTATCTTCATTACCCATCGTTTTGAGGATATGTACGAGCTTTGCTCCCGTGTTACGGTATTCCGTGATTCTACATATGTTGGCTGCTGGGATGTTGACAAGATCACCAATCACGATCTGGTAAAAGCAATGGTAGGTCGTGAGCTGACAGCCATGTATCCGGAAAAAACAGCCAAGATCGGTGATGTTGTCCTCGAAGTCGACAATATCTCCAAAGAAGGTTATTTCAAAAATGTATCCTTCAATGTACGCCGTGGTGAGATTCTGGCCCTGACAGGTCTGGTAGGTGCCGGACGTACAGAGGTTTGCCAGAATATCTACGGTATCATGCAGCCGGACAGCGGTGAGATCCGTATGGAAGGCAAAAAGGTCAATATCAAGAGTCCGATCGATGCATTAAAGCTCGGTATCGGTCTCCTTCCGGAGAACAGACAGACAGAAGGTCTGATCAATGAGCTCCCGATCTATCAGAATGTTTCCTCTGCTACGATGAAGCAGTTTACCAAAGCCGGTAAGCTTGATGTCAATGCCGAGATGGATAACGCTATCAAACTTTGTAAGAAGATCCAGCTGAAGGCCAACGATATCACGGCTCCGCCGAGCTCTCTGTCCGGTGGTAACCAGCAGAAGGTCGTTGTTGCCAAGATGCTTTCCGCAGAGCAGAAGGTTCTGATCATGGATGAGCCGACAAAGGGTATCGACGTAGGTGCCAAGTACTCCATCTATGAGATTATGAACGAGCTGGCCTGCAACGGTTATGCGATCATCATGGTATCTTCCGAGATGCCGGAGGTTTTAGGTGTGGCTGACCGTGTCGTTGTTATGAAGAGCGGCCGTGTGACAGCTGAGTTCACCGATATGAAGAACCTGACACAGGAGATGATCTTGGAGGCTTCCCTGAAAGAGAAGAAAGGAGGAGACAAGTAATGAAAAAGTTATTACAGTCCCGTAATACCGGTCTGATCGTCGTGCTGATCCTTCTTCTGCTTCTGGCGCGTGTCCTGACACCGGGTATGTTTGCACCGCAGTCTCTGCTGAATATGCTGCAGAACAACTCTGTATACGCTCTGCTGGCTGTCGCTGAGATGGTGGTTATCCTGACAAGTGGTATCGATATCTCGATCGCTTCCACGCTTGCTTTTGTAGGTATCGTGACAACTTCACTTTCCTGCTCCAATCCGGGTGTTCCGGGTATCGTATGGTTCTTACTGGCCATCGTTCTCGGTGCTCTGTGTGGTGCTTTAAATGGAGCGCTGGTAGGTTTCCTGCACATGGTTCCGATGATCTGTACCCTGGGTACGATGTATATCTTCCGTGGTCTGGCATTTGCCGTATCCGGTGGACAGTGGTGGTTCGCAGCTTCCTATCTGGACAGCTACCGTGCTTTCGCTGTTACCAAGATCCTTGGTGTGGCAGCTATCGTATGGATCGCCATCATCGTTATGGTTCTTGTTGGCCTGTTCCTTGGCTATACAGCACCAGGCAGACGTATCTATGCGATTGGTACCAGCCGTGAGTCTTCTTCCGTTGCCGGTATCAAAGAGCCGGTTGTAACCTTCTATGCTTTCGTGATCTGTGGTGCTCTGGCCGGTTTGGCAGGTATGCTTTACACAGCCAACTATGCGATCGGTTACTACGGCATGGCGGATGGCTTCGAGATGACAGCCATCGCAATCTGTGTACTGGGTGGTGTTTCCATCAATGGTGGTAAAGGTCGTATGGACGGTGTGGCCATCGGTGTGCTGATCATGTGCGTAGTCACCAACTTCATCAGTATGATTCCGGGTATGAGTGTATGGCAGAAGGCCCTGCAGGGCGGTATCATAATCGTAGCCGTAATTATCAACTATTTCACAGAGCGTACTGCTGAGAAACGTGCTCTGAAAGAAAGGGGTGCTTTGATCTAATGCCAGGAAGTAATTACGACAGAGACCTTTCGGTAAAAGAAGGTTTCGTTTTATCCAAATTCCTTGTTAAATGGGAAATGATCCTTGTATATATCCTGATTCTTCTGAATCTGGTACTTTTGATCTTCGAACCGCAGCTGTTTTTCCAGGCTGGTACGATCCAGACCATCATCAACTCCGGTTTCGACAGTTCACCGTTAGTCCTTGGTATGGTATTCATCCTGTTACTGGGTGATATCGATGTATCTGTAGCTGCACAGATCGTTCTGGGCGGTATGGTTACCGGTCTTATGATGGATGCCGGTATTCCGTCGATCGTTTGTGTAATCGCAGGTATCCTTACCTGTATGCTGTGTGGTGTTTTCAACGGCTTCTGTGTTGCTTACTTCAAGATGCCGGCCGTTATTACTACGATTTCCACATCCATGCTGTTTCGTGGTATCGCTGAGATCGTTCTGGGTGAGAATTCCCTGAAGAACTTCCCGGCATGGTACAACAAGATCGGCTGGTACAATATCGGCGGTGTGATCCCGCTCAGTATGCTGCTGTTTCTGATCATGGGTGCGATTCTGTGCTTCGTGCTGCACAAATCCCCGTTTGGACGTAGAGTGTATATCGTTGGTAACAACCCGACATGTGCTACATATTCCGGTATCAGTGTATTCCGTGTAAAGATGGAAGTCTTCATCCTCATGGGCTTCATGGCCGGTATCGGTTCCATCTTCTTCATCGGTCGTATGGGTGGCGGTATTTCCTCCTCCATGGCTACCGGTTATGAGATGACAGCCATCGCTACCGCTGTACTGGGTGGTGTATCCACCAGTGGTGGTAAAGGTAAGATGTACGGTCCGATGATCGCTACATTCATCATGTCCTTCCTCATCTTCGTACTCGGTCTGATCGGTATCGACCCGAATACGAAAAAGATCTTCATCGGCGTTATCCTGATCCTGACGATCCTGGTTTCCACGATCAACAAGCAGATGATCAAGGATATGAAGCTGCGTATGGTATACCATAACAACAAGAACATCGAGGCTGTCAACGACAGAACCGCTGAGCTTGTCAAAGCGCATAAGAAAGAGATCAAGAAGCTGCAGAAGGCCGGTGGTAACGCTGACAAGATCAAGAAGCTGCAGGATGAGATCGCTGCTGCACAGAAGGAGTGCAAGGAAAAGACTGCACAGTTCTGGGCTGATCAGCAGGCAGATGCCAAGAAAGCAAAGGAAAGATTTGCAAAATAAGTATAGAGCATACGATTTGGCAAATATGTCCAAAAAAAAGATAAAGTATATACAAAATACACAATTTTTAAAGATGTATTTGCCAAATAATCGGTTATATGCTACTATCTACTCGTCGATATAAACGAAAAGTTTATATACACATATCCTAAAGGAGGAAGAAAAGTATGAAAAAACTGAACAAGTTCATGGCACTTGGTCTTGTAGGTGCTATGGCAGCAACAACACTCGCAGGTTGCGGCGGCAGCTCTTCTGCAGCAGCTACATCCACACCGACTGAGACAAGCGGCAGCGCAGCAGCTGAGAGTACAGCAACAAGCGCAGCCAGCGCAGCTACAGAGACAAGTGGTGCAGCTGAGGCTACTACAAGCAAAGATGGCAACCATGTATTCATGTTCAAATCCGTTGGTAACGCATTCGGTGTTATCATGTACGAAGGATTCAACAGCTACATGACACAGGTTGGTGAGACAGCAGAGGAGAAATCCCCGGCAGAGACAACTGTAGCCGCTCAGGTACAGCTGATCGATGAAGCCCTGACAAAAGGCTGCAAATCCATTTCTATCTCCACAAACGGTGATACAGGATTTGATGAGGTATTTGCAAAAGCTCAGAGCCAGAACGTACCGATCGTATCCGTTGACTCCGCAGCATCTGCTGACTACCGTGTAACACACAACAATCAGGCATCTTCCGCAGATATCGGTGCTATGCAGGTTCGTGCAGCCGTTATGATCGTTTGCGGTGTTGACTATGATCCGTCTGATTCCGACATGAGCAAATCCGTTGAGACAGCACTGGCTAACTACAGTGGTGATCCGATCAACATCGGTGTTCTTTCCGCTGGTATCGATACACCGGTACAGAACGGCTGGATCGCAGAGATGGAGAAAGAGCTTCAGAAAGATATCTACTCTGGTAAAGTAAATCCGGAGCTGGACAAGAAATACGGTGATGATGAGGCTACCAAATCTACTACACAGGCTCAGGCTTTCTTAAGCGAGAATAAAGTAGACGTTATCATTTCCCCGACAACAGTTGGTATCGCAGCTGCAGCTGAGGTTATGAAATCTGCTGGTTCTGACATCAAGGTTACAGGTCTTGGTCTTCCGAGCGAGATGAAACCGTACATGCCGGCTTCTGATTCTGATAACGCTATGGACTTTGTTTGCCCGTTCATGATGCTGTGGGATGTATCTCACCTGGGTGCTTCTACAGCTGCTATCCAGATGGCTGTTCAGAATGACGGTTATACTGGTGCTGCTGGCGAGAAAGTTACAATGCAGGCTTGGGGCGAGTACGAGGAAGAAACATTTGAGACAACAGCTGACGAAGCTGGTGGAACAAGCGTTCTGACAGGTATCCCGTACACATTCTACAAAGGCAACATGGCAGATTGGGCTGACAAACTCTAATTTAGAAATTGTCACGAGAAACTGCATGACAGTTTAAGCTGATCTTTAGGCGTCTGCCCGAAAGGGCAGGCGCTTTTAAATTTACGTGGGCAACAAGCCAAAGTCCGTGCCTGCACGAGACCACTGGCGGCTGCTGCTTCAGCCGAGTGCTTTTTACGAAAAGCCTTCAGCTGAGCCAGCACGTTCACATTTTCTCCACAGGGAACTGATAAAGTGGTACACTGTGGGAAGGTACTGTAAACAGTGCGGACGACAGATGAAAAAGAAATATGGTAAAGGAGTATGTAAGCTGTGATAGAGGTAAAACATCTCGTAAAAAAATACGGAGATCACACCGCAGTGGATGATCTTTCTTTTACCCTGGAAAGTGGGAAAATTTATGGCTTTCTCGGACCGAATGGTGCGGGCAAGTCTACGACAATGAATATGATGACGGGGTATATCGCTTCTACATCGGGCGAGATACTGATCAATGGACACGATATTTTAAAGGAGCCAGAGGAGGCTAAGAAGTGCATCGGCTATCTGCCGGAGATCCCGCCGCTGTACATTGATATGACGGTCTGGGAATATCTGGTGACCGTAGCGGATCTGAAAAAAGTGCCAAAGACGGAGCGCAACGCCATGCTGGCCCAGATCATGGAGACGGTACAGATCACCGATATGAAAAAGCGTCTGATCAAAAACCTGTCCAAGGGTTACCGCCAGCGTGTCGGTATCGCGCAGGCGCTGATCGGCTATCCGGAGATCATCATTCTCGATGAGCCGACGGTAGGTCTCGATCCCAAGCAGATCATCGAGATCCGGGATCTAGTGAAGTCTCTGGGTGAAAAGCATACCGTTATTTTGAGCTCTCATATCCTGACAGAGATCAGTGCCGTCTGCGATTATGTGCTGATCATCAACAAAGGTCATCTGGTGGCTTCCGATGCGACAGAAAACTTAAGTAAGATGTTTGCCGGACAGAACAGGATGGAGCTTCTGGTGGATGCTGGTGGCGAGACTGTGGATAACATTCTGAATGGCGTAGCTTCTGTGGAAAGTGTGCATCTGACAGCCACGCCGGAGGGCTGTACCCGGGCAGAGATCCAGGTGCAGGGGGATGCGGATATCCGCCGCGAGCTGTTCTTTGCCTTTGCCGATGCCAGAGTGCCGATCCTGGAAATGAAGAATGCCAGTGTGACGCTGGAGGATATCTTCCTTGAAGTGACAAAGACAGATGCCGGGCAGCAGAGCGTTGACGTAGCAGATCCGCAGGAAGAATCTGCAGGAGAAAATACAGTGGACAGCAGAAAAGAAAAATCTGCCACCGGAGAGGAGGAGAGATCATGACAGCCGTATATCGAAAAGAACTGCGCAGTTACCTGACGTCGATGATCGGGTATGTGTTTATTGCTTTTATCCTTGTGGCTGTAGGTATCTATTTTGCCTATCAGAATCTGAATCTTGGTTCGCCGCGGTTTGAACTTGTCCTGGACAATGTACAGTTTATCTTTCTGGTCTTTGTACCGATCCTGACAATGCGTGTACTGGCCGATGAAAAGAAGCAGCGTACCGATCAGCTGCTTTTAACCCTGCCCCTGTCCGTGTGGGATATCGTGATCGGTAAATTTCTTGCACTGGTGACGTTATATGCCGTGCCGGTGGTGATCATCTGCTTTTATCCGCTGCTTTTGTCGAGCTTCGGTCCGGTCAATATGCCGGCGGCGTATTTTTCCATTCTGGCGTTCTTTCTGCTGGGGTGTGCAGATATTGCAATCGGTGTCTTTCTGTCCTCGCTGACAGAAAATGCGGTGATCGCTGCGGTTATGACGTTTGGGGCACTGCTGCTGTGCTATCTGATGAGTACGATTTCTACGATGGTTCCCTATACGGCCATCGCTTCCTTTATCGCGTTTACGGTGCTGGTTGTTTTTCTGGTACTGATCGTGCATCATATGACGAAGGATGCGACGGTGACATGTATCGCAGCTGTGGTACTGGAGGGTATCCTGTGTGCGGTATATATGCTGAAGCGTCCGCTTCTGGAGGGCGCATTCCAGAAATTCCTCGCGGTATTCTATCTGAATGGCAGATTGCAGAATTTCTTCAGCGGTATGCTGGATATCGGCGGTATTCTGTATTATCTGTCGGTTATGGCGATCTTTCTGCTTCTGGCAGAACAGACGATCGTAAAGAGACGCTGGAGCTAGGAGGAAACAGTTATGGAAAAGAAAAGTCTGAAAAACGGATCCTACAGCATTCTGATCACGGTGATCGTGATCGCTGCGCTGGTGGTCGTGAATCTGATTGTCCAGACGCTGCCGACGGATCTGACACAGCTGGATTTTTCCAGCAATAAATTATATACGCTGACGGAGACAACGACGGATTTTCTGGATGGTCTTTCCGAGGACGTATCCCTGTATTATATCTGTGAAAACGGCGAAGAGGACGATACGACGGTAAAGCTTCTGCACCGTTATGCGGATGCATCCTCCCATGTGACGATGCAGCAGATCGACCCGGCTTTGTATCCGGGCTTTACCTCCCAGTATACGGACGATAAGGTGGAAAACGGCAGTATTATCGTCGTCAGTGGGGAGACAAATAAGATCGTGTCGGTAGATGATCTGTATACGGACAGCTACAATGCATCCACGGGGAAATCCGTGCATGTTGCCTATGACGGCGAGGGTCTGGTGACCAGTGCTATCGACTATGTGACCAATAAGAATATTCCGGTACTGTATGTGCTGAACGGTAACGGCGAGGCTTCGCTTGACGATGCCTTCCTTGCTGCGATTGATAAAAACAATGTCGAAGTGAAAAACTTAAATCTGCTGTCCGAGGATATTCCGGAGGATGCTGCCGCGCTCCTGATCAATGCACCGGAAAAGGATTACTCCGGGGAACAGGCGCAGAAGATCATCACATATCTGGAAAACGGCGGCAGTGCGATGATCACTTCGAATTATTCGATCTATCAGATGCCGAACTTTGATTCCATCCTGCAAAACTACGGTCTTTCCCGCAAGGAGGGCGTGGTATTTGAAGGGGATTCCAGCCATTTTATGACGTATCCGTACTGTCTGATCCCGGATATGCAGTACAATCAGATCACCCAGAAGCTGTATAATACGGCGTATCTGCTGCTGCCGATGAGTCAGGCCATCGTACCGATGGATACCTACAGAGATTCGATTTCGATGTATCCGCTGTTACAGACGTCAACTTCTTCCTATAATAAAGCGGATGTCGTGCATATGACAACCTCGGTCAAAGAAGCAGGAGATGAGGACGGGCCGTTTACGATTGGTATGCTGGTGGAAGAGGATACCAACACGGACGATGAGGTAGACACCCGCATCGTATACTACAGTACCGGCTACCTGCTGGACAAGGATTACAACAATTCTGTATCCGGCACAAACGCTGAGCTTGTGGGCAGCACCGTCAATTACCTGTGCAACAATGCCGACGCTTCCAGCGCCGTTCCGGTCAAGAACCTGCAGGTACAATATCTGACGATGACGTCCTTTGCTGCAAATACATGGACTGTGATCTGCGTATTTATTCTGCCGCTTGCCTTTATTGTTGTCGGTGGGGTGATCTGGTTCAGAAGGAGAAAAGGCTGATGTCGAAGAAAAATAAGAAAACACTGGTGATCGCTGTTGTGGCGCTGGCTGTGCTTTTGCTGGCATGGCTGGGCGTCAGCACCGTGACCAGACATATGGAAGAGAAAAAAGAAAACGAAGCAGCCGATCAGGCAGCATCGCAGGTAATCCTGTCGCTGGCAGAGAGCGATATCGCCTCGATTTCCTATCCGGGAGATGAGGGCGAAATCCGGCTGGAGCAAAAGGACGGTCAGTGGACAAATGCCGAAGACGGTTACGTCCTGACTGGTAGCCGTATGAAGCTTCTGACCGATGATCTGGCGGCTTTGACTGCCGAGCGTGTGATCGAGGATGTAACAGATCTTACCACCTATGGACTGGCAGATTCCGCACGTTCGATCGATATCACGATGCAGGACGGCACGCAGTATACCCTGATCTGTGGGGATAAAAACGTCACGACAAACGAGCTGTATGTACAGCTGGCCAGTGATACATCGAAGGTTTACCTGACAAAGACAGCCCTTGACAGCCATTTTTCCGGCCGTGTGCAGGCGCTGGCAGCCTACGATGCCTTTCCGGAGATCGAACCGTCGACTATGCGCGAATTTGATGTACAAAAGGCAGAAAATTCCTACGTGCTGACCATGACCGGCGACGACCAGTGCTCCGTAACCGGTGAGGACGGTGTGACACAGCTGGCCAACCTGACTGCTCTTGGCAGCGTCCAGCAGAATATCTCCTATATCAGCTGGGTCAGAAATATGGAATATGACTGCAAGGATATGGCCGCCTACGGTCTCGCCGATCCGCAGTGTACCTTAAAGATTACCTACGGTGATGGCGATGCCAGAAAAGAAACCACCATCTACATCGGTGATCAGGACAGCTACGGCGATTACTACGTCCGCATCGATGATTCTACCCAGGTCAGCACCGTGCACGACGAGTATCTCTCCGATATCGTCAACGGACAGGCAACCTCCTTCTGGAGCCTTACCTACAGTTTTGTATCCATCAGTGATCTGGACAAACTCACCGTAACTGTAGACGGCACAGAGCATATCCTGCAATATCAGGCAGAGGAAACCACCGAAGAAGGGCAGGATCTTGGCGAAAGCTGGCTGTTTGATGGAAAAAATGTGGACAAAGAACTGTTTAATAAATTTTATTACGACTGCGTCAGCGTAACAGCCCAGGAACGTATGGACACCGTACCGACAGATCTCGGGGATGCTGTGATGAAGCTTACTTACACACTTAAAGATGGCAGTACCAAAGAGATCACCTATTATCCCGGAGACCAGAATTTCTACACCGTTGTATACGAAAACGGCACAAAGGCCGGCAGTACGAATAAGCTATATGTTAATCAGATGTTGGAAGACTTAAAACAACTGACAGAATAAGCAAAGCAGGCAGAGGCCATACCGGTCGCTGCCTGTTTTGACTTCATACCTATTCAGATTTCAGTAGTTGCTTTCTGTTAATAAAAAAGGTATGATATAGAGTTAGAAAAAGACGAATAAAAAAAGAATTTGGAGGATTTTCGATATGAAACAGACCACAATGGATCTTCTGGAAAAATATAACCAGACTCATCTTTTAAAATTTTACGAGCAGCTGTCCCCGGAAAAACAGGACGCCATGGAAGCCCAGCTTGAAAATCTGGACTGGGGCGTATTCGACTGCTTTGGCAGCGATAATACACCTGCCGGCAAAGGCAAAATCGAACCCATCGGCGCTTTAAGCATTGCCGATATCGAAAAGAAAAAAGCAGACTATGTAAAAACCGGTCTCGAAGCCATTAAAGCCGGTAAAGTCGGCGCCTTACTGCTGGCCGGTGGTATGGGAACCCGTCTCGGCTGCGACGGCCCGAAAGGCAGCTTCAATATCGGTGTCACCAAAGAACTGTATATCTTCGAACAGCTCTTCAAAAACACCATGGACGTCGTAAAACAGGCCGATGCCTGGATTCCGTTCTTTATCATGACCAGTGACAAAAACCATGAGCAGACCACATCCTTCCTGAAAGAGCACGAATACTTCGGCTACAACCCGGACTACGTCTTCTTCTTCACACAGGATATGGCTCCCTGCATGGACTATGATAAAAAGCTTCTGATGGAAAGTCCGGAGAAGCTCGCATCCTCCCCGAACGGCAACGGCGGCTGGTTCAGCTCTTTCGCCAATGCCGGACTTCTGGCAAAGGCAAAAGAAATGGGCGTAGAATGGCTCAACTGCTTTGCTGTAGATAACGTACTGCAGCGCATCGCAGATCCGTGCTTCGTCGGCGCTGTTATCGACGAAAACTGCGTCAGCGGTTCCAAGGTTGTCCGCAAAGCCGATCCGGAAGAGCGTGTCGGTGTGCTTTGTCTGGAGGATGGCAAGCCGTCTATCGTTGAATATTATGAGATGACCCATGAGATGAACTACGCACAGAACGACAAGGGCGAGTATCTGTACTGCTTCGGTGTTATCCTGAACTACCTGTTCCGTCTGGATAAGCTTGAAGAGATCGTGGCTAAGAGAATGCCGACCCATGTGGTAGAGAAGAAGATCCCGTATGTCGATGCTGACGGTACAGCCCATGCACCGGAGAAACCGAACGGTTACAAGTTTGAGACACTGATCCTCGATATGGTTCATATGATGGACAACTGTCTGGCTTATGAGGTGGATCGTGAGAAGGAATTTGCACCGGTAAAGAATAAGGAAGGTGTGGATTCCATCGAGACAGCCAGAGAACTGCTGAAAAAGAATGGTGTAGAGCTTTAAGTTAAGAAGGATATTTTGGGGAGAACGAGAGCCTATCGTCCTCCCCAAAAGTTTCTATGGCTTTTTTTATGTGATGATGCTACAATAGGCGATAGCTTTTGAAAAAGGATGAAGCTAAGAACAAAAAGTAACAGGAGAAGCTTTATTTTGAACGAAAAGAAACAATCGTCGAGTTCTTTGAATAAAATCGCTTTAAAAGCGGGGATTTTCTATATTTTTGCCCAGCTGTTTATCCGGGGCATTTCCTTTATCACGACACCGTTATATACGCGACTGCTGACAACCGCGCAGTATGGCCAGATCAAGGTCTATGAATCGTGGCTTCTGATCGCCGTGCCGGTAATGTCTCTGTGTCTGTGGAAGAGTGTGGACCGGGCGAAATATGATCTGGACGAGCAGGGGTACAATGCCTATGTGTCCTCGAATCATACCTTATCCTATATATCGATCGCGGTCTGTATGCTGCTCTGCCTGCTCTTTAAGGATCAGGTGGAAGCCTTCTGTAATATGGATGATATCATGTTCTATGTGGGCTTTGGCTATGTCTTTGCCTACACGAGCATCCTTTTCATGCAGCGCCGTGAAAAGCAGATGATGCGTTACAAGGCCAGCACGCTGATCACGCTGCTGACCGTTGTTCCGGCTACGCTGGTTTCCCTGGTGTGGATGTATATCGGTAAGCAGAATGGACTGCAGAGTGAGTTAGTACATTACCGGGTTATCGCCTTTTATGGCGTACATATCCTCGGTGGTATCGTTGTTATCGTCATGCTGACGGTGCAGGGAAAGAAGCTGTTTTCGAAGAAATTCTGGCGTTATGGCCTTCTGTACAGCCTGCCGCTGATCCCGGAGGCGATCTCTATCCAGATCATGAACCAGGCGGACAAGATCATGGTGCAGAAGATGATCAGCAACGAGGCTTCTGGTCTGATCGGACTGGGAACGACGGTTTCGTTTATCATCTGGATTCTGGAGGACAGTGTATGGAACGCCTGGCAGCCGTGGCTGTTTGAAAAGATCTCCCGTAAAGAGACCGGCGATGTCGAGGCTCCGTGGAAGATCCTGATGCATGGCTTTGGCCTGATCTCCTGGTTCCTTGTGATGCTGGCGCCGGAGGCCGTGCTGATCCTTGGTGGTAAGCGGTATGCGGATGTGATCTGGCTGATCACGCCTATGGTGACCGGTACGCTGTTTCGCTTTTACAGCTACAGCTATACGGCGATCCAGAATTATCATAAAAAAACAGGCTATGTTGCCCTGGGAACATTGCTTGCGATGGTCGTTAATGTTATCTTAAATTATATCTGTATCCTGATGTTTGGCTATCAGGCAGCGGCGTATACCACAGCGGTCAGCTATTTTATGCTGCTTCTCCTGCAGGGCTGGCTGGAATTAAAGATCACCGGACAGCGGATCATCCCGTTGGGAACGACAGTGCGTATTTCGCTGTTGTATTTTGCACTGAATCTGGTATCCATGGCGGCCTATAAAGTGCCATGGTATGTACGGTATCTGCTGATCGTGGCCGGTGCACTCTTTGCCGTGAAGAAGGTGCTGCCGCAGTTTATGCAGGTCATGAAAACAACGAAGAAAAAGTCTGCGTAAGTATAAGAAAAGGAGAGAATCATGTTTGACAAACTGCAGAGAAAGCTTGTAAATGTATTCATTTTCTGTGATCTGGCCAAGATGGAGAAAAAGGTTCCCTATGACCAGAAAAAGGTAGTACCCATGCAGAATAAGCGTGTGCAGAAGCTGGTAAAAAAGGCCTATAAGATTCCTTTTTATAAAGAAAGATTTGATAAAGCAGGTGTTCGTCCGGAGGATATCCGCACCGGTGATGATCTGGCAAAGTTGCCTCTTCTGACAAAGGATGAGCTTCGGGTATGGATGAAGGAGGAGGAAAATAAGCCAAAATACCGTCACTGGTACAAAGACACAACCAGCGGTTCCTCCGGTGTTCCGCTGATGGTACTCTTTTCTCCGAAGGAAAAGGCCTATATGATGGCCAACTGGTTCCGTGTGATGCTGGTGGCCGGATATAATCCGTTTACCGGCAAGACCATGAGCCGCCGCAGTGCCCACAGTGTGACAGGAGGGAAGGATACCGTTCTGCAGAGAATCGGCATCCTCCGCCGTGGCTTTGTCAATCAGTATGCACCGGAATCCGAGATGGTAAAGCAGATCAACGCGTATAAGCCGGATTTCCTCTATATGAATAAGACCGAATTCATGCGTCTGTGTCTGTACTGCAAGCAGAATAACGTGAAGTTGCATCAGCCGAAATTCTATACACCGACAGGCGAGAAGATCGACGATATCGCCAGAGCACTGTTTCATGAGATCCTCGGTCCTGGTATTGTGGATTCCTACGGTACGGCCGAAGCCGGTGCGTGCATGGTCAAACGATTCGAAGAGAAGGAATATACGATCCATCAGGATTCCTTTGTGGTAAATATTATGGACGATGATGGCCATGTGGCAGATGAAGGAAAGATCGTGGTCACACCGTTATACAAGACGGATATTCCGCTGATCAATTATGTAGTCGGTGATAAGGGTACTGCCAGCGTGAAGGATGGCGTCCGGGTGATTTCCGGCGTGCAGGGCCGTATGAACGACTTCTTCCGCTATAAGACAGGCGAAGTAACCACGTTTTTTGAGATCGCACCGATCATTGCCCACTGTAAGGATGTGCTGCAGATCCGGTTCATCCAGGAAAGCTATGATAAGATCCATATCCAGTGTGTACATAATGTGCAGGATTCCAATCGTACGAAGGAAGAAGCTCAGAAGGAGCTGGAGACAGCACTGCAGGCGAAATTCAAGCATCCCTTCGAGCTGGAATTTGAATGGATGTCGGTTATTCCGCCGGATCCGAATGGCAAGCTGCGAATGATCGTCTGCAATGTGAAATAAATATATTACGAAAAGATTAAAAATACTGAACTCGGATAAATAGGACTGGACAAAATAAAAAAATATGCTATCCTTTACATGGTTTATTCTGTCCTTTTATGAAAAAAGAGAGGAATCTATAGTATATGAGAAAAAGTGTTATCAGCTATCTGGAAGCTTCTGCCCTGAAATATCCGGATAAGACAGCCTATGTGGACGAGCATAACAGCCTGACCTTCGGTGAGCTGAAGGAAGCAGCGCTGGCCATCGGTGCGGGACTGATCCCGCATGTACAGATTGGTGACCCTGTCTGTGTATACATGGAAAAGAGCGTTGGCTGTATCGAGAGCTTCCTCGGTACGGCATATACCGGTGCATTCTATGTGCCGATCGACTTTGCGATGCCGGAGGCACGTATCCGTCTGATCATGGATACGCTGGATGCAAAGATTATTCTGACCAAACGCGGTATTGAGGTTCCGGCAGGTCTTACCGGGGGATGTACAATCCTCTGTATTGAGGATCTGAAAGAAAATGTGGATCCGGCTTCCCTTGCCGAGATCGCTGTCCGTCAGCGAAAGACCATCGACACTAATCCAATCTATGCAATCTTTACTTCCGGTTCCACCGGTGTACCAAAGGGTGTGCTGGTCAGCCATCAGTCTGTGATCAACTTTACCGAATGGTGGTGTGAGACGTTTGAATTTACCGACGAAGAGGTATTTGCGAACCAGACGCCGTTTTATTTTGATGCTTCTGTCAAGGATATCTATGCCACACTGCGCTGCGGTGCGACGATGTACATCGTTCCCCAGAAGCTGTTTTCCCTTCCGGCCAAGCTGGTAGAATTCTTAAACGAGCATAAGGTTAACTGTATCGACTGGGTACCGAGCGTACTCTGCATGATCGTGAATTTCCGTACCTTCCAGAAGGTGAAACCGCTGTATTTAAAGAAGGTCATGTTCCTCGGTGAGGTTATGCCGACAAAGCAGTTTAATATGTGGCGTAAGGAGCTGCCGGATATCAAGTATGCCAATCTGTACGGCCCGACAGAGGCTACCGGTGACTGTACATATTACAAGATCGAGCGTGAATTTGCCGATGATGAGCCGATCCCGATCGGTGAAGCCTGCAACAATACCGAGGTACTGCTCTTAAATGAGAAAAATGAGCTGGTACAGGGCGACGAGCAGGGCGAGATCTGTGTCCGTGGCTGTTCTCTGGCGCTTGGCTATTACAACAATCCGGCAAAGACCAGCGAAGCCTTTGTACAGAATCCGCTGCAGACCAAGTATCCGGAGCTGATCTACCGCACCGGTGATATCGGTCGCTATAACAAGTACGGCGAGATCGTTTTCTGCGCGAGAAAGGATGCCCAGATCAAGCATATGGGTCACCGCATCGAGCTGGGCGAGATCGAAAATTCGATCGCTTCCCAGGAGGATATCCGCCGTGTCTGCTGCCTCTTTGACAGGGCAAAACAGAAGATCGTTGCCGTTTATGAGGGTGAGATCGAGGCAAAAGAGCTGATAAACCGGATCAAGGACAAGATTCCGAAATATATGATCCCGCAGATTTATCACAGAGTCGACACGATGCCAACAAATTTAAACGGTAAGATCGACCGTGTCAGATTACAGAAAACCTATATAGAAGGAGATAAATAATCATGGAAGAAAGAATCTTAGAAGTAGTCAAATCTGTCCGTCCGGACGTGGATTTTGAAAAGGAAACAGCGCTGATCGATGATGAGGTCCTCGATTCCTTCGATGTGATCCAGATCGTTACAGAGTTGATGGAAGAGTTTGGTATCTTCATCGACGCGGACGATATCGAGCCGGAGAACTTAAATTCTCTGGAGGGCATCCGTGAGATGGTAGAAAGAAAGATGGAAGCTTAATGCATTGTACGGTAACAGCAGGAGAGCTCCTTTTGCATGTCTATGATTTTGCTGTGATTGATTCCCGGATGTATATGCTCCGGACGGCCGATGCGGCACTGATCGTAGATCCGAATGAAAACGCGGCACTCCTTCCGGATCTGGAAGGGGTCAGCCGTGCTTTTGTGTATCTGACACATGAACATTATGACCACATCAGTGGGGTCAACTGGCTGAGAGAACAGCTTCCCTGTGAAGTCTGGTGCTCTGACGTCTGTGCTGCCCGTCTGGGAAATATCCGGGAAAATCTGTCAAAGACCTTCCCGTTTTTATTTTTACAGGACAGGGAAAAGTACGAGTACGTCCGTCGTGAGCTTTCCCTGCCGTACACCTGTGCGGCGGATCACACGTTTACCGGTGAGCTTCATACCGAGTGGTGTGGCCATGAGCTGTATGCAAGAAGCGCAGGCGGTCATTCCCCGGGCGGGAGTCTTTTGCTTCTGGATGGCCAGGTGCTTTTTGGCGGCGATTCATTGCTGGGCAATGGGCTGGAGCTGCGAAGCCTTGGCGCATACCGGGAGGCGTATATCCGGGATGTGCTTTCCTTTGTGCATACACTGCCGTCCGGGACGATCCTTTGTCCGGGACACGGCGAAGTGACAACGCTGGGAGAGATCCTGCCGGTGATCGAATCGTACATTCAACCGTAAAAAGATAAAAAGAGAGAAAAATATGGAATTAAAATCATTATCCTTTGTAGTGTTCTGCCTGGTGGTGGCAGTGGTCTATTTTGCCCTGCAGCGTACGGATAAGCAGAAATATGTCCTTTTGGTGGCGGACTTTTATTTTGTCCTGCGCTACAGTGGACTGAAGGCAGCGATCGCGCTGTTTCTGATCTGTCTGGCGGTATTTGCCACGGCAAAGCAGCTGGAAAAGGCAGAAAAAAAGAAAGGATGGCTGTGGGTCGGTCTGCTCTGTACGATCGGTGTACTGCTGTTCTTTAAATTCTTTACCGGTATGGCGGAAACGCTGCTGAGTATGGCCAGCGGCCGTCCGGTGGATATGGTCAAAATCATTGTGCCGGCAGGTATTTCTTATTATACGCTGGCCATGTGTGCGTATCTGGTGGATATTTACCATAAGAAATATAAGGCCGAGACAGATTTTGTGGCTTTTCTGGTCTATGTGACCTATTTTCCGGCCATCGTTGAAGGTCCGATCAATATGTACCGCAAGCTGATGCCGCAGATCAAGGCACAGCATACCTACGACTGGGATCGTATGATCCGTGGTCTGATGCGTACGCTGTGGGGCTATCTGAAAAAGGTCGTGATCGCAGACCGTATCGGTATTCTGGTCATGGGAATCCTCCAGAATGAGGATGCTCATGGCATCGTGATCTTCTATGCGCTGGTGATCTACAGTTTCCAGATCTACACGGATTTTTCCGGTGGTATCGATGTGATCATGGGTATATCCCAGGTGATCGGCATCGAGCTGGCAGAGAACTTCAAGTCTCCGCTGATCTCGAAAAATGTGACCGAGTACTGGCAGAGATGGCATAAATCCCTCGGCGAATTTATGGAGAAGTACATTTATTATCCGATCGTACTGAACCGTAAGCTGATGAAGTTTTCCAAAAAGATCAAAAACAAATACCAGAGCCGTGCATTTTCCGCTTTTGTGGCGTCTCTGATCGTCTTTGTTATTGTTGGTATCTGGCATGGTACAGGCTGGAACTATGTGGTATACGGTGTATATCAGGCGTTCTTCGTATCTACGGCGGTGATTCTCAAACCGACATACACGGCGGTAAAAAAGAAGCTGCATGTCAATGAGAAATGTTTAAGCTGGGAGATCTTCTGTATTTTAAGAACCTTTGTGATCCTGGTCTTTGGCCGTCTGATTATCAAGGCCAGCAATCTGCATCAGGCAGGCGAGCTGCTTTCAAAGATCGTACATATGGACAATATCTACAGCCTGTTTAACGGAGATCTGTTGAATTACGGTCTGGATTACAAAAATATGATCGTGATGTATATCGGTATTCTGGTCGTTATTCTGGTGGATGTACTGCATGAGCAGAAGATAGAGTTCAGAGAGCTGATTTTAAAGCAGGATGTCGTATTCCGCTATGTTGTGTACTTTACCGCACTGGCAATCCTGATCGTCTTTGGCGTGTACGGCGGTGAATTCAGCGCTGCATCGTTCATTTATCAGGGATATTAAGGAGAAAAGAAAAGTGAAGAACAATTGGAAGAAAGTCATCGGATTTTTCCTGCTCCTTGCGGCTATGCTTGCAGGGCTTTCCCTGGTATTTCATCACCGCTGGACAGGAAGTGACGATATTTATTCGCTGAATATGAGCTATAAGGAAGAGCCGGCAGACAGCATCGATGTCCTCTACTTCGGTACGAGCGAGATCTTAAACAGTGTTTTCCCGGCAGCTATGTACGAAGAGACCGGTATCACCGGTGTGAACTTCGGTACAACCCATAAATCAGCCATTGTAACCTATTATCAGCTGAAATATGCACTGAAATACCAGAAACCGAAGCTGGTTGTCTGCGATTTCCAGTCCCTCTTTTCCAGCCGTCTGCCGTCCCGGTCGACAGAGGATGAGACGTTATATATGAAGATTTTTGACACTATGCCGGACTGGGATATCAGGCTGGGACTTCTTGGCAGTATGAAAAGAGAAGATCCTTCGGTCAGTGTCCTGTCTTACCTTGCACCGGTGCTTCGCTATCATAGTATGTGGAACGAACTGACAACCGAAGATTTCCTGCCGGACGAGGCTTCCAGAACGGACTACAAGGCGTATAAGATGGGCTGTGATCTGGTCTTTAGCACGAAGTATAAGGATGAACGCCGCCCGGATATCACGGGTATCGTGCCGGAGCTGTGGACACCCACCGGAATAAAGGAAGATCTGTCGAAAATCAGTATCAAATATTATGACAAGTTCATCGAGCTTTGCCGTGAGGAAAATATCCCTGTCGTGGCACTGATGACGCCGAAGGTGCGTGATGCCTCCATCAAGATGGACCGCTGGGCACAGATCGAAAGCTATCTGAGCGAAAGGGACGTCGACATCATCGATTACAATACTTATGAAGAAATCAGCCGTCTGGGTATCAAATTGCCGGAGGATTACAAGGATTCCGCCCATTTAAATTACAAGGGAGCGCTGATCTTCTCCAGAGACCTGGCACATAAGCTGACGGAAAATTACGAGCTGGAGGATCACAGAGGGCAGCAGGGCTTTGAAAAGTGGGATACCTACTGGGATGAGTTCCTCAAAGACTGTGAGGCTAACACATAGTAAGATGACAGGTAAAAAAGTATATTTTGGTGAAGTGACGGATGCGAAGGGGACGATTCTCCAGTACGACGTCCGGAGCAATCTGCCTTTCCGTCCGGAGTATATCGCCTGCATCACAGATACGCATGCGGAATCTGTGTATTATAATAAAGCCAATATCCTGTGCGACACGATCGTTACTGTTGTGCAGGGGAGCGCTGTATTGCAGCTGGACAGTGTAAAGGAAGAGAAAACCTTCGTACTGAACCGCCGCGGAGAAGGCGTTCTTGTACCACGGATGGTCTGGATGCGGATCGAACATGCATCGGAGGATGCCGTGATCCTGCTGTTTGGCAGCAGAGAGTACGATAAGAGCCGGTGGATCGAAGATTACGATGCCTTCGTAAAGATGAAGATGGAGCGTATGGCCAGGCGGCCAAAGAGAGAAGTAGAAGAATAAGAGACAGGAGAAAGCTGGCGTGACGGAGCTTAGATGGAGCTGGTGCGTCGGCTTTTTGTTTGGAAGGTGTGGTGGACGGACGGATGCCCCGGTCGCATGCCGGTGCTGTGTCGCTCCTCTCCATATTTCCGACGCTTGGGCGTTGGTTCTAAGTGAAAACAGACCGTGTAGCAAAGGTACCGGATGCATTCGCAGTGTTTTCTGATGAAAACACTACTCAAGGCATCCTCATCTGCCGTCTGGGAGACGTCAGATGCCCTTTGCTACATGGCCTGTTTTCACTAAGAACCAATCTGCCCTCGCTTTAGGAAATATGGAGAGGAGCGACACAGCACCGGCATGTGACCCAGGCATCCTGACTTTTGGGGGAGTGGCAGGGTGGATAGTAGTGTGGCACAGGGCGGCTGCGCCTGCTGTGCATTTAGTTAATGTTTGTGGGTGACCGACGGGATATGAAGAGGAAAGGTGCTAGGTTTAATATGCGGTTGAATTTTGTGTGATTAAAAATTGAAATGTGATATTTCAGGAGTTGAGTGTGATTTTTGAAGTGTTAGATTGCTTAAAGTATATTTCCATGATATGATAATATATAATACGAACATGTGTTTTGAACAAAAAGATAGAGATGAACAAATGGTAATTAGTTACAAGAAATTGTGTCAAAGATTTGTTCTGGTTTACAATGTGATGTTGGGAACATCGGCTGTTGTTGGACATATAGCATCTGGAGACTTACCATCTATTGTCGAAACTTTTGACCAGTGGCAGACTGAATGCAACAACCGATTTAATCAGTTGAAAGCCAACGAGAAAAAAATTCATCATCTTGCCGACCAGATGATTTCTATTGATTTGGACGATGGTGTGAAGAAGAATTATGCAATTTTCCAAGATGTTTTAAAATAAAGCAAGTGGAAAATGACTCGTAAACAATTAGAATTGCGGATAAAAGCTAACGCAGAAAAGTATATATATATAAAGATACAGAAGCATGTGTGGATGCGATAATGGAATTATATAAGCGTATCCCCAATGTGGGAGGAGTTTTCAAACCTCTTTATAGATATAGGTCTCTAAATTCAAATGAGCTCAATAGTTTGGAAAATGAAACTATTTTTATGAGATGGCCGTCGTCGTATGATGATAAAAGTGATTGCACTCCTGTATTTGATTTTGAAGAGATTAGTGAATATATCATCAAAAAAAATCATCCGATTTTAAATGCAGAAAAAGTTGTCAAAGAGTTTATCAATGTTGATGATATTATAGAAAATCCGAGAATTGCAGAGAAAATAAATGAAATGCGAAATATGTGGATGATTGCTTGTTTTACAGAAAGATATAACAATAGCAAGATGTGGGCGCAATATGCGAATAATTTCAGTGGGATTTGTTTGGTTTATAGTTTTTTTGATGTTTTGGAAAAAGTTAAACATTCCGAAGAAATGAGTATTATGCCGGTAATGTATGTGGATAGTAGAGATAAATATAAGGATATTTGTCTGAACCATAAGGATTTACTTGAAGTCAATGATGAAACTGAAGTGAAGTATCAGCTGACATGTGCTACGAAGGAAAAACTAAGCTATAGCTTTGAGGAAGAATGGAGATTGATTTATGAGAGAAAAAAAGTGGATACAGATGGCGAAAAAATAGGTGACTGTATTCCATTCATAAATCCTGCTGTGATTATTTGCGGAAATTCAGTAGACAAAAATTCATTAGAGTATCAAAGGCTTATAAGGATAGCAGAGGGAAAAAGAATAAGGGTAATATAATATTCTAGAGGCTATGCACTGCGTAGAGAATTGAGAGCGAGGTGTTATGATGACCATAGAAGAAATTCTTGCAGGAGAATCGAAGAATGTAGAGTTCAAAGAGAACCTGCCGGAGAAAAGCATCAAATATATGAAGTCTGTGGTTGCCTTTGCAAATGGGACCGGAGGAAAAATCATTTTCGGAATTGCCGATAAAACCAGAGAGGTTGTTGGCTTTGACAAGGAAGATGTATTCAAGAAAATGGATGCCATTGCCAATGCCGTATCAGATAGCTGTGAACCGGCAATTATTCCGGATATTACTTTACAGACTGTTGATGGTAAAACGGTTATTGTGGTAGAGATTTCTGAGGGCAGGCAGCGCCCATATTATATCAAAGCTTTTGGAAGAGATGGCGGTGTATATGTCCGTGTTGCCGGAACTACCCTCCTCGCTGATGAGTATATGGTAAAGGAGCTGCTGTTTGAGGGCAGTAACCGCTACTACGATCAGGCTTTGTGTACGGGAATGAATATCACGGATGAAGATATTGATGCCCTTTGCAAAGCGATGAAAGAACAGGCAGTTAAGAATGCCCATAATGAGGAACAGAAAGCATCCATCAAAGATGTCGGCAGACAACAGCTACGTTCCTGGGGTGTCCTGATTGAGCGTGATGGAAAAGATTATCCGTCCA
>CAVCMG010000013.1:0-68754 GCA_963603285.1 Ruminococcus bromii
CTAGCCAACACGTTTCATGACGCATTGGTGTCTTTCGCAGAAAGACGGGTTATAACGATGAAGCTTTCTCTTTCCCTGAAATTTATTATTTTTTATATCCTGCTGGGTATCAGCGGCTTTGTCCTGTTAAATACGGCAGGAGCCCATCTGGTCGAGGAACATATTATCAGCCGGGAAAGCTCCCGTCTGTATACCTCGGCAACCTCGCTGGCTTCCACAAAAGCGATCCGCTCCTACCGGGACGCCGAAACGCTGCAGGCCACACAGGAAATGCTCGAAGCCGTTGCCCAGACAGACAAGATCGATATTCTGATCCTCGACACGCAGGGTACGCTGGTCATGGACACATCTTCTGACGTAGAGAATACGACCACACAACTGGATAATTTTGATCCCGCGGCATCCAGCAACAGTTTCTATACCATCGATGACTTTTTTGGACATTACACAACGGATCAGCTCAACGTCACCGTGCCAATTACGATCAATATGTCCACCCGGGGATATGTTTCTCTGCACGAGCCTATGACCCAGGTGCTGGCTGACCGGGAAAAGATGCTGTTTCTGATCCTGCAGTTTTACGGTGTCTGTCTGGCGCTGTTCTTCCTGCTGATCGTGCTTTTGCTGATCACCGTCCACCGCCCGTTGAAAAAGATCACCCGCGGTGCCCGGGAATTTGCCGCCGGTAATCTTGAGTACCAGATCCCGATCCATTCCAAGGATGAGCTGGGATATCTGTCCAACACGCTGAACTATATGTCTGATGAGATGCGCCAGAGCGACCAGTTCCAGAAAAACTTTATCTCCAACGTATCCCACGATTTCCGCTCCCCGCTGACTTCGATCAAGGGCTACGTGGAAGCAATCCTGGACGGTACGATCCCGCATGAGATGCAGGACAAATACCTAAACATCATCCTTTTTGAAACCTCCCGGCTGACAAAACTGACCCAGGGCATGTTGCAGCTGAACGATCTGGACGCCAAGGCCTATATGCTCAATATCCGCGATTTTGACCTGAATCCGCTGATTAAAAATACTGCCGCCTCCTTCGAGGGTACATGCCGCGACCGCCATATCTCCATAGAGCTTCTGCTTTCCTCACCGCGGGAATACGTCTCCGCTGATATGGAAAAAATCCAGCAGGTTATGTACAATCTGATCGACAATGCGATCAAATTCAGTGGGAAAAATTCTACGATCACGATTGAGACTACTTCGAAGAATGAACTGGTCTTCGTCTCCGTCAAAGATCAGGGTAGCGGAATTCCACAGAAAGATCTCGGGAAAATCTGGACACGATTCTACAAGCAGGATCTTTCCCGTGGTAAAGACCGGACTGGTACTGGACTGGGATTGAGCATTGTAAAAGAAATCATCAATACGCACAAGCAAAACATCAATGTTATCAGTACTGAAGGAGTTGGCACGGAGTTTATCTTCACGTTGGCCCGGGCCAATACACAGGAAAATTAGAAGGACGGGCGGCCCGCGGCTGTGGGTTTCGGGGATAAGGGGTGGATATATCTGCGGGCAAACAAGTGCAACGCCTGCCTGAACTAATCGTCAACTACGACTAATGCGCTCGCTAAATCGGGCTCGCGCATAAGTCTCCGTAGACGCTGGATTTCATACAGGCTAAAAGCGCACTTTGAATCGTTTGCCCGCAGATATATCCACCCCTTATCCCCGAAACCCACAGCCGCGGGCCTGTTTATTGCTACAATGAATAGCATTATTTCTGAAAGAAGTTCTAACCCTCATATAAAAAATACTTATAAGTCTTTTATACTATTCTCTCCATTTTATAAACTATTTAGTTTACACTGGTCGAATCCTTCCCCGAATACATCCTGTGCGTCGCATACAATAACAAATGCATCCGGATCATACTTAATAACAGAGCTCTTGATCATGGCGATCTTTCCAGGTTTGAAAGCGCAGATCAGCACCTTCTTCTCATGCTGGCTGAAACCGCCGCGCCCGGTGATCTCTGTCACACCAAGATCCAGCAAGAGAAGCTCCTGCATCAGATCCTCACCCTTATCCGTGATAATACAGGCCACTTTTGAGTTCTTCCGTCCATAGATCACAAAATCCATCGCATAGCTCATAATAAACAACGCAATGATCGCATAGATTGCCTCATTAAAAGCCCGCATGACCAGCGCATAAAAAGCAATGATCATAAAATCGATAACCAGACAAATCTTTCCAATCGAAATATGGTGAAACTTTCTCTTTAACAGACTTGCGGCCAGCTCCGTTCCGCCTGTGGTCGCGCCGACCCAGAGCATCATCCCCAGCGCTGCACCGGCAAGAACACCGCCGAAAATACAGGCGGCCAGTTTATCATCCATTGGTGTAAAAGTAATAAACCCCGGCAATATATCAATAAACACAGAGCTTGTCGCCATAGCAAACACAGAAGAAATCAGCAGGCCGATTCCCTGATAATGGATGCCCAGAAGAAACAGCGGAATATTCAATGCGGCTACCATTCCACCAATCGGAATTGCCGGTACCAGCAGGTTTACCGTCTGGGACAAACCCGTGAATCCGCCCATGGCGATATTGTTCGGCACAAACAGCCAGTCAAAGGCCAGCGCATACAGGAAGCTGCCCAGCAGTATGATCCCGTAATCCCGCAATACATGTACTATTTTTTCTCTCATCATCTTTTCCTCCTGTGATGTATTCTGTTCCATTTAAACACGTTTTATCCAGAGCATCTTTGTTTCATCAACGCAGCAATTCTCTTTTGCATTGTTCTTTTACTTTGCTAAAGCGTAAAAAAGACTTCGGAAAGACCAGCCGCAATACTGCTCGTCGTTTCCGAAGTCCTTTTATGTCCATTTGTATTTTGTCAGCTCACCGCTGGTTCTGAATCCCTCAAAATTATGCTGCCGGAGCGCCTCGTAAAGGATCACCGCCACGGAATTGCCGAGATTTAAGCATCTCGTCTCACCGATCATCGGGATACGGATCGCATCCTCCTGATGCTCCAACAGGATCTCCTCGGGGATACCGCCGCTTTCCTTACCAAACATGATAAAACAGCCATCCTCGTATTCCACCTCGGTGTGCATCTTCTGCGCTTTGGAAGAGGCCATGTAAATATGTGCCCCGGGATTCTTCTGCAGAAAATCCTCAAAATTATCGTAGCGGGTCACATCCAGATACTGCCAGTAGTCCATACCCGCTCTTTTGAGCTGCTTTTCGGTCAGCTGGAAGCCGAGCGGTTCAATCAGATGCAGCCTCGTATCGGTCGCCACGCAGGTACGCCCGATATTTCCTGTATTTGCCGGTATTTCCGGTTCAAATAGTACAATATTAAACTTTGCCATTATCCCATCACCTTGTATAATTCGTCAGTCTGCGGTCTGTCCAGATACCGGACATCCTCGCCGTTTCGCAGTACACGGTCATTGCCGTCTGTCGCTCTGCCTACCACGGCAGCATGGATGCCTGCCTGCTTCAGTGCCATCACCAGCCCGTGACCGTCGTCTGTGGCGATCATCATGGAACCACTGGACATGATCTGGTACGGATTCAGACCAAAATACTCACAGACCTCCACTGTTTCCTGCCGGATAGGGATAGCCTTCAGATCGGCATCAAGACCCACACCGGATCCCTCTGCCATCTCCCACAAAGCGCCGAACACGCCGCCCTCGGTAATATCATGCATCGCACTGACACCAAACGCATGCGCGATCTTTGCGTCCTGCACGACGGACAGATACTGGTCAAAATCCTGTGCCGTATGGATCAGCTCAGGATTAAAGCGTCTGGACAACTCTTCTTCCTTTTCCTTTGCCAGGATCGATGTTCCCTCAAGACCGATCCATTTTGTCACAACGATATCCTGTCCCGGATGCACCTGCATCGTAGTCAGCAGATCCTTTTTCTTTGTCTTGCCCACGCCAGTGACGGTCAGAAGCGGCTGCCGCACAACATTGGTAATCTCTGTATGGCCACCCATGATCTCCATGTTTAGCTCCTTACAGGTGCGCTCGGCGTCCTGCATCATCTTACGGATCTGTTCTTCCTCGATATCTTCCGGCAGAAGCACTGTCAGGATCACGCCCACCGGCTCCGCGCCGGAAGCTGCCAGATCGTTGGCTGTCACATGGATGCCGTGACTGCCGATATCCTTGACTGTACCAGTGATCGGATCGGAGGACATGACAAAGACCTCATCCGGGCCAAGCTCCATGACCGCGCAGTCCTGTCCGACTGCCGGGCCTACCAGTACCTCATCTCTTCTGTGTTTTGCCTGTTTCAATACGGAGCGGACAAGCATCTGCTCCGGCAGTTTACCGATTTTCATATAGTCTCCTCGTCTGTCAGATTCGTTTATCCGATACGGCCTGCATGTTTGCAGGCCACACACGTTTTCCTTTATTTTCCGATAGAAGCCAGAACGGCCTTGACCTGGCTCAGATCGCCCGTTGCCGCCGCTTTTGCCAGTTCTGAAGTCACAGCTGAGCTTGCCCCCGCCGTGCCGACCTCGATCAGGCCGTCCGATTTCGCGTAATGGCTCGTATTGACGCGCTCCCGGCTTTCTTCCTTGCCATTGACTGTCACGACCTTGTAGAGCTCTGCAGAGCAGCCCTGATGGGCCGACTGGGTACGGTTGATCACACCCACATTGTAGGCAGAGCTTGTCTTGATCGTTGTCGTAGCTTCCTCTGTGCTTAAAGTGACACTTTCATAGGTAACTTTCCGGTTGGAATCCCGGTACTCCGCACCGTAGACTCTGGCTGCCAGCGTACCGTTGTACGCCACCATATAAATATAGACCGGATGGTCTGTATTGTTCTTGAATTTAAAATCCTTGCCGCTGGACTCTGCGATTGCCGCATCCATGGACGGCTTGACATAGTTGACCAGCATCGAATGATTCTTCCGCTCGGTCACCTCAAGCTCGGCCCGCAGCACCGCCAGGTACAGTGTCGTGGACACCTGACAGATACCACCGCCAAAGGTCTCCGTCGTCGTACCGTTGGCATAGGATCCGGCCAGCGCATAACCGTTTTCCTCGGAGAACGGCGTGATCGTATCCAGTGTGGAGAAGGTATCTCCCGGATACAGCACCGTACCGTTGATCAGCTTGGCCGCTGTCGAGATATTGGTCGAACGGGACTTGCTGGACTTGGAATAGTCTGTACTCGCCTTGCCGAGAATATCCTTTACGGAAGACAGCTCATCCGTCGTATGGCTCGGCTCCGTCACATCATACACCATCGTAATCGTTCCGGCACCGCCGTCCCAGCCGTCCGTCAGATAGCTGCGGATCGCTTCGACCGACTCGTCCACCTTCAGCGTACAGCCATTCTGGCCGTCCACTACGGTTAAGGAACCGCCCGACATATCAAAGGTCGGCTCCTGCGGATCCTTGTCGCACTCCGGCACACATCGTTCCTCAAGAAAGCTTTTAGCTGCCTCATCTGCCAGCGCATAGTCGAGGTCAAAGGTATAGCTGCCCTTGTCCAGCTGCTTTTTGATCTTGAAACGCTGTACGGCATTGCCCTCTTTTCCCAGAGTGACTGCCTGGTTTACCACATCCGTATTGCCCCAGTACAGACCGACATCCCCTGTCGTTGCTGTGATCTTTGTGTCCCCGATATCCAGCGTCATCAGATAGCTCTTTTTTTCATCTACATACTGCTCCACAGCCGCGCTGGCCTCTGCGGCCGTCATACCGGAAACATCCACCTCACCAATATGTACGCCGCTCAGGATCTGCCCGTCCGCCACTGTATCCTGTTGTTTTGTATCCGCACTCTGCGTCTCACCCGTCGCAGAGGCTGTATCTGTCGTGCTTTCCTGTGCCGTCTCCTCTGTCTCTGACGTCACAGCGGATGCCTGTACTGCCTCACCTGTGCTCTCCGGCATCTGCAAAGCGGAAGCCTGTGCCATCTGCACACCTCCCATAAGCCCGCAGGCCAGCACAAAGGCGGCAAATATACGCCCCTTTTTTCTGTCTGTTATCATTTTTATACCCCTGTAAATCAAACCAGATACTGTAAAACCATCGGTACGATCATCGCTGCGATCAGTAAGATAGCGATCGTTCCGGCAATGATACGTCTTGTCTTTTCTCTTTTTTTCATAATATACCTCCCGGACATACGTCTAATGCATAATGCGTCCATATTGCAGAATGATCCCGTCGATCAGGCGGGACGCCTCACTCTTTGTCAAGCTGTCGATCTGCATATCACATTTTATTGTATGATATTTCAGCAAATCATTCAAGTATCCTTTTTGTGCATTTGTGATCGGCTGCTGCTTTTTTGCCTTGTACACCATGGGCGCAGGGGCAAAAAGCTCCGGACCGGCCTCTTTAAACTGTTCCTTCAGCTTTTCATATAAAAGTGCCGTCACATAGGCATCCTCATCCGCCCGGTGTGCACGCTTCTGGGGAATCCCGTAATAGGTACACAGATCGCCCAGGCGGCGGCTTGGCAGATCCGCCAGTACCTTGCGGCTGATCTTTAACGTATCTGCCCCGGACCGGGAAAAGCTGATCCCCTCATTCACGGCAGCATGCACCAGAAACGCATAGTCAAACTGCAGATTATGTCCCAGAAGCGGCAGCTCACCGGCGAAATCCAGAAACTGCCGGATCGCCTCAGCGATCTTTGGCTGTCCCTCCACCATATCATCCGTGATCCCGGTCAGCGCGGTGATCCGCTCCGGAATCCGCATACAGGGATCGACCATACAGTGAAACTGTGCCGTAATAGCCCCCTTTTCCACCTTCCATGCGCCAATTTCCAGAATCCTGTCCCGCTTCGGTGTCAATCCTGTCGTTTCCAGATCGACCACAATATAGTTTTCCATCTTACGCTTCTCCTGTCCTGTCAATGCGCTGCCAGCGCGCACTGTGGCTTAACGGATCCCTGTTCTCGTAGGAAAACAGGATCTTTGTTTCTTCGGTAAATATTTCCCCGAATACCTCGATATGCGTCATCTTTGCCAGCTGCCTCGAATCCCTTCCGGAAAGCTCCGGCAGATACCGCCTTGCTTCTTCCTCTTCCTGATAAAACAGGCGAAACTGCGACTTGTACGGTGTCAGATCCCTGCCCCATGCCGGCCTGGTCTTCATATTTTCCCGCAGATAGAGATCAAAAAGCATCCACTCCCGGTAGGCATCCATCGTATGCTTCTTCTCCGGCTGCGCTTCCATAAATTCCAGCAGGATCTCATAGCGGCGGATCCGGGTATGGGCAATACCAAAATAGCCCTTTTCTTCATAAAAATCTCCCAGCCGGTCAAAGAAGGTGAAAGCGTCCGGAAAGCTTTCCATGCATACCGGCAGTGTCCGGACAAACTGTGCTGAATTGTAATAGACCTCCACCATCTCCTCCACACGCTTGAGCCGCAGCACATCCCCAAAGGACAGCCACCGGGTATACAGTACCTCATACGGCTCACGGTCGGTATAGACACAGCCGTAGCTTTCAGCCCTGTTGTACATATACGAGCCCTTCAACACCTTCAGAAAGCCCAGCTGCAGCTGATCCGGCTGCAGGGCATAGACCATGTTAAAGGAACGCTGAAAGCTTTCGATATCCTCATACGGCAGTCCGGCGATCAGATCCAGATGCTGATGGATATTGCGGACACTGCGGATACGAGATACGATATCGCTGACCTTTGCAAAATCCATCTTCCGGTGGATCTCTTCGATCGTCTGCGGATTCGTAGACTGCACGCCGATCTCCAGTTGAATCAGCCCGGGCCGCATTGTGCCGATCATCGCGATCTCCTCCTCGTCGAGAAGATCCGCCGCCACCTCAAAATGGAAATTTGTCACGCCATTGTCATGCTCGATCAGATATTTCCAGATCGCCTTGGCGTGGGCATGACTGCAGTTAAAGGTACGATCCACAAATTTCACCTGCGGCACGCACCTGTCCAGAAAGAACTGCAGCTCCGGCAGTACCAGCGACAGATCCCTGAAACGCAGCCGCTTATCTATGGAAGAAAGACAGTAGCTGCAGGAAAACGGACAGCCACGGCTCGATTCGTAATAGATGATACGATTCTCAAATCCCGTCATATCCTCATACGGAAACGGCACCTTCGACAGATCCATGGTCGGCCGATCCGGATTGTGACAGATTTCCCCATCTTCTGTGCGAAAGCTGATACCCAGAATCTCTTCTCTGGCCTTTTTTCCCTGCATCATCTGCAAAAGCTCGGTGAAGGTCTGTTCTCCCTCACCCCGCATCGCGCCGCTGGCCCAGGGATTCTCTGTAAGGAAGCGCCCGGCATTGTAGGATATCTCTGGACCTCCCACCCAGATCGGCAGTTCTGGCAGAATCTTATGCAGCTCGGCGGCGATCTCCTTTACCATGGAAATATTCCAGATATAGCAGGACAGCGCCAGAAAGTCCGGCTGTTCCTGATACAGTCCTTTTAAAATCTCCTCCAGATTCTGGTTGATTGTATATTCCCGCAGCGTCACCTCTTCGCCCTGCTGCTTTGCATATGCCTTCAGGCAGTAGACGGCCAGATTGGAATGAATATATTTGGCATTGACTGCCGCCAGTACAGCTTTCATAGATGTTCTCCTCGTTGTTTGGATATTTTCCTTTTTCGTCCTGTCCTTTAAAAAGCCGGCCACCGGACGTATCGCCCGGACAGCCGGCTGGTTTTGCTCCGGTGTTACAGCGTCGGAGCTTAAGCGTATCAAAGTCTTATGCTTCTTTTAAGAAAGCCGCATAGCCCTTTTTCGCTTCGTAGATATCTGCCTTGCTGGCGATCTCCTGCGGTGCGTGCATATTCAAAAGAGCTACACCACTGTCAATAACATTCATACCGTACAGCGCAGAAATATAGGCGATCGTTCCGCCGCCGCCAATGTCTACCTTACCCAGCTCTGCGGTCTGGAAGGCCACGCCGTTCTCGTCAAAGATCCGGCGGATCTGGGCTACATACTCTGCATTAGCATCGTTGGAACCGGATTTACCGCGTGCACCGGTGTATTTGTTAATAACCAGACCACGGCCAAAATACGCTGCATTTTTCTTCTCAAAGCAGCCGGCAAAATTCGGATCGTAAGCTGCGCTGACATCGCTGGACAGCATTGCGCAGTTTCTCAGACAGCGGCGTACAGCCAGCTCACTGTATACGCCCATGCAGTTCATCACCTCTGCCGTGGCATTCTCAAAGAATGCGGACTGCATACCGGTAGCGCCAACACTGCCGATCTCTTCCTTATCCACCAGCAGACAGCACAGTGTCTTTTCCTGGGTTTCGGCCTCCAGCATAGCCAACAGAGACGTATAGGCACAGATACGGTCATCCTGTCCATACGCCAGAACCATACTGCGGTCCAGACCACAGTCTCTTGCCTTGTTGGCCGGTACGACCTCGATCTCTGCGGAAAGGAAATCCTCCTCTTCCATACCATACTCGTCCTTCAGAAGCTTCAGCACGTAGGCACTGACGGCATCCTTGATCTCCTTGTCGTCCTCGCTTTTTAACGGGCGGCTGCCGATCAGGACATCCAGATTTTCACCTTCGATGACCTTGCTGGCTTTTTTGTCCATCTGCTCTCCTGCCAGATGGATCAGCAGATCGCTGATGCACATAACCGGATCGTCGTCCTTTTCACCGATGGCCAGCTCGATCACAGAACCATCCTTCTTTGCCACCACACCGTGCAGTGCCAGCGGAATCGTTACCCACTGGTATTTCTTGATACCACCGTAATAATGGGTATCCAAAAGCGCCATCTCGGTATCCTCAAACAGCGGATTCTGCTTCAGATCCAGTCTCGGGGAATCGATGTGGGCACCCAGAATACGCATACCCTGCTCCATGCTGCCTGTACCGATATGGTACAGTGCCAGACCCTTTTTCATGTTGACAGCATACACCTTGTCACCGGCCTTTAAGGTATCGCCTGCTGCGATCACCTCTTCCAGATCACGGTAGCCCGCTGCCTTTGCCAGCGCTACAGACTCGGTAACACACTCCCGCTCGGTTTTGCCGTTGTCCAGATAGCTTCTGTAATCCTTTGCCAGAGCTTCCAGCTCCGCCAGCTGCGTCTCATTGTATCCGGTCCATGCATTTTTTCTTTCCATATGACATTGTCCTCGTTTCTTTTATCTTTTAAGCTGTATTTTACACAGTTTCCTGCATAATAAAAGAAACCTCCACCGGAGCTTTCTTTTATATGCTAAGGCAAAAGAAGGCTGCCACAGATCTGCGGCAGCCTCCGATCGCAACATATCCGTCACGAACCATCATAATCTTTCTCTTATCAATCGTCAAGTTCTCCCGACGACTTCTCATTTTCCACAACAGAATAAGCTATATTCTCGGCATGATCGCCGATACGCTCCAGACCGATCAGAAGATCAGTAAAGATCAGGCCGGCCTCGATCGAACATTTGCCCATGGACATACGGCGTACATGACCCTCCTGGTATTCGATCTGCTTGTCATCGATCATATTTTCCAGCTCATCAATCTTCTTCCGCAGAGATTCATCCTCTGTGGTAAACATCTTGATCGCTGCATCGTAAATATCGGTAACATTGGAAAAGATATCGATCATCTCATCCCGGCCCTCATCGGTAAACTTGATGCGGCTGTCTCGCTTCTTCTCGGCAGATTCCAGAATATTAACCGCATGGTCGCCGATACGCTCGATGTCGATGACCACATGGAACAGACCACCGATACGCGCCGCATCCGACAACGGCAGCTGATATTTGTTCGTCTCCACCAGGAACTCTGTGATCGCATGGCTCAGATAGTCGATGTAGCTCTCTCTCTTACGGATAATCTCACTGTTATCCAGCTCATCGTAGAGCAGCGCATCTCTGGCCAGCTCCAGATTCTCCTGTACCATATGCGCCATACGCTCGATCTCCTGTACCGTATCGATCAGCGCTGTGGACTCCACGAACTTCTTATTACGGCCGATATAGAGCAGCTTCTTCTCGTCCAGACTGTCACCTGCAGCCGTACCGTCCGGGATCAGCTTACGCACAAGGGCCAGCAGCTGGTTGGATACCGGCAGAAGGATGATACACTGGAAGATCTTGAAGATCGTATCCGCATTGGCTACAAAACGCTTGTAATTGTCTGCACCGTTGATTGCTGCGATACCATTGATCACCTGATCTTTGGCGAAAAGCATAATGAACGAAATAACAATCAGACCCACAACGTTAAACAGGACGTGAACCAAAGCAGTTCTCTTGGCATCCCTGTTGGCATTCATGGCTGCCATGACCGCTGGCGTACAGGAACCGATATTGGCACCCAGGATAAAGTAAATACATGCAGCCAGGCCTACCAGACCGGAGTCAGCCAGAAGTACCAGCACGCTGACTGTAACAGATGAGCTCTGTACGATCACTGTCAGAATAAAGCCGACAAGCACGGCAATGACCGGATTCTCCAGGCGGGCAAAGATCTCCATTATTGTTGGAAAATCCTGCAGGGATCCAAGTGCACCTGTCATGAAGTTGATACCCAGGAACAATGCACCGAAGCCAAAAATAACCTCTGCCACTTTACGAAGAAACGGCCTTTTACCAAACATAATGATTGCAGCACCGATAAAAATGATAAAGGGCGCTACTGCCGTCAGCTTCAGAGAAACCAGCTGGGATGTGATCGTCGTACCGATATTGGCACCAAAGGTGATACCGACCGACTTCTCCAACGTCATAATACCGGCATTGACAAAGCTGACCTCCATAACGGTCGTCGCACCGGACGACTGGATGACTGCTGTAAATAACGCACCAAACAAAACAGCTGTAATCTTATTCTTGGTAACGGAGTTTAAGATACCTCTGAGTTTTTCACCGGCTGCTTTTTGCAGACTCTCGCTCATGAATTTCATACCGAACAGGAACAGGGCCAGTCCGCTGAGCAATTCTGTAATCATCGCATACATACGTTTTTCTCCTTAGTCCTTTGTGAACTTCTACTATATATAATAAGTAAAATCCGTGTGTATGTCATGTATATTTTTTGCAAAAACAGGTAAAATTCAACCAAAAAAAAGCAGGAGAGTTGGGCATTTTTTCTCTACTCCTGTTTTTTTTCATGGTTTTTACGGATTTTACCCAAAAATTCAGTTTTTTTTTGTTGATTTAGGCATTTTGCGTCTCTAATCTATTTTCTTTACAAAACCACTGTTTTCCCATTTTCTAACCGTTCAAAAAAGAGTATAATACTTTCAATTTTAGTTTTTGTTGAGATTGTTCATGATGAAAAAGACGAGGCCTTAAACCGAGGCTCTTTTGACCGTATCCTCCATATCTATGACACAGGCAGCGTACCCTTTGCCTATACACGATATCACAGGACAGTGCATGGCTTGTGCGCTGTCCTGTTTTACACAGGGAACGAGTCATCGTCCATGCCTGCATACATACAAAACAGCCTTTACAGGTTGACAATGTTATCCTTCTCTTCATAAAAGCTCTGCCAGCCGATGTTTCACACATAGTCCAGATCAGAAAATGTGAGACCATACATAAATCCTCGTCCCTTCACCTCTGACTTTACGCAGCCGTAATTCAGACCTCTGGCTTCAATACAATATGCCACACCATTTGCATTCCCGGTAAATACTGCCACATGCCCCGGACGCCACAGCACTGTGCCCACGGCAAAGTCTTTCAATTCTTCGATCGGCAATCGCTTCTTTGCCTGCGTATACAGCTGACCGGAATTGTCATACCTGCAACGGTACGCGCCGATTAGGCTGGAACAGTCGCAGCAGACCTTTCCCACAAGCTGCATTTTGCGGGCTTCTCTCATATACTTCTCCGTCACCACTTCCGGGTATTCCCGGTGCATCCGCTGCATAAGGTCTTCGGTCAGTTCCTCCATCTCCGCACCATAAAAATAGGGTGTTCCCAGCTTGCCGGTCACATAGGCTGCCAGCCCTTTGCCGGTCTTTTTCTCTGTAGCTGGCGGGTTTTGCATCGTCGGCGCATCGGTCATCGCTGTTTTCTCCCTTTTTCTTTCCGTTCTATTTTATTTTATGCAAAGAAAAAGACCATGGCTTATGCCATGATCGGACGTCCGGATATTATATAAAATCTGAAAATTCTGTTTGACCACAAAAAGAAAAACCCTTGAAAAATCAAGGGTTTTAAGAAGCGGGGTACGGGAGTCGAACCCGCCTCCGAGCCTTGGGAAGGCCCTGTACTACCGATGTACTAACCCCGCAGATTATGCCAGATACGGTATATCTCTGCGATCTGCTCACCAGCCAGTATCCCGCTGTTATATAATAAAAAAGCGCGAGACGGGATTCGAACCCGCGACCCTCGCCTTGGCAAGGCGATACTCCACCACTGAGCCACTCGCGCACAAAGAGCAGGTGATGAGAATCGAACTCACGTTCTCAGCTTGGAAGGCTGATGTTCTACCATTGAACCACACCTGCAATATTCATTTTTGAGACGCTTGTTATTATATCAGCGTGTCCCGCCGGTGTCAATCATTTTTTGAATTTTTTTGCATCTGTTGCAGATAATCGTTTTTGCATATCCTGTGAATGCGCAGAACACACGAAAAAAATCTACCGGTCTTTTTTCATATGCAGAGCACCGTAAAGATAATCCGGTGTTCTGCATATCTTTTACATGTTTTAACATATCTTGCGTTCTGTGCCTTGCCCGTATATCACCCCTCAAAGCGCAGCGCATCGATTGGCAGCATCGTTGCCGCCTTATTGGCCGGATACAGCCCGAAAAGGACGCCGATTCCCATCGAAAAAAGGATGGAGATCATCACTACCGTACTGTTCAATCCATACGATACACCGCCAACCACATTGACAATGGCAAGGATCGCCCCCGACAGACCGATACCGATCAGGCAGCCCAGAAGGCTGATTGTCAGCGCCTCGATCAAAAACTGCAGCATGATCGTTCCCCGGCCGGCACCGATCGCTTTACGGATACCGATCTCTCTGGTACGCTCTGTTACCGATACCAGCATAATATTCATGATGCCGATACCGCCTACCAGCAGGCTGATCGCTGCAATACCGCCCAGTAACAGACTTAATGTACCGGTTACTGAGCTCAATGCATCCATGATCTCCGACTGATTTGTAATGGAAAAGGCATCTTCATCCTCATTAAACCGTTCCATCATAAGCTGCTTCACCGTCTGTTCCGTCGCATCCATACTGTCCTCGCTGGTGGATGTCACATAGAAGGAGGTCACCTTTGTACTCACGCTGTTTGACACACGGATCGCTGTGGTGTAGGGGATATAGGCGATCAGTTGATCTCCCATCATAGATGTCAGTGAGGAGCTGTCGTCATCATCGAGCACCCCTATGATCGTAAAATGCATTCCGTTAAACGATACGGTCTGCCCCACACAGGAGGTATACCCCACCAGCTCCTCGGCCAGTGTCGAATTGACCACCGCTACATAATTGGCCTGCTCGACATCGGTTCTCTTTAAGAAACGGCCATATTTCAGCTGAAGCCCCTGGATCGTACTGTACGCAGCTGTTGTTCCCGTTACCATGACAGAATCGCTCGTGCTGCCGTACTTTCCGGTAACATTCAGCGACGCTCCCGGCGCTGCCAGCGCAATATTTTCCTCATCCATCAGAGCATCCACATCCGACAATGTCATAGGCTTTCCCTTATCATCCGAGATCGTAACTGTCAGAAGATTGCTGCCCAGACTGTTGATCTCGTCTGTCACCGACGTTGTTGCCCCGCTGACCAGCGAAACCAGTACGACCAGTGAGACCACGCCGATGATAATACCAAGCATCGTCAGAAACGAGCGCATTTTATTGGAAGCGATGGACTTCCACGCCATCTTTACAGACTGAAATACCATCTACTCCACCTCCCTTACATGACCGTCACGGATCTGGATCCTCCGGGCCGCCTGCGCCGCCACCTCATTGTCATGCGTGATCAGCACGATCGTATTTCCCTGCGCATGCAGCTCGTGAAAGATCTGCATGATATCCTCCCCGGTATGGGAGTCCAGATTTCCGGTCGGCTCATCCGCAAGAAACAGTGAAGGCCGCGTGACCAGCGCCCGGGCGATCGCCACACGCTGCTGCTGGCCGCCGGAAAGCTGTACCGGACGGTGCTTTGCCCGCTTCCACAGATCCACACGCTCCAGTGCTTCCCGGACACGCTCCTGACGCTCCTCGCGCTTCACGCCCTGATAGATCAGCGGCAGCTCCACGTTTTCCTCCGCCGTTAGCTTGCCGATCAGGTTAAAGCTCTGAAAAATAAACCCGATCTTTTTGTTTCGTACAGCTGTCAGCTCCTTTTCCGTGTACTTCTCAATCGCCACGCCGTCCAGCAGGTACTCCCCGCTGTCCGGACGGTCCAGGCAGCCGATAATATTCATCAACGTAGACTTTCCACTGCCGGACGGGCCGATAATGCCGACAAACTCACCCTTTTTCACATGCAGGGAGGCATGATCCAGTGCATGCACCTCTTCTCCGCCAATCGTATAGACCTTGGAGATATCTGTTAATCTGATCATACGGCCTCCTTACTGTCTGTCACCACCGCCGGGTCCACCCTGCGGGCCGTTACCGTTACCATTGCCGCCAGATCTGTCCTGTCCGTCCGAAGCACCGCCACCGGGCATCTGCCCATTGCCCATGTCCATGATAAAGCCTCCAAAGCTCATATTGTCCGAACTGCTCTCGGTATAGCTGTAATAGATCGTATCGCCTTCCGACAGACCCTCTGTGATTTCTACACTCGTACCGTCTGAAACTCCCGTTGTAACCTCCGTTTCACCACCATAGGTACCGGTGGACGCATCATAGGTTGTATAAACCGTTGTCTTGTTGCCATCCTCCTGCAGGGCTGCCTCCGGAATGATCAGACAGTTTTCTGCAGAGGATACCGTCACAACGACCGAAGCATTCATACCGGAAAGCATCTGATCTGTCTTATCCAGACTCACCTCTGCCGTATACTTTGTCACACCATTGGACGCTTCACTCGAAACTGTATTGACCGCAGTTACCGTACCTTCAAAAGTCTCGCCATCCACGGCATCCAGCGTCACCTCCGCGGTCTGACCGACAGAAAGATTCAGGATATCCTGCTCATCCACGCTCATGGTGACACACATCTTTTCATCCCTGGAAATCGTAAAAGCTGTCGTTGTCGCCGTATAGCTGTTGAGATTTTCCGTTTCCGCTTCACTGTCCGTTGTTGTGCTGTCCGAAGCGGCACTCGCAGACGATACGCGGTAACCGCCGGATGCACTGCCCGACATACCGCCGCCGCTCATCTGGATTCCCCTTGTCTGTCCGGTAAGTCCTGATGCCCCACTCTGTTCTGTCTGCGTATTCTGTGCAGTTGCAGCAAAAGCTGCCGTAATTGTCAATGTTTTTCCATCTGCAGATACTTCTGCTTTTGTCTCTGCCTTGTCCGCGGTCACACTCTTTAGGTAACTTTCTGCAAGATTTCCGTCAAAACAGTATCCATCTGACGCCTTATACGTCAAAGTTGCCGTGTATGCCGTACCGGCAGCATATGTTCCGGATGCTGCCGGATTCCAGCTGATCGATACACTGTAGCCTGTGCCGGAAGAAATCTCCGACTGCACGGCGCTTCCGGTGACCGGAGCCGTTACTGTCACAGCCTGCAGAGAGGATACAACTGTGTCCGCTGTGGTGTCTGCTGCGCCGCCGGTGTTGTCTCCATTGTTATCTGTACTGTTTCCACTGCCGGTATTGTCCGCATTGCTTCCTGTACTGCTGCCACTGCCAGTCTCTCCTGCAGCGCTCTCCGATGCTTTTTCCGTTGTCTGCTGCTGACCGCTGTTATCTGCGGCTGTCTGTGTCTCCACGGCACTCTGCGTCGTCGTATCCGCACTCACCTGCACAAAGCCGCCGGAAACCGTCGAACAGCCAAGACTGACAAAGCCACCCTCACTGCTTTGCGTCATACTCTGTGCTGCCGTGCCTTTCACCCCACTGCCGGTCGTTGCCGTATCAGATGCTGCGGCAGTACTGTCTGTGCCTGTCTTTGCACTGCTGTCCTGCACCTTTTCCGCACTTGATGTTTCCGTTTTCGTTTCAGCTGACGCACCAGTATCCTGTGCTGTTTCGGTATCTGCTGTCGAAGCCTCCTCCGTCACCAGCTCGGCATCCTCACAGTTTACACTCTGCACTGTACCGGAAAACTCTGCATACAGGTTCGGATCCTGATACAGCGCCACCACCTGGCTCAGTGCATCGGCAACCTCGGCCCGCTCTGCCACCAGCTTTTCGTACGTTGCTGTCTTTCCGGTATCCTTTAATTTAAACAGCACTGTGCCATCGCTAACCTTCTGATTTTCCTTCACCGAAACGGAAGATACTGTACCCGTATACCCTGTGACTGCAAGCTCACTGTGAATATACAGCGTACCCGTACCGAGCACCGTACCATTCTGACTCACCGTGACCTCCTCACCATAGGCCGGTCCATTATCTGTCATCGTAACGATCACTTTGGAGCCACTGACTGATTCCACCGTACCATCTGCTGTCGAACCGTCCGCCAGTGTCACCGTCACATCATCCCCGACAGAGACATCCGACGACGACTCGATCTCCACAGCCATCTTGCCATCCAGTGAAATCAGCGCCAGTGCACCATTTTCCTGCACCACACCGGTTACACCGTCCCCCTTTGCTGCATAAATCTTCTTCACACGGCCGGATACGCTGGATTTGATCTTCGTACTCACAGCATCATCCTTCGCATCCTCGATCTGACTGTCCAGTGACGACAGCTGACTCTGTAACGTCTGCAGTGCCGTTTTCACCGAAACCGAATCCACCGTAGCCAGCAGATCCCCTTCTTTCACCGTATCTCCGGCCTCTACATAGACCTTATCCACCGTCAAAAGCGATAACACATCGATATTCTGCACATCATCCGCCGCCAGCGTTCCCGTCCCGGACACCGTTGTACTGATCGTCCCCGTCTTTACTTCATAGCTCCGGTTCGTATCTGCCACACTCTCCGTAGCCGTCCGGGTCTTCACCTTCCCCGCGATCACCGTACCGCCCCCGGCCAGCACGATCACCACAACACCCGCGATCACAGCAATCTTTATGATTTTCTTCTTATTAACTTTGCCCTGCATCTTAACCTCCTGCACATCATTTTCCTGCATTTTCTGTGTTCCAGTATCCGGGAAAACTGTGAACAAACGATGAAAAAGATGTGAGAATGGTGTGAGAGTTTTATACGTTTACCAAAAAACACCCTGGGAAAGTCAGTTGCTGACTTTCCCAGGGTGTTTTTTGTCCCTCACAACCTACATTTTATTTTACAAAAACTTTGCGGAAATTCTTCTTACCACGTTTCACGATCAGCCCATCCTTAAACGTCTCCATCGGGAACGTCTTAGCGATATCCTTCACCTGCTCACCATCCACAGAAACACCGCCCTGCTGGATATTTCTGCGTGCCTCAGAACGTGTTGCACATAAGCCTGACTGATGTACCAGAGTGATCATATCGATCGCACCGTCCTTGAAATCCTCAGCAGAAATCTCCGCTGTCGGCATATGTTCAGAATCACCGGCTGCAGAAAACAGCGCTTTTGCCGCTGCCTGCGCCTTTTCAGCCTCTTCCTCACCGTGAACCAGCTTAGTCAGCTCATACGCCAGGATCTCCTTTGCCACATTCAGCTGGCTGCCTTCCCAGTCGTTCATCTTGTCGATCTCTTCCAGCGGCAGGAATGTCAGCATACGGATACATTTCAGGACGTCCGCATCAGCCACATTTCTCCAGTACTGATAGAACTCAAATGGAGACGTTTTCTCCGGATCCAGCCACACAGCGCCGTTTTCGGTCTTACCCATCTTCTTTCCCTCAGAGTTCAGAAGCAGGTTGATCGTCATGGCAGAAGCATCCTTGCCCAGCTTACGACGGATCAGCTCCGTACCACCCAGCATATTGCTCCACTGATCATCACCGCCGAACTGCAGATTGCAGCCGTAGCGCTGGAACAGCTCATAGAAATCGTAGCTCTGCATAATCATGTAGTTAAACTCCAGGAAACTTAAGCCCCTCTCCATACGCTGCTTGTAGCACTCGGCAGTCAGCATACGGTTTACAGAAAAATGCGGGCCAACCTCGCGCAGAAGCTCCACATAATTCAGCTTTAACAGCCAGTCGGCATTGTTGATCATCAGTGCTTTACCCTCAGAAAAATCGATGAACTTGGACATCTGTTTCTTAAAGCACTCGATATTGTGATCGATCTGCTCCTTTGTCAGCATCTTACGCATATCTGTCTTACCAGACGGATCGCCAACCATACCTGTACCGCCGCCCAGCAGCGCGATCGGACGGTTACCGGCCATCTGTAGTCTCTTCATCAGGCACAGCGCCATGAAATGACCGACATGCAGGCTGTCTGCGGTCGGGTCGAAACCGATGTAAAAGGTTGCCTTCCCATTGTTGACCAGATCGCGCACAACCTCCTCGTCAGTTACCTGCGCGATCAGACCTCTTGCTTTGAGTTCTTCGTAAATCTGCATCTTTGTTTCCTCCTTATTTCGTGTTCCCTGCAGCGGGGCATCTACCGGAGACGGTCTTTTTATCATTAAAAAAGCCCTGTCCTCCGTTTTTTCAAACTAAAGGACGGGGCTATAATCCCGTGTTACCACCTTTATTCACAGGTTTCTCGCGATCCCTGCCTCATAGAGTACATACGATCTATACTCTGGCCCGTATAACGGAGGCACTTCCGTCGCAGCCTACTCATCTCTTTTCGGTGCGAAGCTCCGGAATGTATTCGCCATAGACCTCTGCCCGCGCCTCTCATCAACCGGCTTCTTTCTGTGGGTTTAACCTGTGGGTACTTGTTTCCTTCATTGCTTTTCTTTGCTCATTATAGGAGACGGCCGGGGTGGTGTCAAGAGGGGAAACTATTATTTTTCGTAATCAAATGATGTCGTCATTTCGTCATAAATTCTGAGCATTGCCTCCAGTGCATAGACCATGGCATCCTCGTCGATGCAGAATTTCGGATTGTGCGGTGCGTAGGCTGTTTCCGGGCGATTTGGATTATGTACGCCACTATTGAAGTACACGCCCGGCACCTCCATCGTATAGAAGGCGAAATCCTCAGCACCCATGATGGCCTGTGTCTTTCTGGCATTCATACCGGCCTTTTGCAGCTTTTCCCGTAAGAATACGGATACCTTTTCGTTGTTGATCAGCGCCGGATAGCCATGTTCCACCTCAAATTCACAGGTGCAGCCACGGGCCTCGCAGATGCCCTCGGCCAGCTTCTGGATCCTTTCGAGCAGGCGTTTGGCCACGTCGTTATTCAGGCTACGCAGGTGTCCCTCGAGCACAGCATCTGCCGGGACGACATTGTAGATGCCCTCTGTACCTGCTTCGAAGCGGCTGACTGTCAGTGTAGCCGACTCAAACGGGCTGACCGTCCAGTTGATCAGCTGGTTAATGGCCGATACGATTTCGGCACCCGTGGAGATCGGATCGACTGCCATAAACGGGAAGCCTCCGTGACCACCAACACCGTGTATGCGGATACGGTAACATTCCACTGCCGCCGTACGGGGACCCTCGCTGACAGAAAGCTCGCCAACCTTCATCTCCGGTGCACAGTGCCAGGCGAAGGCATAATCCACATCCTTTAAAACGCCATCAGCCACGATAAATTTACCGCCACCCGGTGTCTGGTCTTCGCCCTGCTGGAATACCAGCTTAACTGTACCTCTGATCCGGTCTCTGTGCTTTGACATCCAGTCAGCAAAGGCCAGCAACGTAGATGTATGGGCATCATGTCCGCATGCATGCATGACACCCGGTATTTCTGAAGCAAATTCCAGTCCGGTATTCTCTGTGATCGGCAGTGCATCAATGTCGGCCCGGAACAAAAGTGTCGGTCCCGGCTCGCTGCCCTTTAATATACCTACTGTAGAATTTCCACTGATGCCTTCCATCATCGGGATATCGAGTGCCTTTAGGCGCTCTCGGATCAGCTTTGCTGTATTTATCTCTTTAAAAGAAAGCTCCGGATGTCTGTGGATATGCCGTCTTGTCTCTACCAGCTGTTCACGATACTCCAAGGCTTCCTGTTTAAAATCTATCATTTCTTTCATAGTTTTGTATTCTCCGTTCCTTTGTGTTGCCTGAATTACGCTCATACAGCACCCAAACGCAACGGTTCAGATGCTGTATATGTCATACTCTCTTTATACCATCCATCCACTCATCAGACCGGCGGCAATACCGGAAACGATGGATACAGAAACAATACCGGCAATGATCATTTTCGGCATCAGATAGCTCATAACAACCTCAACCTCTTCCTCTGTCTCACCGCAGGCAGCAGATACTTCACGGCTGACCAGATAGGTTCCCGGGAAGCCAAACAGAGCGGTAACTGCCATACAGATAGACATTGTCCAGCTGAAATGCAGGAATTTACCTACGATGATAGCAACAATTGCCATGATCACAACACCTACAAGCATTAAAAGAACCAGATCCACCAGCATACCCAGAATCATCTGCGGCGTTGTATTTGCCAGACCGCTGAATACGCTGCAAAGGGCACCTGCCATAACGAACGAGAAACCGTTGGCTTTTGTCAGAGCTGCCTCATCAAGAATACCGATCTCATGGAAGATCACGCCAAGGATCAGGGCAAAGATCAGCTGATTGACACCAGTTACCTGTGCAAGCTCGTAGGCGATCAATGCGATAGCTGCTACTTTAAACAGAATCAGATTGGAGCTGTTGTACTTTTCCGGTACAGACGGGAAAATCTTAAAGCCTCCGAACGTATTCTCCTCTTTTTCCTGGCTTTTCGGCACGTATGTACCGTTTTTCCATTCGCCAAGAATACGCATACCCTCTTTTTTGGCCAGATTTGAAGCGATCGGAACACCGACAAAAGCCTGCAGACACAGGATCATCAGGGCAAATACCGTAACATCGGTACGGCCGATAGCTTCTGCAGCCTGCTGCATCACAAGGTAAGCTACCATAGCGCCTGCCAGTACTGGAGAACCGGCCACTGCATAATCGTTATCCATAAACAAACGACAGATAAAGTATGTACCAAAGGCAATCGCCAGTGTGGTGATCAGTACCAGAAGTACTGTTTTCCATTCTTGAATAAAGTCTTTGATCTTGATTGTACTGCCGACATGAACAAGGAACATACAGATCGTTACACTGGCAAAGGCCTGCAGACCGGAATCTGCAAAAATTGTTGCCGGAAGACCACACCAGAATGCGATCAGAAATATGACTGAGCTGACCAGCATCATGGATATGATGGCTTTTGTTTTGGTCGCCACGAGATCACCCACGGCGTATACCAGAAATACGATGGCAAGTGCAAATAAAGGTACCATTTTCTCTTTCCTCCTGTGGTTAAAAGCTTATATTTAGATACAAAAAAGGCGAAGAAATCCCAACTCCAGACTTCTTCGTCCTTTATTTGTTTAAAGTATAACAGCAATTGGACTATCTGTATATTTTGTCGTATTTACTACAGTATTATAAGTTTTTCTTATACCCTATTCTCCTGCCACAGCTGTAAAGGAAACAACGATGGACCATCAGTTTCCGGTGATTCTCTCAGCCGCCTCACGAATGCCCTGAAGCATAAAATTGGCATCACAACCTACCCATGTAAGATTCATTCCCCGCGAAATACACCTTAAAGCATCTGCTACATCAAAGCAGTAGCTGCCAAAGGAGATACCGTGCTGACTGCATAATTCTGCTGTCTGGGCTAATACATCAGCAGCATTCTTTTCATCCAGTGCCCTTACAGTATCTGCATGAAATTCCTCAGACCGGGTGGTGCTGATAGCAAGATCACATGGACCGATAACACAGGCAGAAATCTGCCCTTCATAGCGATCCAATATATTTTCAAGAGCCTCGCTTCCCTTTCTTGATTCAATCTGAATCCATAACATGCGTCTTTTGTTGAATTCATCTATGGATTCCCCCGGACGCATCAGGAACTTTCCTCCGTACCCTTTTCTACCCAATGGCGGCATTCTCATCCCCTCTACCACCGCCTGAACCTGCTCAGCAGTCTCAACCCGCGGAACCAGTATTCCGTCTGCCCCACAGTCGATTGCCCTTGCTGCCAAATGATATACAGCATCAGGAATCCTTACGACCGTTGGAATATCCAGCCTGCGACACAAAGTAAAATACCCCGAATAATATTCTATGTCGTGAGGTCCATGTTCGCAGTCAAAAAGTATATAATCTACGCCCTCAGGCATATATTCAGCCATGGTATATATGTCAGGAATATAAGCCGTATAGCCAAATATACGCTCCCTCTTATGTAGTTTTTCCAGTAATTGATCTAACTTGTCCATGCTTATACCTCTTTTATATGAAGATCATCTACAATTTTCCTTAATAATAGGTTTTGGACGCAAATATTCCTGCCTGTTCCAGTTTTTTAATATTTGGTGCCATGCAGATACCCGGTTCATCCGGCAGATAAAATTTTCCGTCCTTTTCCTCCGGTCGAAGTTCCATGATTTCATATAAGGGTCTCATGACGGGAACCAGATATTCTACCATATCCTCTTCTGTACCGGAAGCCACAAAGGAAGCCGTCAGATGTGAATATCCACCAGAGGTAAATTCCAGCTGATTTTCTCTGGCAAGTTTTCTGGTCTTCATCCAGTCTTCTACCGCACTCAGATTTGTCGGAATCGGCTGCAATTGCGAAACCCCTGCCCGGACATAGGATTCCATGGGATAGTAACATCTGGGGGATTCTCCCATCGCAATAGGGATTGGAGAAACACTCGTCAGTTTCGCAAGCTCCGTCATGTCATAAGACTGAACCGGCTCCTCAAGCCAGGCGATATTATATTTTTCTACCTTTCGGGCAAAATCCAATGCCTGATCTGCCTTCCACAGCTGATTCGCATCTAATGCCAGTCTGGCCTGATCACCAATCATGGAACGGACAATCCGTACTCTCTCCACATCCCAGTCCAGCCTTGTTCCAAAATCTGTAGCGATTTTCATTTTAAACATAGTATAACCCGCGTCAATATATGATTGAACCTCCTGCTCCATCTCCTGTAATGTCAGATTGGTACCACAGCCGCTTGCATAGACGTTCACCCAGTCTCGGTCACCTCCCAGAAAACGGTGTAAAGGCAGACCGGCTTCCTTAGCCAGAATATCATAAAAAGCCAGATCAAGCCGACCAAGCTCCAGTGCAGCTTCACTGGAAAAACCGCAATTACGTATCTGCCAGTACAAAAGCCTGTACCATTCTTCATAGGTTCTGCATTCTCCGTTGATGACTGTCTTCAGGAACTCTGCCATACGCATAGAACAGGGGCTTTGTCCAAAAACACCATCTTCATTATACAGAACAAGCCATGCATCCATCGGAACAGTATCAAAAGGTCCACCTGTGGAATCATAAAACGCCTTTGGTGCCTTAATCGGCTTGCAGTCATACAATTCTGCCCTGACAAATTTTACTTTTTTCTGATAAGCCTTCTTATATGCTTCCATACTCATTCACCCCTTTTATGAAATGTTCCCTCAACATCAGACCAGTTTTTCTCGGCATATTCCATCAGGGTATTCGCTTCTTCCATCGACATTTCAGGGAAATGCAGGAAAATACTTGAGGATCCGTACTTCTTTACTAGCCTGTCTGCATTTTTTACCCAGTCCTCAAACTGGCCGGAATAAACTTTTACCCAAATGGACCGGCCGGCTGCTATAGCCTTATCATAGATTGCGTCCCATTCCTCGTAGGTGCCATCCGGTCCATAATCCCCTGGTACCCATTGAATTGCATTGATTTCCTTGATCTGCAAAACAGAATCAAGATGACGTATATTATCTTTCCCGTCCAGATGATACACAACATTATCCAGGCCCTGAGCCTGTTTTCTCAGTCCCTCCAATGCATACTGGCAAAAATGTTCATCTGAGATCATGGAGCCAAAATCACATTGGATCTTCGCAGTCTTGCCCGGCCCCCAGATCTGGAATACCATATAGGCACTTCCTCCATCGGCTTCATTTTTTACCATATCATAGAAAGTATTATAATAAGTAAAATAGAGATCATTAACCTGTTTTACTCTTTTCTCAATTTCCTCAGGCTCATCTGTCACATCGTAAAGCAGATTAAATGTTCCCCGCAGAGAAGCCAGCACATCCAACCCTTCCATCAAATCCGGCACACACACATAAAATTCGTCTTTTGCCAGCTCCAGACATTTTTTTGTAAGCTCTACATGCTTTCTGAACCATTTATTATTTTCATCAAAAGCAAGCGCAGGATACTCTTCCCAGTCATCTACACACTCCTTAAACCAGATAGTATCCATCTCAAACCCTATATCTGATCCTAAATATGCCGCCAACGATCCGGGGCCAAAATCTACATGCATGTTTGGAAAGCTCTCTGCCAGAAACTCATGTGTCTGGCAAAAATGTCTGTATCGTCCGACGATTTTCTCAGGATCCAGATATTTTTCCTCCGGTGTCTTGCATACCAAATGTTCCGGTAAACAGTGATGCCGCCCTTGACTTCTGCAGACATCTGCCTCATCCCAGTGTTTCTGGGCAGTCTCTTCTATCTCAGGCTTTCTGGCGATAACACACATCACTGGTCTCCCTGTATTTTTCTGATGCCAGTAATTTGTCCACTTTTCCTTGGTTTCTTCCCAGTTTTTTTTGTATTGCATTTTTTCCTCCTTATCTGGTTTGACCACACAACAATTTACGGTTAAATGTTAACTTTCCTTTACTCTCACTTAAAAAACATTCTTTTAGCATTCTGCCCCATGATCAGCTTTTTGTCTTCTTCCGGCATATGGCACTGGCGGGTCACAAGATGCAGCAGCTGCTGCATCGTAGCATGGGAAAGCATTCCCGGAAAATCCGTGCCCCACAGAAGCTTTTCCGGTCCAACCTGTTTCCAGGCCTCTTCCAGTACCTGTACTGCAGATGGATATGGATATTCCTCATCAGAATCAAAATAGGCTGATATACTGGACGTATCCAGATACAGATTTCGGTATTCCTTAACCCATTGCAAAAGCAGATCATAATTTTTTCTTTTGTTTCCTGTAAAACAGGCATCCGCTCCCATGTGGCAGATAATCCAGGTTATATTCGGAAACATATCCAACAGTTTTTTCAGTTCCAACATATCTTCGTTTGTGAACAGATGAAGAAATGCCGGCTGATGATATTGATTTATGCAATCCCATACCGGCAAAAGCTCCTCTGCTGCCAGTCTTTTGTCCGAAGCACACTGAAACGTACTATATGTTTCAACTTTAAATCCAAAGAGAGGCGTTGTGTCATAAATCTCTGCCAGCTCCATAGCAGCATTCTTTCCTCTTAAAAGATCCACCAGTGCCACTGCCCGGAAACGATCCGGATACGCATTTACACATTTTATAAAGTAATCGTTATGATATCCGTAACAGGGATTAGGCATCAATATGGCCTTTGCAATCCCGCACCAGTCCATATAGGCAAGCAGCATCTCTACCGGACTGTTTGTATGTTCAAAAGACGGCGGCAACAGCTGTATCAGCTGATTACCTACCCGTACTTTTCCCCAGCTTTCAGATCTGATAGGTGCAGACTGGTTAATCCCTGCAATCTGCGGATATACATGGGCATGTACATCTATAATCTCCATCGTAGCTAACCCCCTTTTTGTACTGCTGCATACACTTACCTGTCAGAAGAATAGGAACAGGTCATTACTCCCTGCCTTAAAATCATCCTTTGACCGCACCCGCTGTCTGCCCTCCAACAATATACTTCTGGCATACCAGATACATGATAATAACCGGTAAGCATGTCAGAAGGATGTCTGCACTGATAAGGTTCCAGCTCTTTTCATATTGACCGAAAAAGTTATACACGGCAAGCGTCATCGGCCATTTTTCAGAGGAATTCAGGAAATATAATGGCATGATAAACTCGTTCCATGTATTTAAGAAGCATAAAACACCTGCTGTCACCATACTGGGTTTCAGCATTGGAATAATTATCTTGAAAAACAGACGGATCGCTCCACATCCATCAATAACTGCAGCCTCATCAAGTTCAACAGGAATCTTGCTGACAAATCCATAAATCAAAAATACGGTAAATGGCAGCTGGGTAGCCGCATAAAGAAGAATAATACCGACTGCGGTATTCTGAAGCCGGGTGGCCTGCATAACACTCATCAGGGCCACGTAGTTAATAGGTATGACCATGCCAAGCACCAGATACATATAGACTGAATTCATTCTCCGGCTTCTGCGTCTGGAGAACACATAGGCAGCCATGCTGCCCAGGATAACCACCAGAATTGTGGCACACCCGGCATAAAGGAAGCTGTTCAGAAAACTCTGGATCAGCTTTCCCTTTTCGATAACTGTTGCAAAATTTTCCAATGTCCATTTCACTGGAAGCATCAGATTCATAGATGTGGCTTCTTCTGACGGTTTAAATGCGGTTACAACGATCAGTGCCAGCGGAACCAACATAATAACAGAGATCAGCCATGCCAGTACATTTTTCAGGATGCTTATCCATAATTTTTTCGTTTTGGCATTCATTACTCAACCACCTCGTCTTTCGTCAGTATTTTGATCATAAAGAAACCTATGATCACCATGAATACAAACATAACCGAGCTGATAGTAGTACCTTCCGCATACAGACCCAGAGAGAATTGTTTGAATACAGCCGTCTGCATAACTTCTGTTGTATGACCGGGACCACCGTTCGTCATAGCATAGATCATATCGAAAACCTTCAGGCCATAGATAACATTCAAAACAATTGTTACCGCAAGCGTCTGGCGCAACATGGGTAATGTAATATTTATAAATTTATGTAATCCATTAGCACCATCGATGCTGGCAGCCTCATAGTAGACCTGTGGTATAGCCAGAATTCCCACAATTAACATGGTCATGATATATCCTGTGCCTCTCCATATATCTACGAACATAACTGACCGGAATGCAATTTTTGGATCAGTCAGCCATTTCTGAGTCAGACTGTCGAGTCCCACAGCCCGCAATCCCTCATTAAGCAGTCCAACCTTAGGATTCATAATAGAAGTGAATACCAGGCCTATGATCAGAATTGATAATACAGAAGGCATGTACATAACACCTCTGTGGAAGTTTTTTACTTTGATATTTCGGCTTAATGCTATGGCAAACAAAAGCCCGAATCCTGTCTTTGCCACTGTAGTAACTACAGTAAAGTGCAATGTATTCACAATATACTTCAGATAATCCGTATCCCCTCCCAGTATTGTCTTAAAATTTCTCCATCCCACAAAATGCAGTTTTTCAGAATAGGCAGACCAGTCTGTAAAAGAATAGCCAATACCTATAATGCCTGGCACGACACAGAATACGGTATAAAGCAATAAGGCTCCTATTGCAAAATACCAGGGATAAATTTTTGACTTTTGCATGGAATCTTCCTCCTTTTTCCATTTTGTCATTAACAACTAACCGTTGCCCTTATCCATATTTTACCCGTATTTTTTATAAATTCATATGACTGTTCTCTACTTGTTTTTGTTTATTTTTAACCACTTTCTTCTCATTCTGTTTATTTCTTTGTGCATATGTGCTATGATATTCATGCAGAAGTACCAAGCTGCATATTTTTCAAGGAGATTTTTATGTTCAAACGACATCAAAATATACAATCTATTTTATCTTCCAGCTTTCTCATGATCGCAGTGGCAATTCTGCTTCTTTTAACCGGGCTGTTTTCCTGGATTCAATATAGCGTTTTATATGCTGATGCAAAAGCCGATATACAAAGGACCTGTTCTTCCATTGCAAACGATATAGATCTGCAGATCAGCGAGATGGATACTGTTTGTCTGAATGTCATTAATTCAGCACAGCTAAAAAAAACTTTTTCCGAATATCTGCAGGACAGAAACAGCTCCGGTTATGCCAATGTCCAGCGAATGCATTCCATGGCCAACACACTTACTGCTATGGAAGGAGTGACCGATTCTATCCGCCAGATCAATCTTTACGGCTACATCAGCGGTGGATACGGCACCGGTAATTATATCGGTCCTCTTTCTGAAAATGGCTCTGACAAGTTCTGGTATGCCGATGTCATCCAGCTGCAGGGACGTCGTTCTATCTGTGTTCCTTCTCAGGATCCGACACTCTCTAACAGTTCCGGCACTCATGCGGATCGCTACTATCTGTCCCTTGTCCGCATGTATTATAATTCGTTCAACAATCCGTTGGGATTTGTGGAAGTCATGAAATATTATGATATTCTCTTTGACAGTGCCTTTTATCCTAACAGTAACTATGATCTTGATATCACAATCACACGGTCAGACGGCACGTTTTTGTTTCCTTTGGACAAATCTGGTCAAAAAGACTCTTCAGAGCTTCCTGCAATTTCTGATGGAAAAAGGATAAACCCAGAGACAAAAAAGCATGAATATTTCTGTTCCCAGACAGCAGATTATTCTGGACTAAGAGTCACAGCCTCACTTCCCATGAGAGCGTTCATAACACCCATTCTGCGTTCTCTCTTTATGATCCTGTTTATCTTTTTGATAGTTTTCTTTCTATGCCTGTTCTTTTCTTCTCTTCTTGCAAGAAGAATCAGTGCCCCTTTGAAAGAAATCTATCATTATCTTGAAAATATGGATCCCCGGGAACAGTTTCACAAAATCGCTCTGGAGGATACACATATTATTGAAATTGACAAGCTTAGTCATTCTCTGAATGATGCCTTTCAGGAGCAAAAAGACACTGTTCAGTCTATGCTTTTACTAAAGGAGCAGGAGCTGCAGGCACAAATGCTAGCTCTGCAGGCACAGATGAATCCACATTTTCTCTACAACTCGCTGAACAACATCGCAGCCATGGCCGAGGCAGGCATGACGTCATCCGTCGTACAAATGTGTCAGGATATAACCTCTATTCTCCGTTATATTTCTTCTGATAAGGATCCTGTCATATCCCTCGAGGAAGAATTGGAGCACTGTAATCTGTATTTAAAATGTATGAAGCTTCGTTTCGGGGATTCGCTGACATATGAATTTGACATTGATGACAATATGCTGGATCTTGAAATACCCAAACTATGTGTCCAGCTCCTGGCAGAAAACGCTGCAAAATTCTCTGTCAGGACGCTGCCTCCCTGGCACATTCTTATAAAAGGAAGTCTCACACCTGACAGCTGGTGTATAGAGGTCATGGACAATGGTCCTGGTTTTTCAGAAGATACCACACGCACTCTGCAGGAAAAAATGGATGAAATCCTGAAAAACGGACTGCTCCCAAGTCTGGAGCTTGATGGTATGGGAGTCCTGAATATTTTTGTGCGTTTTTATCTGACATATGGTGATAATTTTATTTTTCAATTCGGAAACCGTCCTGACAAAGGAGCTTATGTGCGGATAGGAGGATATTTTCATGAATAAAATACATCATTATAATGTTTTAGTAGTAGAAGACGAGATTCTTGCAGGACAATCTCTGTCCCATCATATTGACAGTCTGAATGTAGGTTTTAAGGTTGTCCATCTGGCTGCAAATGGAGAAGAAGCACTGGAATATCTGCAATCCTGCAATGTACATCTGGTAATTTCAGATATACGTATGCCATTGATGGACGGACTGACCCTGGCAAGGGCAATTCACGAACTATTCCCTCACATAGTTACTGTTCTCCTGACAAGCCATGCCGATTTTTCCTATGCCCGGGAAGCTATCAAGCTGGGAATTCTGGATTATCTTCTTAAACCTGTTACCACTGAGGATTTAGAAAGCACCCTGATGCATGCCCGTCTGCAATTACAGAAATATTGTGAATTACAGGAGGAATCTTCACTGGTAGGGCGAAAGGCCGAGGAAATCGTAGATTATACAACGCTTTATATGCGTAACCACTACATGGATGAAATCGACATCAGCTCCTTTGCTGCATCCATGGGATTTACCTCCGCCTATCTGACTAAGATCTTCAGCAAATATAAGGGAACGACTCCCTTAAAATATCTGACAGTATTACGGATTCGAGAGGCCCAGAGACTTCTGGCTGATACAGACCTCCCCATCCGGGAAGTAGGCCTGCGCACAGGTTATTCGGACCAATTTCATTTTAGTAAAACATTCCGGAAAATCACAGGAAGGAATCCTTCTTCCTACCGAAAAGAAATCCTCGAAAAAGGCTGCTGCCCATGATATCTTTATCATAGACAGCAGCCTTTTATTTAACTGTTTTTTCTATATTGCCACTACAGACATCAGTTCCAGTTCTCATCACCGGCCGCCTGAGCCTGGGAAGTTCTTCTGGCATCGATCTGCTGCAGAACCTGCATTGGTGTCATTTCGCCAATAAACATAGATACCATATCAGCACCAATATCCATCCATTGCGGATTCAGATATTTAATAACATCCTGAAATACAACACCCTGCTTCTCACATGAAGCCATGAATTTTTTAGTTGTCTCAGAATATCCCGGAGTCTGTCCAACCTCATAAGGCAAGTTTTCGATTTTAGACTCATTGTCGATCATATACTGCACGCTTGTAGCAGAGGTAATATACTCAAAATACTGTTTCGCTTCTTCAATATGCTCAGATCCAGAATAGATAAACCGGCTGGCACCGCAGGGATGTACATTCAGTACATCATTATCCAGAGTTGGGATCAGGAAGAAGTCAAAATCATCCTCTGTATACTTATCAGAAGCAGCTGCGATCTCAGATATAGAACCAGCCTTGCCCATGGTCATGGCATATTCACCGCTACCCATATAGCTTGCAAGATCTACATACTCATCGGACAGATAGTTGTCACCGAAATATCCTTTCTGTGCCATCTCATTTGCCTGTTCCATAACAGTCAGAAACATCTCGGTATCAGCAAATGTTGTCTCGTTGTTATTAAGCTTTTCAACAATATCCGGATCTATGTCGCTGAACTTGCCTCCAATTTCACAGAACCACATAACCTGATGCCATCCATCCTTGGCCGGCTCATAGAAAGGAGTAATACCTGCCTCCAGCAATTTGTCACATACCGCCTCAAACTCGGCAAAGGTGGTCGGTACCTGAAGATTATTTTCTTCAAAGATTTTTTTGTTATATACCATGTAGAAATCCGTAGAAGTATCAAAGAACGTTGCTCCATATACCTTTCCGTTTACAGATGTCTGCTCCTTTGCAAATTCATCATAATATTCAACCCAGGGCTGATCTGACAGATCAACACCATTCTTTTCAATATTATACTGCGAAACCAGATCATAAGATCCAGACTGGCCGCCAAAGATATCCGGTCCCTCACCGCTGTTTAATTTTGTCATCAGCAGATTAAAATACTGATCAGCCGGAACAATCTGAAAATCAATCTTGATTCCCGTTTCTTCCTCAAACTTCTTTGCCAGTTCTATCTCAGCATCGTAAATCCAGTCCTGACTTGCCATGAATGACAGTGTTACGCCAGAGCTTTTCTTTGTTTCTTCTCCCGAAGACGCTTCCGGAGAGCTTGTATCAGATACTGTTGATGCTGTCGTCGCAGAAGAACCTCCTGTTGATCCGCATCCGGACATTACCGCTGATGCCGCCATAAGACCACACATAGTCAAAGCAAAAAATCTTTTCCTCATCGTTTTTCCTCCTTTTGTCACACGCACATAATATTCATAAAAATCAGTTATTTTCTGTATTTTATGGATAATTATGCCATGCCATTTACTGTATGGTTTTATTTTATCAGCATTTTCACCAACACTCCATGTATATTCTCTCCATTTTTTTGTCATTATTTAACTGATATCTTTCTTAAATCCTTTCCAGCTCCTCCTGCCACAGCTTCAGAAAATGGCGGGCGGCTTCTCCGGGTTCGTGCTGTTTGCGTCTGACCCAGCCGATCGTGACTACGGTATTGGACTGTGCCACAGGGATGATATGCACACCGTATCTTTTAGCCATGGCGTGATTTTCCACGGAGGAAAAGGTATACATGTCGGTCGTACGCAGCAGATATCTGGTCAGCTCGCTACTGTTGATATAGCAGCGAGGAAGATTATCCATGCGGATATCTTTTTCTCTTACTTCGCCGGTGATGTAGGAGTATAAGTCATCCTGATAACGGATGTGGCGGTACTTCTGCAGCTCTTTGAAGGTGACTTCTTTCTTATGATAGAGCGGGCTGTTTTCGCCTACGGCAACGGACAGGGTGTGAGTGGCCTGCGGGATGAACAGAAGCTCCATCTGTTCACACTGTTTGAGGATGGTCTTTTCCTGCCTTGTGTTGTACTGGACGATGGCGATCTCGGAAAAGCCATTTTCGACGTTTTTCAGGGCTTGCTGGGTACGGCAGACTTCAAAATCGATGCGCATATCTTTATATTCCGGCTCTTTCAGCATCCGGCCTATGGCTTCGGGCGGGCACAGGTCCGGGAACGCAGAGATGCACAGTCGTTCTTCTTTTTTCCGCTGGCTTAAGGATTCGATCTGAGCCAGCTGTTTCATCAGGACTTCGCAGTGCTGATAAAGCTCTTCGCCGTCCTGGGTGATCTCGATGCCGCGGTTGCTGCGGTTCATCAGGGTCATGTGGAGATCCTGTTCGAGGTTTTTCATGGCCAGGGACAGGGCGGGCTGGGTCACGTAGAGCTCGGCGGCGGCCTTGTTCAGGCTGCGCTTTTCATACACTTTCATAAAATATTGTAACGATTGTACAGATACCATTGTTTACTCCTGGGGGAAAGAATTTCGGTTATATTGCGAAATGACCGGTGGTGGCCGGTCATTTTACATTTACTTTGTTGCTTTTGTATAAGCAAATAATGCAGCTCCGTAGGCTCCCATCAGCTGCGAAAATTCGCTGTAGTGGATGGAGACGCCCAGTTCGCGTTCCAGAGCCAGACGTACGCCACCGTTCTGGGCTACGCCGCCGCTCATGAATACCTCTTCTTTGATACCGATACGTTTAGCCAAAGCGGCAACTCTTGCCGCTACGGAATTGCAGATTCCGGCGACAACATCTTCCCGTGCTGCGCCGTTGGCGAGCTGGGATATGACTTCGGATTCGGCGAATACGGTACAGGTACTGGAAATCTTGGCTGCGGTCTGGGATCTGGCAGCTTCTTTCTCCAGATCTCCGATGTCCAGCTGTAAGATACCGGCCATAACGTCGAGGAAACGTCCCGTTCCGGCAGCACATTTATCGTTCATGACAAAGTTCATCATCTGTCCGTTACTGCCGAGACTGATGACTTTGGCGTCCTGTCCGCCGATATCGATGATCGTGCGGGTATCGGGATACATGGCAGAAATACCTTTGGCATGGCAGGACAGCTCGCTCATCTCTCCGTCGGCTGTCTTTAACGTCTTGCGGCCATAACCGGTTGCCATGACGTAAGTGACATCTTCGGCTGTCAGTCCGGCCTTTTCAAGAACCTCCTGCTGCGCCCGGGTCGGACCGTCGGTGCCGGTCCCTGCACGGAGCAGGGACGTAGCAACGATTTCCTTACCATCTTTGATCAAAACACATTTCGATGTGGTCGATCCCACATCAACTCCAAGTGTATACATAAATACTCTTATCCTATTCTCTTGACATCAGCAGCTTCACCGGCGGCGATCATAGCCTCTACCTGCTCATCGCTGTAGCCCAGATTTTTCAGTACTTCTCTGGTATGCTCGCCAAGGAATGCGCCTCTCTCGTACGGCGGCAGCTCTGTATCAGCAAACATAACAGGTGTACGCACCATGGTACGCTCCTCACCGTTCGGGAAGCTGACCTTTGTCAGGGCATCGGACCCCCATGCCTGTTCATCAACAAGCAGCTGATCCCAGGTCTGGCATACAGCATACGGAAGATCAGCCTTGTTCATAAGCTCAATCATCTCGTCCAGTGTTCTCTTTGCAACCTCATCTGCTACGATCTGGCTGAATTCTTCCAGATGTGCCTGCACGGCAGTCTGCGGAAAATATCTCTCATCACCGATCAGATCCTGGCGGCCGAGGGCTTCCATAAAGATCGGATAGTAGTAATCATAACGCGGCATGGCGATCTGGATCCACTTATTATCCTTGGTTTTGCGGGCTACCTGCAGCTGATTGGCTATCTGTGTGGAACGGATCGGATACTGGGTAGACGGATCGCCGTACTGGTTGGACTGCAGATACAAGGCCACATCCCAGATTGCGGTATGAAACAGGCTGACCGTGACCTGGTCGCCCTTTCCTGTCTCTTTTGCACGATACAGGGCAGCTAAAACACCGCTGGCCAGATACATACCGACCTGATGATCGCCAAATCCTGCGATTGGAAGCATCGGTGCTGAATCTGCATCATGCATCGGTCCCATAACACCGCCGCGAGCAAAATATGCAGTAAAGTCAAAGCCCGGCAGATCCTTATCCGGACCCTTCTCACCGTAGCCACTGACGTAACCCATAACCAGCTTCGGATATTTGACTTTCAGTGTGTCATAGTCCAGAGCGGCTCTTTTCAGTGCCGGCTGACGCCAGTTGGTAATAAAGATATCACTCTCAGAGATCAGCTTCTCCAGAGCTGCACGACCGACTTCGGACTTGGTATTTAAGATCACACATTTTTTACCTGTATTTTCCAGAGTAAAGCTGGTGTCCTCTTTGTCGCCATACGGACGGCCTTCGTTTACTGCTGTATAACGCAGCGGATCACCGTTCGGAGCCTCTACCTTGATAACCTCAGCACCGAGATCGGCCAGAAATCTTGCACAGCACGGACCGGCAATAAAGGTAGCCAGCTCCAGTACTTTTACACCCTCCAGGGGTCTTTTCATTTCACTCATGTCTTTTACCTCTTCTTATATAGAAATATTCATCAGCTGGCAGCTTAAGTCCGGCTTTCGCTTTCCCGGCGCTGCCTGTTGTCCTGTTCTATTCAATGCTGCTTTAGGCCAGCATATCCTTGAAGCCCTCAAGCATCGTGCGGGCCTGCTCATAATTGGTCATCTGACGGTCTACCTCGATCAGCAGGCACGGAAGCTCTGCTGCATCGCAAGCTTTCTTGATCAGAGGATAATCAAATTCCTCCGGATCACAGAATTTGGTCAGAACGACAACAACGCCCTTTGCACCGCAGGCTTTGGCTTCGTCCACAATCATATGTACACGTTTCTTCTCAATATCGTACAGTACGGAGCAGTTGTCCATTGCACAGAATTTGGCAGCCAGACTGTCAAGTCCTGTCTCCATGGCCGGTGCGTCGGTACGGTACTGGCGGCTTTCTGCTGCCACATCGTCTCCGGCGATCATAAAGCCGTTCTCGTCAAAGATTTCCAGAAGAGACGGGCTGTCAGCCAGAATACCGGACACGTAGATCCGGGTCTTTTCTTCTCCTGCCGGATTGCTTTCGAGACAGGCGATCAGCTCCTCAACCAGTGTGGTATGCTCCTCTTTCAGCATGAAACCGGCACTCTTATATACAGCACTTCTCTGCATAGCGGTAACTTCCGGATGCTTTGCCAGCACTTTTGCCAGTTTTCTCATAGCTTCATTGTGCGCATTATACACTTCGATTGAAGCTTTCAGAGCGGCATCGTCAAAAGAACATCCCGTAGCCTTTGTCAGATCTGCGATCACTCTCTCGTAACCTGCCTTTGTAAAAGCTGCGCCGTAGGACGGTTTTCTGTTCTGCGGATAGGTCATCGGGATAAACGGGATCGACGGTACGCCATATTTCCAGTTTTCACCGAGAACCTTCAAGCTGTCGCACAGGCTCGGGATCACGATCGCACTCACACCATCGTATGTGCCGTTCATACCCAGCTCCAGAATAGACTGCATGATCGAGCAGATGAATGCCGGGAAATACTTCTTTGCTTCGTTGATCTCCATATCAGCGCCCCATGCAGCCATCGGTACAAGGCCCATGGAATGGATGATCTCTTCCGGTGTATAGACCGGTGCGGTCAGTACGACCTTTTTGTCGGCTGCCAGATATTTGTCCTTCTGTCCCTTCGGATCAGCGGCAACCGCTTCAAATTTCTTTAAAATCTCTGTCAGACTCATGCCTTTGCCTCCTTATTCATCTCCATGATCTCGGTCAGACCCTGTACACGGGTATCGTACTGGGCTTCGGAGAAGTTACGCGGATCCGCCTGGTCGCCGTCAAAGCTGACAACCGGGATATCGCAGGCTTCGCCGATCTGACGGCTCATCTCTGCCATGAAACCACTCCACAGCTTGCAGGAACGGTTGGTATGAACAAGAAGTCCCTCTACATGATTGTCCTTGCACAGTTTGATACGTTTGTCACGGGCATATTCCAGATTGATAGCGTTCGGCACCTTCGCATAAGCGCGGCACATATCATCAAAATCCTTGTAAATGAAACCAAAGGCATCGGCATAGATCGTTGTAACCATATTGATACCACGGCTCTTCATACCGGTGGATGTCACTCTCAGCCACGGCCAGCAGGCGATACCCTCGAACATGATACGATGCTTCTCCTCTGCACGGAAGGTAGATTCACCTTTCTCGTGGTTGGCTTCATATTCCTTTAACAGAAGCTCCATAGCCTCTGCGGCCTCGATCTTACCACGGGCAGTAACCATAACAGCCATATGGTTTAAGAGGTCAAAGCCGTTAAACGGAGACGGTGTGTAACGGGCACAGGCTGTAGCTGCCAGCCATGCGCGGCTCGTTCTGCCGGAGATCTCCATGACCTGTTTGTATTTCTCATCATCCCATTTCTTTCCGGTCAGCTTCTCCAGCTGATGGATAGCATCCCAGAACTGCTCACGGATATATGCCACCTCGGCATCGGATACCTCGTAGTCCGGATTGAACGGAATATCGATCATGATCAGCGGAATGTTCAGCTCTACAGCCAGATTCTCATACCATTTGATCATACAGTTACAGATATTGTTGCAGCAAAGCAGGAAATCCGGCTGGGGCATATTCTGCTCCGGCGCATCCTTTACCTTACTGTAGGCCAAGCTGATACGGGCATATGCACAGATATCGTTGGAATAACCGTCTGCTTCACTGATCTCACACATACGTTCGCCGCCGCCTCTGGCTGCGATACCGGCTGCCTGATTCTCCGGATAACAGACGTAAAGTCCTAAAGTCTCCGGAATCTCTACCGGGAAATTGCTGGAACACCAGCCGACAAGCTCTCCGCGCTCTTTCGCTTCCTGTGCATCAGAGTATGCTTTGGCTGCGATCTGGCCCAGTTTATATTTGGCCGAATTCGGATCGATTGGCCGTCTTGGTTTTTTTACTGCTTCTTCTGCCATACTATGTACCTCTCCTTTTCATCTGGATAGGGAACGAATCCCTTTTCGCAGGGCGTAGTTACCCCTTTATACTGGATTATAAAAGATTTGCCACGGAATTGCCAATAAGGAAATGCTGCCTTTTGATAAGTTTTCCCTTATGGTTTCTGTGCAATTTATCAGTATTTTATGGATTGTCACCGGCACATTTACCAGTTATAATAAGAAACAGATTATATTTCGATCAGACAGACCATGAATATCTGTACCGTATCAGTGAAAGGATGTTTCTATGACCACCAACCAGCTTACCTATTTTATCTCCGTTGCCGAATGTCTCAACTTTACCGAGGCTGCCAAAAAGCACTTTATCTCCCAGACAGCCATGACGCAGCGTATCCAGACGCTGGAGGACCAGCTGGGCGTCCGCCTGTTTGACCGTTCCCGCCGTCATGTGGAGCTGACGCCGGCCGGTAAGGTTTTTCTGCATGAGGCGCGGGCTATCCTTGAGATGGAGCGCCGCGCACTGGAAAAGGTAGAGGCTGCAGCCGTCGGTATCTCCGGATCGATCCAGATCGGGTATGTCAAGGGCTATGAAACATCGGATTTCGGGCAAATCCTGCATACCTTTCATGAAATGCACAGCGATATTTCCTTTGAGCTGAACAGGGAAAATTATCTGGATCTGCTGCTGCATCTGGAGCAGGGCAAATACGATATCATCCTCGATATCTGCTACAACGACACGGATCTCTCTGCCTTTGCCCAGAAGGTCGTAGCCTCCTATCCGCTTTACGCCATTCTCTATGCCGGGCATCCGCTGGCCGGACATGCGGCGCTGTACCGTAATGAACTGAGAAATGAACACTTTCTGCTGTCCAAATTTTATGAGGATCCGATGGCCATCGGCTATATGCTGCCCGACAAGTATGCCGATTCTGGCTTTATCCCCCGGGTAGCCGCCACCTCACCGGACATCGAAACGCTGCTCCTTATGGTCGCTGCCCATACCGGCATCACAATCCTCCCGGAAAATGCCCTCGGCCAGGCCGGAAATAATCCGGACTACGCCATTATTCCTCTGGTTGGTGCGCACGAGCATATCGAAGTCAAGGCGATCTGGAAGAAAGAGAACCAGAATCCGGCGCTGTCGAAGTTTCTGGAGCTGCTGCCCTGATATTTGTCATCAAATAAAAAGAACCTCCATTGGCGCTTTCATCCCTCATTCAAAATACTATGCTTTTTTTAATGAAGAAACACGCATCTCGGCTTCTTCATCCGCATATTATTCACAACACTCTCCGGCAATTCCAGATGCAGAGCCACCTGGCCTTTGTCGCCCTTGTAGACAGCTACATAATACGGCTTTGTCTCATCGCCGGAGGTGTAGTCCTCTACAGCCATATCCTTCGGATAGTTGTCAAGCGCTGTTGATCCCTTCGGTGCCAGACATAACAGTTGCCCGCTGTCGTACTCTGCCAGTCTCTTTCTCCTGGTCTTGTTATAGATCACATCGATATCGATCTGGCCGCTGGTGTAGGCATATTCGTATTCTCTGTTGATCTTTCCCATAAAAATATAGCCGCCGATCAGTCCGGCAATCGCCGGGATCAACAGCAGGACATTCATCACCAGCCCGCCTGCCAGACATATCACGCCGGTGCCGTAGCATATCAGTGTCAGGGCAAAATTCTTTGAATCCTTTTTGGCTGAGATCAGCACCTCTTCGTACATCTCATTCATCTTTATCTTCCTCCGTTTCTCACACAGGGCAGTGACCCATATCGTTTTCTCCCACGGGAAACGATCTTTTCCAGCCCCTTCTAATACCGTATTTTACCGTTTTTATACAAGTAATGCAACCGGACACAGCCTGTCTGAATCGTAAAACTATATAATCTGATTCCCTATGCATTTTTCCACTCCGGCGCCAGTTCTTTTATAGCCCGCTATATCTGTATTCTGTAATTTTCTTCACATGCCGGCTCTGCATATGCACCAAAAATCTTTAAAAATTTTTGGCAGTTTTTAAAAATTTCTCTTGCAATTTTCTTTTTCTGTGTTATATTGGTTATAGAACAAATGTAGATTTTACATCTGCCTGAGAAAAGGAGGCGATTTTATGAATATCAGTAAGTTTACCCAGAAATCCTTACAGGCTGTCCAGAATCTGGAAAAGACAGCCTACGATTTTGGCAACCAGGAGATCGAGCAGGAGCATCTGCTCTACAACCTGCTGCATCAGGAGGATTCCCTGATCTTAAAGCTGATCGAAAAGATGGAGATCCAGACGCAGCATTTTATGGACCGCGTCGAACAGGCGATTCAGGCCAGAGTCAAGGTTTCCGGCGGTCAGCCCTATATTGGCAAATACTTAAACGAAGCCCTGATCAACGCCGAGGACGAAGCCAAAGCCATGAGCGATGAATATGTTTCCGTAGAGCATCTGTTTCTCTCCATGCTGAAGCATCCGAGTCCGTCCATGAAGCAGCTTTTTAAGGAATACGGCATCGACAGAGAGCGTTTTCTGAAAGCCTTAAGCACCGTCCGCGGCAACCAGCGTGTCACCAGTGATAACCCGGAAGCCACCTACGATACCTTAAACAAATACGGTGAAGATCTGGTTGAAAAGGCCCGCGCCCAGAAGCTCGATCCTGTCATCGGCCGTGATGCCGAGATCCGTAATATTATCCAGATCCTTTCCCGTAAGAGAAAGAATAACCCGGTACTGATCGGTGAACCCGGTGTTGGTAAAACAGCCGCCGTTGAGGGTCTGGCCCAGCGTATCGTGCGCGGTGATGTACCCGATGCCCTGAAGGACAAAAAGGTCTTTTCTCTGGATATGGGTGCTCTTGTCGCCGGTGCCAAATACCGTGGTGAGTTTGAGGAACGTCTGAAAGCCGTCCTTGAGGATGTCAAAAACAGCAACGGCCAGATTATCCTCTTTATTGATGAGCTGCATCTGATCGTCGGCGCTGGTAAGACCGACGGTGCCATGGACGCCGGCAATATGTTAAAACCGATGCTGGCTCGTGGTGAGCTGCACTGTATCGGTGCCACTACGCTGGATGAATACCGTGAATATATCGAAAAGGATGCCGCTCTGGAGCGTCGTTTCCAGCCGGTTATGATCGATGAGCCGTCTGTAGAGGATACGATCTCGATCCTGCGTGGTCTGAAGGATCGTTACGAGGTCTTCCACGGTGTCAAGATCACCGATAATGCACTCGTTGCCGCTGCCACGCTGTCCAAGCGTTATATCTCCGACCGTTTCCTGCCGGATAAAGCGATCGACCTTGTGGATGAGGCCTGTGCCCTGATCAAGACCGAGATGGACTCCATGCCCGCCGAGCTGGATGAGCTGCGCCGTAAGGTTTTGCAGCTGGAAATCGAGGAAGAAGCCCTGAAAAAGGAGACCGATTCCCTGAGCAAGGAGCGTCTGGAGGCTTTGCAGAAAGAGCTGGCCGAATTAAAGAGCGATCTGACGACCCGCACTGCCCAGTGGCAGAATGAGAAAAAGAGCGTGGATAATCTTTCCAAACTGCGTGAGCAGATCGAGGATATCCATAAACAGATAGAAAAAGCACAGCGTGAATACAATCTGGAAAAGGCTGCCGAGTTACAGTACGGCGAGCTGCCGAAGCTCGAACAGCAGCTGGCTGTCGAAGAGAAAAATGTCCGTGAAAAAGATATGTCTCTGGTACACGAATCCGTCGATGACGACGAAATCGCCCGTATCGTCAGCCGCTGGACCGGTATCCCGATCACCCGTCTGACCGAGGGCGAGCGTGAAAAGGCGCTGCATCTGGATGAGCTTTTGCATAAGCGTCTGATCGGTCAGGATGAGGCTGTCCAGAGAGTTACAGATGCGATCATCCGTTCCAAAGCTGGTGTCAAGGATCCGAACCGTCCGATCGGTTCCTTCCTGTTCCTTGGTCCTACCGGTGTTGGTAAGACGGAGCTTGCCAAAGCCCTTGCCGAATACCTCTTTGACGATGAAAACAATATGATCCGTATCGATATGAGTGAGTACATGGAGAAATATTCCGTGTCCCGTCTGATCGGTGCACCGCCTGGATATGTCGGTTATGAAGAGGGCGGCCAGCTGACCGAGGCTGTACGTCGTAAACCGTACTCCGTTGTCCTCTTTGATGAGATTGAAAAGGCACATCCGGATGTCTTTAACGTCCTGTTACAGGTACTGGATGATGGCCGTATCACCGATTCTCAGGGCCGTACCGTAGACTTCAAGAATACGATCCTGATCATGACGTCCAATATCGGTTCTTCCTATCTGCTGGATGGTATTTCCGAGGATGGCAAGATCCTGCCGGAGGCTGCCGAAGCAGTCACCAAAGACCTGCGTGCACACTTCCGTCCGGAGTTTTTGAACCGTCTGGATGAAACGATCATGTTCAAGCCGCTGACAAAACAGGATATCGGCTTTATCGTCGATCTACAGCTCGTCAAGCTCAATGAGCTTCTGGCTTCCCAGGAGTTTACTGTAGAGCTTACACCTGCTGCCAAACAGTACGTCATCGACAATGGCTACGATCCGACATACGGTGCTCGACCGCTGCGTCGTTATCTGCAGACCCATGTGGAGACGCTGACCGCACGGCTGATCCTTGCCGGTAATATCCATACAGGTGACACGATCGTGATTGACCTGCAGGATGACAAGCTGGTGGCTGATACCAAACATGTACTGAAAGGGGAAGTTGAATGATACCACAGGATCCGGTGATGTTATTAAGTTATATCAATACGCAACTTCGCGATACTTACAGGGATCTGGATGATCTTTGTGACAGGCTGGATGTCAGTAAGGCGGAGATCGAGGAGAAGCTGGGGAAGATCGGATATAGCTATAAAGAAGATCTGAAGCAGTTTAAATAATAAGTGTTTTCACCCTCGATGGTGTAATAGCAACAGCATAAGAAAGCCCCGTATATTTTCTCTGGAACCGCAAACCATTTTTGAGCGTTTCCGGAGGAAATATACGGGGCTTTTTATGCTATCTTTGCGAGAAGATCTTACTTATCGTCAAACCGTCTGCCGATACCGGTCATAATACTCAGGAAAAACAACAGTAAAAGCAGCATACTGTGGAAGCTGTAAGGAATGATATTCATAAAGGAAAAGCTGCTGTCTACATAATCCGCTGCAAACTGCATGCATAATAAACATCCTGTACCATATGGCAGAATGCCGGAGATACCACAGGCTGTTCCATCCATAATATTGGCTCCTCTTGTCTTTTCGATATGGAAGGTCTCTGCCACACGACGAACCATCGGGCCACAGAAAATGATTGCCGGAGAGCTTCCACCGGCTGCCATTGTAGAAATGGCAGTCATCAACATACCTACCATCTCACCGGAACGCGGTGTCCTGCAGTATTTCAGCAGTCTCTCTGTCAGATGTTCAAACGCTCCGCTCACATTCAGGATCTCCAGAATCTGGAACAGGAACATGCAATATAACAGAACTCCCATCATACCTGTTACACCGGCGCCGATCGGACCTGCATTATCCAGCATCACATTTACCGGAATACAGTTGAGTACAAGGCCAAGTACGATACCACAGATATCACAGATCATCAGGGTAGACACAAGATCCAGACCTTTTTTCATCAGAATTACCATGAGAACCGGCAGAACCAACATAAGCAGAGACCAGAGGTTTGTCGTGTCTGCGGTATATTCCAGAGCAGCACTGCTTTTCGTCTGGAAACCAAAGAAAACAAATAAAACAGCTGAAATCGCACCTGCAATCAGGGAATATGGCAGACGGGTACGCACAACATCCTCTACATTGGCTCCCTGCGTCAGCGCAGATCCTATCGTTGTATCTGAAATCGGTGCCAGGTTATCTCCAAAAATTGCTCCGGATATAATTGCACCACATATCAGACCCACATTACAGTTCATTTCCACTGCCAGCGGAATCATCAGCGGGGCAACTGCAGATACAGATCCCGAGGAGGTTCCGCAGGATGTAGAAATCAGAACACAAATCAGGAAACATGCCAGTGGCAACAATCCCGCACTGACATGCAATTCACTTAAAACCCAGATCAGCGAAGTGATCAGACCGCTCTGGCGAAGCAACTGTCCCATGATGCCTGCCAGTAAAAAAGCCACAATCATAATAGACAGCATATGATTCTTCAATCCGGAAAGAGAAATATCTCCGAATGTCTTTTTGTCCTTTGCCAGAAGGAAACCTACAGCAAGCGCAAGAAATGTAATGATCGCAAATCTTGTCATTCCACCGCCGCCAACGACTGTGCCAATAATCATACCAGCGATCATAACAATTACAGGAATCCACGGGCCGAAAGCACCACCATAAAATTCAACTTTTTTCTTTTTTTCCATTTTTATCTCCTTTTGCTTCCCGGATAAGCTTTGTACTTTACCGTTTTAAAGTATAGTAAATGCAACAATTTGTCCAACAAAAGGATTCTGTATCAAATATCGAAAATCTTTATGAGCTGATTTTCCATCATTTTTTCTGTTCCAGAAGCATATTTCAAAAGTATTTTTTTACAATCCGCTCCATTTTTCCATTCATCTGCCCTGGCATTACCTGATAAAAGGGAAGTCTCCAATCCTCTTCCTTCAGACGATACAGGTTGATTTCCGGACACTGATCTGCCCAGTCCACATAATGATCCGGAAGCAATGTCCAGTCTCCTTCCGTCATATTTGAAAGAAGCATAGATGCACTGTCCAGTGTGAGCGCAAAATCCTGTCCCTCAGGGAACCATGTTTTCAGGCATAATGTCGTATACTTATTGTCAAACCCGATGCCCTTGACCATAATACATTTCTTTGAATCCAGACATCGTAGATCGATATCGGGATAAGTCTCCCTTTGTTTTCCCCATTCCAGGACAACCAGGGGAAAATCTCCGATCTTTACAGATTCCAGACCCTTGCCCTCAATAGGCAGATAGGAAAATCCTATGTCCGCCCGCTGCTGTTCCAGCAAAAGTGAAACCTGATCGGAATTGCTTGTCAGCAGCGTCAGACGGACTTCTGATTCTTCCTCCCGGATAAGCTGGTATGTCTCCCGAAAATAATTATGTATACTTTCCGGTGCTGCAATACGCAATTGCAGAATACGACTGCTCCGGCAGAATTTCTGTGTCATCTGATAAACACGCATCCATTCCTTTGCAATGGGTACAAACTGCTTTCCCTGTGAAGTAACTGTGACCATCTGGGTTCCCTTTTTTCTTGCAATCAGCTGCGTTCCCAGTTCATCCTCCAGGGATTTCAGACGATAACTGACGGTTGACTGTGTAATAAACAAAGCATCTGCAGCTTTTGTCATGTTCTGATATTCCTGAACCTTCAGAAATGTCTCAATCTGCTTAAACTCCATCTTTTTTCTACCACCCTGATCTTTTTACCTCATATTTTATACGGTTTTCCCTTTTTTTACAATTAAAAAAGGAAAACATTTCGTCCTGTTTCACAGTATCTCTGTGCACATAGCCGATATGTTTTCCCTGTATACACTTTTATGATTATTGTTAATCTGTTTTCTCTGTTCTGCTCTCTGATCTACTCCTCCCAGTGATCATGAAATTCACAGCCCAGAGCTGTCAGTTTATCCATCAGCCACGGACGCGGCATAGAACCGTCCTTATGTACTCCGGCCAGTATAGAGGCTTCGATCTCCATGACCTTTTTTACCTGCGTAAGAAGTGCAGGTGCATTTTCCGGACGGATAAAGACAACGCCATCACTGTCTGCAACAACGATGTCGCCCGGATACACGACTCTGCCGCCAATCTGCACAGGTGTGTTCACCTCTCCCGGGCCATTCTTCCACGGGCCGTCCGGCGTAACGCCGCGCGCATATACCGGCAGCCCGGTACCTGCAATTTCTTCTTTATCGCGGATCGCACCATCTACGACAATGCCGGCAATCTTTTTTTCAACCAGATAATTCACCATCAGGGCTCCAAAAACCGCACGTTTTGTAGAACCTCCGGCGTCGATCACCAGCACATCTCCTTCCTGCACCAGTTCCATGGCATAATGCATCATCAGATTGTCCCCCTCGGCAACCTTCACTGTCACAGCCGGACCCACGATCCCGCTTTTTCCAACGGGCTTGATCTGTGCATCAACAGCAGACATGCGTCCCATACAGTCATCAAGATTTGCTACCGGAATATTTTCAAAGGCATCGATACACGCTTTATCCGGTCTGTTGATCTCACGATATATTCTGCAATTTGTTTTACTCATTTTTCCATCCTTATCTATTCTGCTGTAACTCACAGAGAACTTTTTTGATCCGCTCTGCGGCCTCTTTAACTGCTTCTGTCTTATTTGCGAAAGAAAATCTCATACAGGCAACTTTTGTCTCTCCGTAAGCAATGCCCGGCATTCCCACTACTTTTGCCTTTTCCATAATATATTCACAGATTTCCTCAGAAGTCATACCGTTGATATCATAAGTTACCCATGCATAGAATGCACCCTTCGGACTTTCACAGTGCACCCCCGGAATCTCATTTAACCTGGAAACAAACATATTTCTGCGTTCACAGTAAATATCCCTCATCTCCTCCATCTCTTCTTTGCATTGTAAAGCTACAACACCGGCTTTCTGCACAAATCCGTTTACACAGGAAATACTGTGCTGGCACATTTTATAAATAGCACCAAACATCTTTTTTGAAACAGCCAGATAACCCAGGCGCCATCCCGTCATAGCTGCACATTTTGAGAAACCATTTACAGTAATCACACGTTCTCTCAGCTCATCATAGGAAGCCATACTGATACTCTTGTTTCCGTCATAACACAGGCGCTCATAAATCTCATCAGAAAGAATCAGTACCTGCGGATGTTCTTTCATATAAGCCGCAATCTCATCAGCCTCTTCTCCTGACAATACACAGCCTGTAGGGTTGTTTGGATAGTTCAGAATCAGCATTCTGGTTTTTTCCGTGGTTACTTTTTCCAGATTTTCTTTTCTGATCCTGTAATTTTCTTTATGATCCAGATGCACGTGAACCGGTACAGCTCCGCAGGCAAACGTAATTGGTTCATAGGATACCCAGGATGGATCCAGAATAATAACTTCATCTCCTTCATTCAGAATGGCCATCATGGAAATATAAATCGCATATTTGCCGCCCGGTGTCACAATGATCTCATCCGGACTGCAGGCAATATCATTTTCCTCCTGAAGCTTCTTTGCAATAGCATTGCAAAGTTCCGGAATACCAGGGCCAATGGCATAATGTGTAAAGCCTTCAGCCATATACCGGACCGCTTCCATACAGATACGATCCGGTGTTGGAAAATCCGGTTCCCCACCAGCCAGATCGATGACTGTTTTATCTGTCTTTCTCATCTCTTTGGCACGGGTCATCAAAGTCAGCGACGCTGACGGCTTCATCCTTGTCAGTCTTTCATTACAAGCAAATGTATCCATAACTACCTCCTGTCAGACATACTGTTATTTCTTTTTTTCAGTATAACAATCTGCCTGATAAAAGGAAAATTAATCCTTTCAATTGCTTTTATCGAATAAAACGATAACTCAGAAAAATTCGACTTGATATCTTTTTAGTTTTGTTCTATACTACACAGGTCTGTTACTTCCAGATGTGATTGACAGTTCGAGACCATCCTGTCACAAAATAAAACTAGGGACAACAAATGCAAACTATATTAACTGTTGTTGTGATTCTATTTCGGAGGTGGACAAACATGGAAAATGAAACATTTACTCAGGTCCGGAAGCTTACTACTTCCGGTATTGTAATGGCGCTTTATGTTATTATTTTATTTATGACACAGAGCTTTTCTTTCGGGGCTTATCAGATTCGCATTGCGACTTCCCTTTATGCCCTCTCTTATCTTTTTCCGTTCCTGGTTATCCCGCTTGGTCTCGCTAATTTCATCGCAAATATGATTGGAGGTTACGGCATCATAGACATGGTCGGAGGTTGTATCGTCGGTATCGTGACATCCGGCATTATTGTTCTGATCAGACGATTTCATCTGCCGCGTTTCATGATTTTCTTCCCGATCGTACTTGTACCGGGTCTTGGTGTAGCTCTGTGGCTGTCGCCTATGGTCAATATGCCATATGCCGCTCTGGCCTTAAGTCTGTGCATCGGTCAGAGTGTACCGGCTGTATGCGGTGTAGCACTTTCCAAAGTACTGGAACGGACACTTTCAAAAAAAGTTCTGCTGGGATAAGGAGTTAAACAAATGACTGGAAGAAATGAAAAGGAACTGGAAGGCGTAAGTCTTCTGGGAAATCAGAAAAATGAATACCGTGCAGATTATGCACCGGAGGTTCTGGAGACCTTCCCAAACAAGCATCCGGAGAATGATTATTTTGTCAAATTTAACTGTCCGGAGTTTACCAGCCTCTGCCCCAAGACCGGGCAGCCGGATTTTGCTACCATTTATATCTCATACGTTCCCGGAGAACGTATGGTAGAAAGCAAATCTTTAAAGCTGTATCTTTTCAGCTTCCGCAACCACGGAGACTTTCATGAAGACTGCGTCAATATCATCATGAAGGATCTGATCCGTCTGATGAATCCGAAATATATCGAGGTTTGGGGAAAATTTACTCCCCGCGGCGGTATTTCCATTGACCCGTACTGTAATTACGGAAAAAAAGATACCCTCTGGGAAAAGGTAGCCCTTGACCGCCTGACCCACCACGATATGTATCCTGAAAAGATTGACAATCGTTAGGAGGCTGCTTTCATGAATACAGAAAAGAAAAATGCCATGGTTCTGTTCAGCGGCGGTGTAGACAGTACAACCTGCCTTGCCCTTGCCATCGAAAGCTATGGTGTCAGACACGTAATCCCGGTTTCTGTTTTTTACGGGCAGAAGCATGCAAAAGAAATCGAAGCTGCCAAAAAGATTCTGGCTCACTATGGCCTGAAGGGGATTGAGCTTGATCTGTCTGTAATCTTTGCCGGCAGCAACTGTTCTCTTCTGTCACATTCTGCAGAAGAGATTCCGGAGGAATCCTATGCTGAACAGTTAAAAGAAACCAACGGTACACCGGTAACAACCTACGTACCGTTCAGAAATGGCCTGTTTCTTTCTGCCGCAGCCAGCCTTGCACTGTCCAGGAACTGTGAAGTAATCTATTATGGTGCACACAGAGATGATGCTGCAGGCAATGCCTATCCGGACTGCAGTGAGGCTTTCTTTAACAGCATCAACGCAGCCATCTATGAAGGCAGTGGACATGCCGTCCGCGTGAAAGCCCCTTTTATTGCCAGAAACAAAGCGGATGTTGTAAAAGAAGGGCTTCGCCTTCACGTTCCATATGAGCTGACCTGGAGCTGTTACGAGGGGCATGAGCATCCCTGTGGGAAATGTGGCACCTGTATCGACAGGCGTATGGCCTTTGAAACCAACGGAGTCAGGGATCCGGCACAATAATATTCCCGAAAACGGCGTACCACCTGTGGTTACGCCGTTTTCTTTTTTTGCCGGACAAAAACCAAACCTGCAGGGGGATTCTTCCACACATGCCCGGTTGAAAACTTCAACTTTTTAATACGTTGCAATTTAAAATTTCATTTTACAAAATATCGATATTGCATTTTGCAAAATGTCATGGTACAGTTGATCCATAAAATAATCTCCCGGTGTTCACTCCGGTCGAAAGGAGCAACAAATGAAAGATCAAAAAACCTCTGCCAAAAAGCTGGGACTGATGGGCTGTATTGCCACAGGCGTGGGAGCTATTATCGGATCCGGTATCTTTGGTTCTCTCCCAACAGTTATCAATGACATCGGCCCCGGCGTTATTCTGGCACTGATTGGCGCTGTGGTCTATACTCTGGCCCGTGCAGTACCCAACATGTATGTTTCTTCGGTGGTTCCCGCCTCCGGCAGCTTTTTTCTGATGCCTACCAAGCTGATCCATCCCGCCGTTGGTATGTATATGGCAGCGCAAAACCTGTTCCAGCCAGTGCTGATCTCGGTATTCGCTGTACTGTTTGCGGACTATCTGGCCGCGCTTTTTCCCGGGCTGGACGGACACCAGACACTGCTCGGTGTCGGAATTCTTGTGATTTTTACAATCATCGCCTATATGGGCAACTATGTTTTTGCATCCTTTAACAGTATCATGGTTGCCGTACTGATGATTGCCATCGCTGTATACGTCTGTGCAGGGCTGCCGAACATAAACCCCAGCCAGCTGGTTTTGGGAGATATGTTCTCCTCCGGCACGAAGCTGACCACACTGGGTGCAGGCATTGCAGTGCTTTCTTCCTCTCTGTCTGGAGGAACATCTATTTCCCAGATCGCTGATGATGTGAAGAACCCGCGCCGTAACATACCGCTTGCGATCTTTCTTGCTCCTGTAGTTGTGGCCGTAATCTATATCCTGATGGCAGTCGTTACACTTGGTGCAATGCCTGATGGTCAGCTGACTACGCTGTCTGATGTAGCCAAAGGCTTTTTACCTTCTGCTCTGGTCACATTCTTTATCGTTGGCGGGCCTCTGTGCGGTGTACTGACATCCATGGTTCCTGTGATTATGATGACCTGTTCCCAGATTCAGGCTGCCGCCGAAACAGGTCTGTTTCCCTCAGTAGCTGCCAAAAAGAACAAACACGGTATTTCGCCCGTTGTTCTGGTGTTTGTAATGCTTTTTGCCATCATCATCACCTCCACCGGTGCAACCTTTGGCGTGCTGATGACGCTATTCTCCTTCGCCAACTGTCTGGGTGATATCGTGCTGTGCATTATTCCATTCTTTCTGCGTAAGAAGTATCCCAATGCCTGCAGACATGCCGGATTCACCATGCCTCTGTGGATACTGTATGTGATGTCCGTCTTTGCCGTGATCGTAGCTGCCTATCTGTCCTACTCCTCGCTGCTGACCCTGGGCAGCACCGTATGGATCCTGCTGGCCGTCTTCGCTGCAGTGTTTGTGGTCTATGTGCTGCTGCGCATTGCGTATCTGAAGAAACAGGGTCGCGATCTGATGGACGAGCTGAAAGCGCCCTATGCTCCCTTTGAGGAGCGGGAAGCCGAGTGTGCCTCCATGGATGTCAGATAATAAAAATATTGTTTTTTAATACCTGACTGAAAATATTTGTATTCTAAATAATTTACCAGAAAGTTCATCATCATTCAGATCCATAAAGGGGCTGTAAAAAATGAGTAAATTCATTTTTCACAGCCCCTTTTCATATACATAGTAATAAAATCCCCGCCACACTCGGTTTACAGAATGTGACGGGATTTTTATGAAATTACAGGTATCTCAAATATACGCTCTTTTTACATAAATGGATTCTCTGTCGGATATCTTACACCCTTCGGCTGGTTGTAGCCGATCTCTTCCGGTGCTACGCCAAGCATCTTGAAGACCTCGAAGAGGGTCTTGCCATGGTGTCCGAAAGCAACAGCGCCATGATGCGGATAGTTTTTCTCTACCAGTACGTGACGGTAGAAACGAGCCATCTCCGGGATAGCGAACACACCGATGGCACCGAAGGAACGTGTAGCTACCGGCAGTACTTCGCCGTTGGCAACGTATGCTCTTAAGATGCCGTCAGCTGTGCTCTGCAGACGGAAGAAGGTGATGTCACCCGGTACGATATCTCCCTCAAGAGTACCGTTGGTTACCTCTACCGGAAGGCTTCTGGCCATGATCTTCTGGTTTTTCATCTCATGGAAAGCCAGCTTCTTGGAGCATGTATTACCACAGTGGAAGCCCATAAAGGTCTCTTCCTGATCATAGTCGAATTTGCCCTTGATATCTTCTTCGTAGATAGATTTTGTTACGGTGTTGTTGATATCCAGCAGTGTTACAACGTCATCGCTGACACACTGACCGATGTACTCGGAAAGTGTTCCGTAGATATCTACCTCACAGGAAACCGGGATGCCCTTGCCTGTCAGACGGCTGTTAACATAGCACGGAACGAAGCCGAACTGTGTCTGGAATGCCGGCCAGCATTTACCTGTCAGGGTAACATATTTGCGGTAGCCTCTGTGCTCCTCAACCCAGTCAAGCAGTGTAAGCTCGTACTGTGCCAGCTTGTCCAGTACTTCCGGTTTCTTGTTTCCTGCACCCAGCTCTTCTGCCATCTCTTTGGCAACGTCAGCGATACGCGGATCTCCGGCATGTTTGTTGAAAGCTTCGAACAGATCCAGCTCGGAGTTCTCTTCGATCTCTACGCCCAGATTGTACAGCTGTTTGATCGGTGCGTTGCAGGCCAGGAAGTTCTGCGGACGCGGTCCGAAGGAAATGATTTTCAGGTTCTGTAGAGCATCTACTGTACGTGCAATCGGAAGGAATTCATGGATTCTGTCTGCCAGATTCGCAGCTGTTCCTACCGGATGCTCCGGAATATAAGCTTTGACATTTCTCAGAGCCAGGTTGTAGCTTGCATTTAACAGACCGCAGTAAGCATCGCCACGGCCATCAACCAGATCCTCTTCCTCTGCTGCAGCGATGAACATCTTCGGTCCATCAAAGTGTTTAGCCAGCAGTGTCTCGGAGATCTCCGGACCAAAGTTGCCAAGGTATACGCAAAGTGCGTTACATCCGGCTTTCTTGATATCCTCCAGAGCCTGTACCATATGGATCTCGCTCTCTACGATACAGACCGGACATTCGTAGATATCCTCTGCATCATATTTTGCCTTGTAAGCTTCTACCAGAGCTTTTCTTCTGTTAACGGAAAGAGATTCCGGGAAACAGTCGCGGCTGACAGCCACGATACCGATTTTAATTTTCGGCATGTTATTCATAGTCGTATCCTCCTAAAAATATGTATATATTTTTCAGAGCCGGGCAGAAGCAACCTCCATACGATATCTGCACAGCTTGTTTCTGCCCTGCTCTTTTGTTACCTTAATTAAATTACTTAAATTGTTACTGTATCAAACAGACCTTTCACTGTCGGGTAAATCTGGGCAAATTTCTGATAACGATCCTCATATTTAGCCACCAGCTCCGGCTCCGGCTCGATCGTCTCTACAACGTGAACGATCTTAGCTGCGGCATCCTCTACAGAAGCAAACGCGCCGCAGGCTACAGCTGCCAGCATAGCGCCACCCATACCCGGGCCTTCCTCTGCCTCGATGATATCGACTTTCAGATTCAGCACATTCGCAATGATCTTACGCCACAGCGGACTCTTGGCACCACCGCCGCAGATCTTGGTACGTGTGATGTTAATGCCCAGCTTTCTGGCAACCTCCAGAGAATCACGCAGGGCAAAGGCTACACCCTCTAAGACAGCCTGTGTCATATCTGCACGGCTTGTATCCATTGTCATACCGATAAATGTACCTCTTGCCAGCGGATTATTGTGCGGGGAACGCTCACCCATCAAATACGGCAGGAAGAATACATGGTTTTCACCAAGCTTTGTAATACCTTTCTGCTCACTGGCAAAGTCCTTTGTGCCGATGATCTCTTCCATCCACCATTTATTGCAGGATGCAGCGGAAAGCATACACCCCATCAGATGATAATGGCCATCTGCATGTGCAAAAGCATGCAGTGCATTATTCTCATCTACACCAAACTTCTCACTGGAAATAAATACCGTACCACTGGTTCCCAGAGAAATCGTACACTGACCGTCGCCAACTGTACCCGTACCGACAGCACCGGCTGCATTATCGCCCGCACCGGCTGCGATCTTTACAGTATCCTTCATACCGAACTCTTTGGCCAGCTCCGGCTTTAATGTACCGACAACCTCGTAGCTCTCGAAAAGCTTCGGCATCTGCTCTTCTTTCACATCACAGATCTTAAGCATTTCCTTAGACCAGCAGCGGTTCTTTACATCCAGAAGCAGCATACCGGAAGCATCGGAATAATCACAGCAATGTGTACCGGACAGCTTGTATGCGATGTAGTCCTTCGGCAGCATGATCTTTTTGATTCGTGCAAAATTCTCCGGCTCGTTTTCCTTTACCCAGAGAAGCTTCGGCGCTGTAAATCCTGCAAATGCGATATTCGCCGTATACTCAGACAGCTTGTCCTTGCCGATCTCATTGTTCAGGTAATCCACCTGCTTCTGTGTACGTCCATCGTTCCACAGGATCGCCGGACGGATCACCTCGTCGTTCTCATCCAGAATAACCAGTCCATGCATCTGACCGCCAAAGCTGATACCGCCAACCTCGGCTGCGTCAATACCGCCAAGTAATTCCTTTAATCCATCACAGACTGCACGCCACCAGTCCTCCGGCTTCTGCTCCGACCAACCCGGCTGCGGGAAATACAGCGGATACTCTCTCGAAACACTGCCACAGATCTTTCCAGCGTCATCCATCAAAAGCAGCTTCACTGCAGATGTACCCAGATCTACTCCGATAAAATACATTGTTGCCCTCCTTAATCGTGCACGTGCACGCAACCATCTAAACTTACAGATATTATAGTTTTATTCACACGTAAATTCAACAGACAATCGCAGGAAATCTCTGCTTTTGTATACCTTTCACAGATTATCTGTCCATATTTTAGTGATTCCGTTTCTTGACACTCATTTCGTGTCCGTTCCCGATTTATTTTCTCACCGTAAATTTGTAGATGGTCTCCGTATCATACGGCTCTCCTGCCTCATACACAACATCCGGAAAATGTGTATAATGCACCGCATCCGGATACCCCTGTGTCTCAAAGCAGTACGCCGCCCGCTTTCCATACACAGCGCCATTTTTGCCCTTTGTGCCCTCTGCAATAAAGTTTGCCGTATAAAACTGCATTCCCGGCTGATCCGTACTGATCGTCATTTCAATACCTGTTTTCGATGCATACGCCCGGCCAACCTCACGAATCTCACCGGTATACTTGTCCAGCACGTAATTGTGATCGTATCCACCGGCCCGCTCCAGCTGCACATACTTCTCTTCAATCTTATCTCCGATTTTATGCTGTGTCAGGAAATCCATCGGTGTCCCTTTTACAGAAACAATATTACCATTCGGGTATACCTCTTCATTGATTTCTGTAAAAAACTGCGCCTGGATCTGCACTTCCTGATCCTCAATATCTCCCCGATCGTGTCCGTTCAGATTAAAATAGGCATGGTTTGTCATATTGATCAGCGTCGCTTCATCAGAAATTGCAAAATAACGGATATGCAGCGCATTCTCCTCATCCAGAGAATACGTCACGATCACATCCAGCGCACCCGGGAAGCCCTGATCCTTGTGCGGACTGTGCAAAGAAAATGCAATCGCACATTCGTCCTCCCGCACCTCATACCGCCACATTCTCTGATGATAGCCGTGAAATCCACCATGCAGACATTGTTTCCCATCGTTGGCATCCAATGTATACGTCTGTCCGTCCAGTGTAAAGCTGGCTCCGGCAATACGGTTACCTACGCGGCCAAGCGTTCCGCCAAAGGCATTATCGTCGGTCGCATAGTCTGCTGCATTGTCATATCCCAGCATCACATCCGTCATCTGTCCATCCCGGTCCGGCACGAGCAACGATACGATTCTTGCCCCGTAGTCAGTCATGGACAGACGCATACCCTTCTTATTTTCAACCGTGATCAGACTAACCTCTGTTCCATCCTGCAGCGTTCCAAATTTCTGTACCATCTTTTGAAAGCCCTCCTGTTTTTGTATTTCTTACTATAATAAAGCAACAGCATTTTTAACCATCGTAGCATAGCATGATCCGCTTCGCAATCCAAAAGTCTGCCCTTTTTCTTATACAGTTTTTATCTCAAAAAAATTTTTTCTGCAAATGTAACCTTTTCCCTTCCCTGTTCGTGTTATAGTTGAAAGGCCTTTCAAAGAGCTTTTAAAAAACTGCCGCAGACAGTTTTTACAAAGCGAAAGAATACAAGAAACTGAGGGATCACTCATGCGACAACCCGTAGAACAACTGATGCGAGCGTACCAGTCCCACCTCTTTGTGGCAGCCTTCAACGTATGTAAGGATGCAGAAGATTCCAAAGATGTGGTGCAGGATACCTTTATTCAGTACCATACATCCACAAAAGACTTTACCGATGAACAGCACATCCGTGCATGGCTGTTTCGCGTAGCGCTCAATCGCGCAAAAGATATCAATCGGTCTTTCTGGCGAAAGCATAAGGTTTCGCTGGAGGACTACACGGAAACGCTGCCTATGCTTCGGATCTGGGCGATATCAAGACAATGGTAAGATCTATCTGACCTATAAAAATCTGAAATTTGATATCACTTCTGCTATGGATGCAGGTAAAACCAAATTTACTTTTACCGCAGATGGTGAAACACATTACGTCACTGTAAATGATACTGAAAACGAGGGTACCGGCAGTTACAGCCTGTCTGACGACTGCGTTGGTCCGGACGGCAATGCTTCTGGTGACGCTTCCGATTACGAAGCACTGAACTGAAACATCCCCAGTCTGAACTGGTATCACGGGCTGACAAATACGCTGCGGGACTGGATTTCCGGTCTCGCAGCTTTTTTGTTACCATGCATATGAAAAGCTGCTCCGGTAAACCAGTTCTGAATTACAGGAAAAACCGCCGGAGTCTACAGTCTCCGACGGTCTTTCTGGCTGAAAAAGTTGACTTACCCGGCAAAATGGACTTTGCCGTATTTCAAAAAACAGTTTTCGTTAGGAGGATCACTGTTTATTTGATGAAGCTTACATGCTTGCAGATCTCTTCGATCGCAGCATCTTTTCTCTTGTTAAAGATGACTTTGTTCTCTTCAAAGAGGTTTCTTCCCTCGGTATCGATGGACACGATCAGCGGGCCAAACTCTTTGACACGGCAGTGCCACAGTGTCTCCGGCATACCCAGGTCACGCCACTGGGCATCAACGATCTCTTCTACCTCGGTAGCGGCCACAACAGCGTTTCCTGCCGGGAATACACAGTGGATCGCTTTAAAATTCTTGCAGGCATACTCTGTATTCGGTCCCATACCGCCTTTACCGATGATCACCTTGACACCTGTCTGCTCTACAAACTCTTTCTCGAATTTTTCCATACGCATACTGGTGGTCGGTCCTACGGATACCATCTCAAATTTATCATTTTCCAGCGGACGGATGATCGGTCCGGCATGGAAAATAGCTGCGTCACGGACATTGACCGGCAGCTCACGTCCGGCTTCTACCAGACGTCTGTGTGCCACGTCACGGCAGGTTGTCATACTTCCGTTCAGATATACGATATCTCCGATATGGATATCCGCCAGATCTTCTGCGGAAATTGGTGTTGTCAGAATTTTCTTTCCATCTTTTACTTCGATCATAATGTTACCCCCGAATGTGTTGTGATTGTATAGTTGAGATCCTTATCAAAGATAATATGGCCGCGTCTGTGGGACCAGCATCCGACATTGACAGCAACGCCGATGGTGGAAGGATGTCTGGCTGTATTCTCGATATGTACGCCCATAACGGAATACTTTCCGCCCATACCCTGCGGCCCAAGGCCGATCGCATTGATACCATCTTCGAGCAGTTTTTCCATGGAGGCTGCTCTTTCATTCTCATTGTGGCTGCCCAGCGGACGCATCAGAGCTTTCTTTGACAGAAGCGCTGCTGTCTCTACAGAAGTTGCCACACCAACACCTACCAGAAGCGGAGGACATGCGTTCAGTCCGTAGGTTGTCATCACATCCATAACGAATTTTGTAACACCCTCATAACCGGCACCCGGCATCAGAACCATAGCCTTACCCGGCAGTGTACATCCGCCACCTGCCATATAGGAATAGATCTCGCACTTGTCGCTGTCCGGAACGATATCCCAGAATACGGTCGGTGTACCTTTACCTACATTTCTGCCGGTATTGTACTCGTCAAATGTCTCTACACTGTTGTGACGCAGTGGAGCTTCCTTTGTCGCACGGACAACTGCTTCCTTTAACAGGGCTTCCAGCTCACCGATCAGTGGGAAGTTTGTACCGCATTTTACCCAGAACTGCAATACACCGGTATCCTGGCAGCTCGGTCTGTTGAGATCTTTGGCCAGCTTCTGGTTACGTTTCATCGTCTGATAGATAACCCTGGACAGCGGGCTGTCCTCTTTCTCTCCCAGTTCATCCAGCTTTGCGATAATATCATCCGGCAGCACTTTGCCAATGTAGGATACAAAGTTTGCCATATAAGTGGTAAGCTGTTCTACCTGTTCTTTCTTACCCATAGTTGTAGTCTCCTTTTATATGTAATATTTTTTCAGTTACGTTGTATGTTTGCTGACCGCCACCGTTCTTTACGGGAAGAACGGGAAAGCGATCGGCAGGATGATCATGCTGACAATCGTAGCGATCACGATCAGCGGACATCCGGCTTTTACATAGTCCTTAAAGGTATACCCACCGGCACCGACGACCATCGTATTGGCCGGCATACCGATCGGTGTGGCGTATGCGCAGGAACCACCGATGACACAGGCCATCAGAACGGCTCTCGGATCTGCACCCATGCCCTGTGCGATGGACAGACAGATCGGCACCATCAGCGCTGTTGTCGCTGTATTGGACATAAAGTTTGTCATCACACAGCACAGCAGGAATACGACCAGTGTCAGAAGATATGGTGACGGGTTTGCGCCAAGAGCGCCGATCACCTTGTCTGCGATCAGCTCGCCTGCTCCCGTCTCCTGCAGGGCGCTTGCCAGAGAAAGCGTACCGCCAAAAAGAAAAATGGTTTTGAGATCGATAGACTTTAACGCATCCTTCTCTGAAATAACACCTGTCAGGATCAGAAGCAGTGCGCCGATACCGCCGGTGATACACAGCTTGATACCGATGACTTCTTCAAAGATCATTGCCAGGATCGTAGCCACCAGAATGATCAACGACAGCCACTGTTTCCACTTCGGCACATCGCTGAAATCACGTTCTACGAAAATGTCATCCTCTCCGGTCTCGTGGCCTGGCAGTAATTTATAACCGATCGTCGCATAAAAAACGATACCTGCAACTAGGATCGGCAGACCAACGATCGCATACTCAAAAAAGCCAAATTTCAGTCCCAGAGGCTCCAAAGCACTCTGTGCGATCATATTTCCCGGTGCGCCGATCAGTGAAAGATTGCCGCCCATGGCTGCTGCAAATACCAGCGGCATCAGAAGGCGTGATCTCTTATATCCGGATTTTGCTGCGATACCGATCACAACCGGAATCAGTACAGCGGCTGTTCCCGTATTGGAAAGGACACCGCTCATCAGTCCTACGATCACCATGATCGCAATGATCAGTCTGCGTTCTGTACCGGCAAACCTTGTAACGATCGCACCAATCTTGTTGGCCATACCTGTTTCAAACAGTGCGCCGCCTACAATAAACATGGCGACAAACAGGATGACGTTACTGTCGATGAATCCGCCAAACGCTGTTTTGATATCCAGCACTCCTGTTATGACCAGTCCCAGACAGACGATCATGGATGTGACACCGAGCGGTATCTTTTCCAGAACGAACATGATGACAGCAAACAGGAGAAACAGTAAGGTTATGGTTGAGGGACTCATATTTTGATTTCCTCCGTTTTCTTTCTTTTCTTCTTTTTTGTAATGATTACACTTTTTGTTTTCTCTGCTGTTACAGCCCGGCCGGTCTGTATCTCTTGCATGGTCTTAGTATAGCCTTTGTTTTTCTATCTGTACAATTACATAAACTGATGCATTCATAAATAAAATTTATGTTTTGTCTCATTTTCATGCAGTTTTTACAAAAAACATGCTATAATCTTACATAACAGAGGGAGTGTTTTTGGTGAATCTATCCAAAAAATGATGTGAAAAGTTTTTCTGATAAACCATGTTTTTACGCGAAAAAGGGAGGAGAACTACCCTATGAAATTTGCCCAGCTTGAATACTTCTGCGCCGTCAGCCGTTACCACAGCATCACCCAGGCCGCCCAGAAGCTGTATGTGACACAGCCCGCCATATCCACGGCAATCCGGGAACTGGAAAAAGAATTTTCGGTCAATCTGTTCATCCGTTCCAAAAACCATATGACGCTGACCAGGGAGGGAGAAATCTTTTACCAGAAAGCCAGTGAGCTTCTCAGGATGGCTAAGCAGACCTCTTTGGAAATGTCCGACATCGGACGACAGAATACACCGATCCGTATCGGCATCCCGCCACTGTTAAGCACGATTTTTTTTCCGGAGATGCTGACAGAATTTCACGAGAAATATCCGGATATCCCGGTCGAGCTGTACGAATACGGCTCAATCCGCGCCGCCCAGCTCGTGCAGGAGGATATGCTGGATCTGGCGCTTGTAAATATGCACTTTTATGAGATCGACAAGCTAAACTCCTACCAGATTCTGACTGACCGGATCGTCTTCTGCGTATCCCCCCGGCATCCGCTCGCCGGTGAAAAGAAGCTGACCATCGAGCAGATCAAGGATGAACCCGTGATCCTCTACAATACAGATTCCGTGCAGAGCAGCACCATGTCCGGCATCTTCGAATCCTGCGGTGTCAAACCGCACGTTATCCTGCGTGCCAACCAGCTCTACACGATTCAGAAATTCATCGAACAGGATCTGGGAGGAGCTTTTCTCTATGAATGTCTGCTGAAAAACATGCCCGGTGTCGTCCGTATCCCGGTTATGCCCAGCATCGAGCAGGAGATCGGAATTATCTGGCCGAAAGGCAAATATATCAACAGCCGGGTGGAGAAGTTTGTGGCGTTTTCACGACAGTTTACGTTGATGAGGTAATGTGTGACCTGTGAATAAAAGGAACCTCCACCGGTGCTTCCTTTTACATGCCAAAGCAATGACAAAACAGCTGCGGGACTGGATTTTAGGTCCCGCAGCTGTCTGTTCACACGTATTTCCTATGTTTTTCATATCGCAGCTTCTGTTCTTTATAACACAGTACCCGAAATGTATCTGCTACTGTCTTCAGCTCCAGCGGCTTTTTCCAGGAATATACAGTTCATTTCAGACTCTCGATCATGGACTGCCATACATCCTGTGACTGTCCGTTTGTCAGCTGCAAAGAATAACTGTATGTGCTGTCGTTCCAGATAGCCAGCGTATACTTGCCAGATTCCCCTTTTAACCTGACGGTGTATGCACCAATCTCTACACTGGTTTCTTCTGCGTAGGCATTGTAATCTCCGGATACGTCGTCCGTACCCTCTGCTTTTCTGAACACCGCTTCATCGTCTGCACCTGTATACGTGATTTCTGCCATATCTCCCCAATATGACACATACCCCGTGCTCTGCGTTTCAAATGGCAATACATGGATTTCTTCCACAGAAAATCCCACATATTTTTCCAGTGTTTCTATGGAATCCACCTCTTCCATACCGTTTACACCCTCCTCTACAACTGGCTCTTTCCCTACAGATGCCATATGCCAGATACCAATACCTCCAAAGAGTACCAGCACCACACAGGCCGCAGCAGCTACCGACTTATGCAGCTGTTTCCATCGGGACAGACTGCTTACTTTATTGTCCGACTGCGCCACAGTGTCAGTTTCAGCCATCTCCAGTGTATGCAGGATACGGCTTCGCATCTCATCCGTTACATGAACCCTTTCCATGACTTCCTCATATTTCGTCTGCAAAATCGTACGCCTCCTTTAACACCTGTTTCAGCAGTTTACGCCCTCTTGACAGCAGCGACCGGACCGTTGTCTCATTTTTTTCCAGAATTTCCGCAATCTGTGCGGTGGAATATCCTTCATAATAAAACAGGTGGATCACTTCCCTGTATTTCACCGGCAACTCCTTTACAGCATCCCAGACAAACGACAGATCCTCCCGTTCCTCCTGTACCAGCTCTTCTTTCAACTCATCGGTCTGCCGGATCGTATTATAGCTGATCCGGTTCTTACTCAGATTACCGGCCACCCGTAAAAGCCATGCTTTTCTGTGTGATTCACTGGTAAATATCGGCGCACTCTTCATAAACTGGATCAGCGTGTCCTGCAAAACTTCCTCGGCATCACTCAGATTATGCAGATACGAATACGCATACCGCAGTAACGTATCACCATATCGATCCATAATCTCTTCTGCCTGCATATAGACCGATGTGCTGACAGGAGTTTCCTTTATCTCCGCTTTTTTCGTCCCTGTGACAGAAAACCAGGAAATCAAACGCTGCCACGCATCTGTTACTGCCTGCAAAAACATCCATTCTATTCTATATCGGGATGCTCCCAAAGCCAGACACTCTCTCATTTTCGCTCCCCTCCTGTGTGTGATTACTGCATATCGCCAATAAAAGCCGTCATCTCTTCTGTCGTTATCCCGCTGGTACAATCAAGAGAATAGGTATAGTCACCGCTTGTCCATGTTGCAAGGTTTACTTTCTGATCGTTTCCTTTTAATGTCACCTCATACTCTCCGACGGTCACTGTGTTCATCTCATTGTATACATTATAATCGCCACTGATATCGGTATTTTCCTCTGCACCGCTGGCTTTCCGAATCACCATCTGCTCCCCGCTGTCCTCAGCGCTGTAAAGAACTTCCAGAATCGTCTGATCTCCATCTTTCAATACCTGATACGTCGTCTCTGTAAACATGCGCGGACGCTCCGAAACACTCATTTCAAACCCGGCGGCTTTCGCTGCGTCTGCCAGTGAATCATACGTTTCCCAGGGATTCGGAATCTGCGGTGCTGTCGTATCATCACCACCAAGCAGCGAATTTGTATCTGCTGCTGTGCTGTCAGAACCTGCTGCTGTATCCTTACTGTTGTCCGATACAACTGAAGAAACCGCCCTGGAATGTGTATCCACCAGTGACTTTGCCTGTCCGTTTCCACCACATGCTGTCAGAGACATCACACTCATCATACCTGCTACTATCATAATCATCGCTTTCTTTACCATCATAGTTGTTTCCTTTCTGCATCTCTTCGTGTGTTTTTCAGCGGCTGTATTACCGCTTCTACACTATAAACAGCCGGCGGTGGAAAAATGTTGCATGCTCTGTAAAAAATTTGTATTCTGCAATTTTCTGATTAAGCTCCATTATACATAAAAAGCAGCTGTAAGACAGTCTTTTTCGTCTCACAGCTGCTTTTTATGTTACTGTTCATGGAAACACCGCAGCTTACAGCGCATCGGCATTTTCCTCTCCGGTTCGTATTCTTACTACTCTGTCTATATCAGATACAAAAATCTTTCCGTCTCCGATATTACCAGTTTGCAGCACCTTTTTTGCAATGTCGATCACGGTATCCACCGGCACACTGCAGACAACAATTTCTATCTTCAGCTTCGGCAGCATATCCACATTTTTCATAACACCTTCTATTAATTTGCGGATACCCTTTTGAGTGCCAAAGCCTTCAACCTTTGTGACAGTCATTCCTGTCACACCTACCTTAACCAGTTCCTTCCTGAATTCCTCAAATCTGTCTTTTCTTGTTATGATTGTTATCCGGTACATTTTCTTTTCCATCTGTCATACCCCTTCCTGACCATTTCTGATTTTTATAACCTGACCATTGATATGTTCAATAAAAATTTTTCCATCTCCCATCATTCCTGTATGACAGATTTTTCTTACTGTATCAATCAGCAGATCTTCATCCAGATCCGAAAACACGACCTCTATCATTGCCTTAGGCAAAAGCCTGATCTCTTCTCTGTCATCCTCAAAAAAACGTATGACGGCTTTTTGTTGTCCCTGTCCTTCTACCTCTGTCACTGTCATTCCCTGTATGCCGCATGCCTGAAATGCTTCTTTAAGAGGCTGTACATTTTCTCTGCGTGAAATAACTGTCATTCTCGTATATGCAGAAGTCATAGTTCTCCTCCTTATCCCCGTTTCCTGAGCTTTGGATCCAGATAATCGCGGATACCATCCCCCAGAAAATTAGCAGCAATTGAAACAATGAAGATTGACAGACCCGGAAATACCGCAATCCACCAGTTACCAAAGCTGTCCATGCCCTCACTGACCATCGTGCCCCATTCCGGTGTCGGTGGCTGTGTACCGAGCCCGAGGAAGCTCAGGCTGGCAAAGGTAAGAATTGCATTTCCGATATCCACTGTAGCCATAACAACCATGGGTCCTATACAATTGGGTATGATTTCTTTAAGAAGAACCCGGCTGTCAGCGGCTCCCATGACACGCGCTGCTGTAACATAGTCATTTTCTTTGACCGTAATAACAAGACTTCTCATCATTCTGGCATAATTTGGCCACCAGATAATAGCCATGGCAATGATCGAATTGATGATACTCGGTCCCAGGGCCGCTGCGATAACCATAGCCAGGATGATCGGAGGAAAAGCCATGATCATTTCACTGATCCTCATCATGATATTATCAATTTTTCCACCTGCATATGCGGCAAATGCTCCATAAAACATACCTATGATAAAGGCAAGGATCACTGTCACAATACCAGCAGTAATGGATATCCTGGCACCACAGAGTACCCTGCTGAATACGTCCCTTCCCAGACTGTCTGTTCCAAACCAGTGACTGCTCCCCGGAGCCAGAAACCGTTGTGCCAGATCCTGCTCTATGGGATCATACGGAGAGATCGCTCTTCCGGCAAATACGATGATCACCCAGAATACACATACAAAAAATGCGAGCTTAAACATCGGATTTTTCTGTTTCCATATATCTTTTGCTATTCTCATCTATGTGCCTCCTACTGATAACGGATTCTGGGATCTATGATTCCATACAAAAGGTCGATCAACAGATTCATGACTACATATACACAAGCCGTGAGAATCGCAACTCCGCAGATAGCAGGAAAATCAAGATTAACAGCTGACTGATAGGCATATTGTCCAATTCCCGGCCACGAAAAAATCTGTTCGATCATCACTGTACCTCCAAGCAGGTTGCAGAAGCCCATTCCTATCACCGTGATTACAGGAATCAGCGCATTTCCAAAGGCATGCCCCATGACAACTCTTGCTGCAGACATACCCTTTGCCTTAGCTGTCCGTACATAATCCATCGACAGTGCTTCCAGAAGATTACTTCTCATCTGTCTGGCGATCAGGCCCATGGTGAAAAATCCAAGGACGAGTGCCGGAAGGATCAGATGGGACAGTGCACTTGTAAATAATTCCATATTGCCACTGAGCAGACCATCCAGGAGATAAAAGCCTGTACCACCCTGGGGATGCGACATTCTGGCAGAAAGCCGGCCGGGCTGTGGAGCTATATGAAGCTTATAATAAAAGATGAATAACATCATAATAGCGAACCAGAAATTCGGAACAGAAACTCCGGCTACTGAAATCGTTCTGACAAGGTAATCTGCCGGTTTATTCCTGAAAATTGCTGAAAGCACACCAAGAAGCACACCGAGTACAGCAGCGATCAGGATCGAGCAGACCGCAAGCTCGGCTGTTGCCGGAAAATACAGGGCCAGATCCTTGGCTACAGGGTTCCCGGTACGTATTGACGTACCGAGATCACCCTTTAATAAATTTTTCAAATATAACAGATATTGTACGGGAAGTGGTTTGTCCAGTCCCCATTTAGCACGATATGCATTTACAATCTCTTCATTCTGCATTGCCGCTGAGCTTAAATTAGCGGCGACAGGATCGCTTGGAACCAGATGCGATATAAAAAATACAAGCACCGTCACGCCAAACAGGATCAATAGCATTAATCCTACTCTTTTTGCAATGTATTTTGCCATTTTCCCACTTCCTTACTTTCCTGTTATTTCACATTGATTTCACGCAGATTCAGCTTTGTGAGATTGTTATAGGTTACACCCTCTACACGGCTTCCGTATGCATAAATCTTCGGATGCTGCAGAAGGAAGATGCAGTTGCCATCCTGTGCATACATTTCCTGCAGGGTTTTAACAGCTGCAGTTCTTGCTTCCTGATCGGAAGATGTCTTTACAATATCGATCTGTTCGGTATAAGCTGCGGCACGGTCATCATCTACAATCCAATTGCCGCGTGTTCCGATCAGGCCATCATAGACATTCTCCGGCATGAAACCAACCGCTGTATTGCTCAGATCAAAATAATCCGGTGACCAGTACATAACGATAAAGGAGCTCTGACCATTTCTGTACGAATCGTACAAAACTGCTGCTTCTACTGTCTCGATAGATACAGTAATTCCGATTTCTGCAAGATCACTCTGTATTTTCTGTCCGATAACTGACCAGGCCATACCTTCATTTACTACATTTCCTACGGTCAATGTAGTTTCAAAGCCGTCCGGATACCCGGCCTCTGCCAGAAGTGCTTTGGCTTTATCAAGATCTCTGTAGCCTTCCTCTCTCTCAAAGCCTCCCATATCCAGTGTTTCGAAGGAACCGATGGATACAGCTCCGTCTCCGCAGATTGTTTTCAGTCCATCGTAATCAATAGCATAGCTGATCGCTTCACGCACCTTTTCATTTGCCAGTGGTCCACTGATACTCTCATCCGCATTCATGAACAGGAAGGTGATCGTATCTGTCTGCGTAGTCTCTACAGTGACATCCTGGCTTGTGATCTGGCTCTTGTTGTCATTGGAAAGCTCCAATGCAATATCCAGGTCACCGCTGTCGATCATCTGGATTTCGGAATTGGCATCGGAAATCTCACGCAGAATATATTTCTCCACATTTCCGCTCTCGCCCCAGTAATCCGGATTTTTCACAAGGATCAGCTCCTCTCCCTGAGTCCAGCTGTCCAGTACATAAGGACCGGAGCCTGCTGAATGACTGTTCAGCCATTCTGTCGCCGTATCATCTGTTGCAGCGGCCTCTGTATCCAGACCTCCATTTTCTGCTACGACCTTACTGTCCAGGACACAGAAGGCGTTGCTTGAAAGCTTGGCCAGCAGCGAATTGGCTGCCTCAGGCTGTGCCAGTGTCAGGACTACGGTTGTATCATCCAAAGCTGTAATTTCACTGATATTGTCTGCATTATAGCTCGGATTACCCTTCATGTTTTTCAGACGGTTAAATGAAAACAGTACGTCTGCACTTGTCATTTTATTACCGCTGCTAAATACCACATCGTCACGTAATTTAAATGTATATTCTGTATTATCCTCATTAGCTGAATATTCTGTTGCCAGAGAAGGAACGACCTCTGTGCTGCTTCCCTCTACCTTATATAAAGTGTCATAACACGCATATGTGTACAGATTACCGTATACCTCATACATGGCATCCGGATCCAGTGTCTGAAGATCACTGGACATACCCACTGTTACTACCTTTTCGTCTTCTGTCTGGGCTGTGGATGAGCCGCTGCTGTTTTCAGAGCTTTCTCCCTGGCTGCTTCCACATCCGGCCAGTAAAGACAGGCTCATTGTCATTGCAAGTAATACGCTGATAAATCTTTTTTTCATAATAAACCTCTCTCCTTTGTATTTTCATACATTTCTTCTGGTAGGCTTACCTACGTCTACGTGTTATCTGTTCCTGCAGGAACTATATTGAAACGGATCACCGGTTCAATCATATAAATGGCAGGACACGAAATGTCCCGGACTTACTTCCTTCATCTTTGGCCGTAGCTTTTTACATACCTCACAGGCCTGTGGACATCTGGGATGAAACGCACAGCCTGAGGGCGGATTTACAGGGCTCGGAAATTCTCCCTTTAAGATGATCCTCTGACGATGGTCTTCCGGATCTGCTACCGGTATGGCAGATATCAGTGCTTTCGTATACGGATGCATCGTATTTCGGTAGATCTCTTCTGCATCAGCTATCTCAACGATGCGTCCAAGATACATGACACAGATTCTCTGACAAATATACTTCACAACGCTCAGATCATGTGAAATAAAAAGATATGTCAGATTCATCTGCTCCCTCAGGTCCAGCAACAGATTAATAACCTGAGCCTGCACAGATACATCCAGCGCTGATACCGGCTCATCACACACAACAAGCTTTGGTCTGAGTGCCAGTGCCCGGGCTATGCCAATACGCTGTTTTTGTCCGCCGCTCATCTCATGCGGATACCGCTCCAGAAACTGATTTGACAGACCAACCAGTTCACACAGCTCGCTTATATTTGTCAACTGGCTTTTTTTGTCCCCCAGATGATGTACAACATACGGCTCTTCCAGTATCTCCCGGATCTTCTTCCTGGGATTCAGACAAGAGGATGGATCCTGAAAGATCAGCTGTACCTTACGGCTGAATTCCTTTCTTTCATTTTTGCCTGCATGATGATCGATTTTTTTTCCGTCAAACAGAATCTCTCCTGCTGTTGGTGTATATAACTGCAGGATTGCTTTTCCCAGAGTACTTTTTCCACAACCGCTCTCGCCAACAAGCCCCATCGTTTCTCCCTCCCGGATAGAAAGAGACACACCGTCCAAGGCTTTCAGGGTAAGCTTTTGCCCTCGATTTCCATTCACCTGAAAATACTGTTTCAGTTCCTTTACCTCGACCAGATTTTTTTCCATCGTTATAACCCGTCTTTCTGCGAAAGACACCAATGCGTCATGAAACGTGTTGGCTAG
>CAVCMG010000014.1:0-66237 GCA_963603285.1 Ruminococcus bromii
CAGCTGGATAGAGCAACGGCCTTCTAAGCCGTGGGTCGGGGGTTCGAATCCCTTCTGACACGCTGTGGTGGATATAGCGCAGTTGGTTAGCGCGCCAGATTGTGGCTCTGGAGGCCCAGGGTTCGAATCCCTGTATCCACCCTTTTTTATTGGGCTATCGCCAAGGGGTAAGGCACAGCACTTTGACTGCTGCATTCGTTGGTTCAAATCCAACTAGCCCAGTTTCGGCTGGGAACCCGGTGGTACCCATCGCGTGAAAAGCACTTCTTCGGAGGTGCTTTTTTTGTTGCCTTTTATTGCCTGCGTGTATAGCAGAAAAATGAATAAATCTGAAATATGAAAGGAAAAGCTGTCAAAATGCATACACTGTGTTACTATTAACACAACAGACGGAGGTGTAAGCAGTGAAAGAAAAAAGAAGAATACTTGTCGCAGATGATGATACATCGATCCTTGAAGTTATAAAGATTATGCTGGAAGGCGAATATTATGAGGTCGTCACCGCCTGCAATGGCCGTGAAGCTATCGATAAGCTGGATGATTCCTTTGATCTGGTGATCCTGGATGTGATGATGCCGGAATGTTCCGGTATTACCGCCTGCAGTGAGATCCGTAAGAAGTCCATGGTGCCGATCCTTTTTCTGACCGCCAAATCTACCGATGCGGATAAGATCGCCGGATTTACCGCAGGTGGAGACGATTATCTGGTCAAGCCGTTTTCCTATGCGGAGCTTTTGTCCAGAGTCAAGGCGCTGATCCGCCGCTATTACGCTTACAATGCCAACGCTGCACAGGAGGACGATGCCGGGCAGCATGAGATCCGGATCAAGGATCTGGTGATCAATACGGAAAAGAGCAGCGTGTATCTGCGGGGCAGGGAGATTTTGTTTACCGATACGGAATACCAGATCCTGTGCCTTCTGGCTTCTAACCGGAAAAAGGTCTTCAGTGTGCAGGCTATCTACGAAACCGTATGGAAAGAAACGTACTATATTGCTTCCAATAATACGGTGACTGTACATATCCGGAATATCCGCAAAAAGATCGAGGATGATGTGCAGAAGCCGGAGTACATAAAGACGGTCTGGGGCAGGGGGTATCGCATTGAATAAAAAGAAATACCTGTTCCGGCTGCGGGTGGAGCTGATCGCGGCGGCGCTGATCGCCCTTGTTGTGGCTTTTGGTGTGCAGCAGCTGGGCTATTATGTGGGAATCGCCTGGGTAGACAAAAAGGCATCTTCAAAGGAGTACCTGGAAACAAAGGGTACACAGATGATCGAATTTCTGCAGGACTATATTGACGAAAGCAATGTAAAGGCAGATGATACGGCCAGACTCTGCAAATGGCAAAAATACGAAAAGATTTCCTTCTCCCTGTATGATACGGATACGAAGGAGATGACCTACTTTTATTCCTTTTCCGATGAACAGCCGCTGAAGCTGGCGGTGGACGATACGGATTATGAAAATGCCAGAAAAAATGCGGATGCAGTGGGCATCCTGACATTTGCGGACGGTAAACAGCGCAATGTACAGATGCTGTATGACAAGGTGTACCAGATGTACAATGTGGCATATGTCGGCAGCCTGCTTCTGGCAGGTATCTGTTATCTGATCGTGTTCCTTTTATTTATCAACCGCAAGATCCATTATATCAGGCAGCTGGCAGATGAGTTGAAGATCCTTGAAGGCGGTGATCTGGAATATGAGGTTACGGAGAAGGGCTATGATGAGCTGTCGGAGCTTGCTGCGGGGATCAACAGTATGCGAAAGGCCGTTGTCTACCGTGAAAAGGAGGAGCGTAAAAACGTGCGTCTCAACCGGGATCTGGTGACGGCTCTGTCCCACGATATCCGTACGCCGATGACGTCACTGATCGGGTATCTGGAGATTTTGCTGATGCAGCGCTTCCAGACGCCGGAGCAGGAGAAAAAGTATCTGGAAAGTGCCAGACAGAAGGCTTTCCAGCTCAAAGAAATGACGGATACGCTGTTTGAATACTCACTGGTTTCCGGCAAGACGGAGGAAACGTATACGCTGGAAAAGATCAGTGTGGCGGATATTCTGGTAAGTATAGAGGATACCCAGATGGCAGATCTGTTATCCGATGGCTGGCAGATCGAGAAGTCCTTTACCGAGGAAAGCGTGGAAAAATACATCGCGGTCGATATGGATTTCTTCTGCCGTGTGCTGGATAATCTGGTGTCCAATATCCGCAAATATGCGGACAAATCCCAAAAGCTCGTATTTACGGCAGCAATAAAGGACAACTGTTTCCGGCTTTCGGTGGCCAATACCGTACTGCAGGGCGAGATGCTGGAGGGCAGCACCGGAGTTGGCCTAAAGACCTGCCAGAAGATCATTCTGGATATGAAGGGCAGCTTTAAAACGGAGCGGACGGGCGATACGTTCTGTGTAACGATCCTTGAACCGCTGTGCACGGAGGAGTAATAGCTTGACACAGAAACCGCCGGGCGGTTATAATAGAACTGTTGCAGACCTGAAAGGGGTGTGCGGCAGTTCTTTTTTGCGGAAATGACGGAATTGGCAGACGTGCAGGATTTAGGTTCCTGTGCCGCAAGGCGTGAGGGTTCAAGTCCCTTTTTCCGCAGTCAGGCGGTTATTTTTGGAGAAAACCCGGAATATCTGCTTTTTGTTCTTGAAAAGTCGGAATATATAGTGTATGATAATACTGTTTATATCTAGATTGTTTCCAGTCGTAAAATTATTCCCAAACAGAGGTAATTGAACATTGATGAGAGAAAAGTACGAATCTCTGCCGGCGACCACCCTGCGTGATCTTGCAAAACACAGAGGTTTAAAAGGAATTTCCACACTCCGCAAGGAACAGCTGATCGAAAGAATGCTGGAGGCGGACGAAAAAGAAAAACAGGAAAAGGCACAGGCGCAGACAGAGCCGCAGGAGCCCCAGAGCACGGCCCCGGAGCATGTACAGACGTCCCACGCACCGGCCAGAGAGTATGTGCGTACGCCGGTCAGGGAGCGCAATTATGAAAAGCCCTACAACAGGGATCGTTCCTATACCAGAGAGCATACAGAGCCCTTTGATGACCGCAGTGACGAGGAACAGCTTGAGGATATCCGCACCGAGCACAAGCAGCTGGACAGCGGACAGATCGCCGAGGGTATTCTGGAGGTTGTGCAGGACGGTGGCTTTGGCTTTATCCGTTCGGACAACTTTATGCCGGGCGACAACGATGTCTATGTATCCCCGTCCCAGATCCGCCGCTTTAATATGAAGACCGGCGATATCGTGCGCGGTAATACCCGTATCAAGAGCCAGGGGGAGAAGTATTCCGCCCTGTTGTATGTGACGGCGATCAACGGTATGTCCCCGACAGAGAATACCCATCGCTATAATTTCGAAGATATGACGCCGATTTTTCCGAATCGCAGGATCCGTCTGGAACGGCAGGGCGGCAGCATGGCTATGCGTATCATGGATCTGGTGAGCCCGGTTGGCAAGGGCCAGCGTGGTATGATCGTATCCCCGCCGAAGGCAGGTAAGACGACCCTGTTAAAGGACTGTGCCAAGTCGATCCTCCAGAACAATCCGGAGATGCATCTGATCATCCTTCTGATTGATGAACGTCCGGAGGAGGTTACAGATATCAAGGAATCGATCCGCGGCGACAATGTCGAGGTCATCTATTCGACCTTTGATGAACTGCCGGAGCATCATAAACGTGTATCAGAGATGGTTATCGAACGTGCCAAGAGACTGGTAGAGCACAAAAAGGATGTCACCATCCTTCTGGACAGTATCACACGACTGACCAGAGCCTACAACCTGACGGTGCCGCCGAGTGGCCGTACGCTGTCCGGTGGTCTGGATCCGGCGGCTCTGCATATGCCGAAGCGTTTCTTCGGTGCGGCCCGTAATATGCGCGAGGGCGGCAGTCTGACGATCCTTGCCACAGCGCTTGTGGATACCGGCAGCAAGATGGACGACGTTGTTTACGAGGAGTTCAAGGGTACCGGTAATATGGAGCTGGTGCTGGACCGCAAGCTGCAGGAGAAGCGAGTATTCCCGGCCATGGATATCCAGAAATCCGGTACAAGAAGAGAGGATCTGTTGCTCAGTACGGAGGAGCAGGAGGCTGTGTACGCTATGCGAAAGGCGCTGAACGGCCTCAAGGCCGACGAGGCCGTGGAAAATATCCTCAATATGTTCTCCCGTACCCGTTCCAATGCAGAATTTGTATTGATGATGAAAAAGCAGAAGCTGGTATAAAATTAGCGAAAATCCAAAGAAATCGCGCGATTGCCCTTGCTTTTTCCAAAGAGGTATGTTACAATAGCGGAGCTGTTTGAATTAAGAATCAAGTTGAAATATACAGATTTCAAGAATTATGAAAAAAGTAAGAGGTGAATAACATGAGAGAAGCTATCCAGCCGACATATTATCAGGCAACAGTTACCTGCAACTGCGGTAACACATTCGTAACAGGTTCCACAAAAGAGGATCTGCACGTTGAGATCTGCTCCAAATGCCATCCGTTCTACACAGGACAGCAGAAGGCTACATCCGCTCGCGGACGTATCGAGAGATTCAACAAGAAATATGGTATGAAATAATTACCCATAACAGAGTTGATGTGATTAGGTTGAGGTCGGCATGATCTCAACCTATTTTCATACTTGGAGAAATTTGTGAGGCAGATATGAAATCATCCAATATCGGCGGTCAGGCGGTCCTCGAGGGCATCATGATGCGCCATAAAGATATATATTCCGTAGCGGTCAGAAAGCCGGATGGGGAAATCGAAGTAAAGGTCGAGCCGTATAAGCCGATCGTGCCGTGGAAAGGCGTCTATAAGATACCGATCGTCCGCGGTGTGTTCAGCTTCCTCGAATCGCTGATCGTAGGTACGCGCTGTCTGATGTATTCCTCTACGTTCTATGAAGATGAGGAAGAAAAGGAAACGCCGAAGACGGCCCAGGAAGAGGAAGAAGCGTGCAGAAAAAAAGAAAAAGAAGACAAGGCCATGATGACCGGGGCGATCACCCTGTCGCTGGTGCTTTGTATCGGGCTGTTTATTATGCTGCCGTACTTTGCATCCCGGCTTTTGCATCTGGTCACAACGTCGGAAACGCTGATTACGATACTTGAGGCGTGTATCCGTCTGCTGATCTTTTTCGGGTATATCCTTCTGATTTCCCGGATGAAGGATATCCAGCGGACGTTCATGTACCATGGTGCGGAGCATAAATGCATCAACTGTATTGAACACGGTATGGAGCTGAATGTGGAGAATGTACTGAAAAGCTCCAGAGAACATAAGCGCTGTGGTACCAGCTTCCTGTTCTTTGTAGTGATCGTCAGTGTGATCTTTTTCCTGTTTATCCATGTGGAATCGCCGCTCTGGCGGATCGTGATCCGCCTTTTGCTGATCCCGGTGATCGCGGGTGTATCCTTTGAGATCATCCGTCTGGCCGGAAACAGTGATAATCCGGTGATCAGTCTGCTCAGCAAACCGGGGCTTTTATTGCAGCGTCTGACGACGGCAGAGCCGGATGCCTCTATGGTTGAGGTGGCGATCGCTGCGGTGGAGGCCGTATTTGACTGGAGAGAGTATCTGCAGGAAAACGGGATCGAGGTAGAACAGAAATGACCAGACAGGAATGGCTGTTATATGGGACGAAACGTATGGAAGAAGCAAAGATCGCGGACGCCAGAGAGGATGCGTGGCTTTTGCTGTCCCATGTGACAGGACTTTCAAGGATTGATTATACACTGGAACGAAGCACCGCCCTGACGGAAACAGAAGAAGAAAAGCTGGCAGAAGCTCTAAAACAGCGGCTTTTGCATATCCCGGTACAGCAGATCATCGGTGAAGCCTGGTTTATGGGCTATCCTTTTCTGGTCAATGAGCATGTGCTGACGCCGAGACTGGATACGGAGGTACTGATCGAAGCGGTGCTGAAACGGCTGCCTGCCGTGCCGGTGAACGCCGAAGGGAAACGGCGGCTTCTGGATATGTGTACCGGCAGCGGCTGTATCCTTCTGAGTCTGCTGAAGGAAGCGGACGGGCTTTGTGGAACCGGTGTAGATGTGTCACCGGAGGCTTTGCAGGTGGCAAAAAAGAACAGCGAACGCCTTGAGACGGCGGCAGCGTTTATACAAAGTGATCTTTTTACAGATGTGACCGGCATGTACGAGCTGATCGTGTCCAATCCGCCCTACATTGTCCGGGATGTGATTCCGACGCTGGATGCGGAGGTGCGGGAGCATGAGCCGGTGCTGGCGCTTGATGGCGGTGCGGACGGCCTTGATTTTTACCGCCGTATCGTACAGGATGCGAGAGAGCATCTGGTACCCGGCGGGCTTCTGGCCTTTGAGATCGGTTACGATCAGGGCAAGGCCGTTTTAGAACTGATGCAAAACGCCGGTTACGGCGATGTGGAACTGTTAAAAGACCTGGCAGGACTGGACCGGGTCGCTTTGGGATGGAAATCCGGACTACAGGAGGAATAAAGATGTTTGATACTTCCATGATGGAAAAACTGGAGACCCTGCAGATTCGTCTGGAGGAGATATTAAATGCACTGAATGAGCCGGCGGTTGCCGGGGATTCCGCGAGATTTCAGCAGCTGATGCGCGATCAGGCAGAGCTGCAGCCGATCGTGGATGCTTTCAGAGCATATAAAAAGTGTCAGGAGACGATCGATGACAGTCTCCTTATGCTGGAAGAAGAAAAGGATGAGGATATGCGGGAAATGCTCAAGGAGGAGCTTTCCGACGCCAAAAAGGAGATCGCAGACCTCGAACAGCAGCTGAAGGTAGCTCTGCTTCCGAAGGATCCGAACGACCAGAAGAACGTTATCGTAGAGATCCGTGCCGGTGCCGGCGGTGACGAGGCCGCCCTGTTTGCTGCAGAGATCTACCGTATGCTGGTCAAATATGCTGAGGGACGACGCTGGAAGACAGAGATGCTGAGTCTGAACGAGAACGGCATCGGCGGTTTTAAAGAGGTTACCTTTATGATTAACGGTAACGGCGCTTATTCTCGTCTGAAATACGAGAGCGGTGTACATCGTGTACAGCGAGTGCCGGAGACAGAATCCGGCGGACGTATCCATACGTCAACGATTACTGTAGCGATCATGCCGGAGGCTGAGGAGATTGACTTTGAGCTGGATCTGAACGAGTGTAAGTTTGATGTGTTCCGTGCATCCGGAAACGGCGGCCAGTGTGTCAATACGACGGACTCCGCGGTACGGCTGACCCATATCCCGACAGGTATCGTTATCTCCTGTCAGGATGAGAAGTCCCAGTTAAAGAATAAGGACAAGGCAATCAAGGTACTGCGTTCCCGTCTGTATGATCTGGAGCTGCAGAAACGCCATGATGCCGAGGCAGAGGCCAGAAGGAGTCAGGTAGGTACCGGCGACCGTTCGGAAAAGATCCGTACCTACAATTTCCCGCAGGGCCGTGTGACCGATCACCGGATCAAATACACGAGCCATCGCCTGAATGAGATATTAAACGGTGATCTGGACGAGCTGATCGATCAGCTGACCAGTGCGGATCAGGCAGCCAAGCTGGCAAAATTAAAGGACTGACAGTATGAAAAATAAAGATACAGAGATGGCGGCAAAGATCGCTGCCCGGGTACATGAGGCCGGAGGCAGTACCTACTATGTCGGCGGCTTTGTCCGCGACCGTCTGATGGGGATCGACAATAAGGACGTAGATATCGAGATCCACGGCATATCCCCGGAAAAGCTGGGAGAGATCTTGGATGGTCTTGGCAAGCGCACGGAGATGGGAGCAAGCTTCGGAATCTATGGCCTCCGGGGCTACGGTCTGGATATCGCCATGCCCCGTAAAGAGGAGGCTACCGGCCGGGGACACAGGGATTTTGCCGTCTACGTCGATCCGTATCTGGGGACATATAAGGCGGCACTTCGGCGGGACTTTACGATGAATGCGCTGATGGAGGATGTACTGACCGGTAAGGTTGTGGATCATTTTGGGGGTGTGGAGGATCTGCATAAGGGAATCCTGCGCCATGTCAACAGCGCTACCTTTGTGGAGGATCCCTTACGTGTACTGCGGGCGGCACAGTTTGCGGCCCGTTTTGACTTTTCGCTGGCACCGGAGACAGTGGAGCTGGCAAAGACGATGGATCTGTCCACGCTGGCCAGTGAGCGGATCTTTGGCGAGCTGGAAAAGGCGCTGTTAAAGGCTGACCGTCCGTCTGTCTTTTTCCGGGAGATGAGCCGGATGGAGCAGATGGAGCTGTGGTTTCCGGAGGTGGAGCGTCTGAAAGGCATAGAACAGAATCCGGTCTATCATCCGGAGGGCGATGTATATGTCCACAGTATGCAGGTGCTCGACCGCGCGGCGCTGTACCGGGATCAGGCGAAGGATCCAGTGAGCTTTATGCTGTCGGCTCTGGTGCATGATTTTGGCAAGATCACAGCGACAAAAACAACCGAAAAGGGGATTCAGGCGATCGGCCATGAGACAGAGGGACTGCCGCTGGTGGAAAGCTTTATCCGCCGTCTGACCAATGAAGTACAGCTGCGCAAATATGTGCTGAATATGACAAAGCTGCATATGCGTCCGAACCGGCTGGCCGAAGACCGGGCCAGACTGCTGGCGACAAACCGCATGTTTGACGAAGCGGTGGATCCGCGGGGACTTTTGCTGCTGGCAAAATGTGACCGTTCTATGAGAGATGGTACGGAAAAGATCCGTGCGGACGAAGCGTTTTTAGAGGAACGGCTGGCTCTTTTTGAGGAGATCATGGCCCGGCCGTATGTGATGGGCGCTGATCTGGTGAAGGCAGGTTTAAAACCGGGGCCTGCATTTTCCGACGTACTGGCCTTTGCTCACAATCTGCGGCTGGCCGGTGTGGAAAAGGAACAGGCGCTGCCACAGGTGCTTGCCTTTGCCCGGGAAAAGGGGCTGCAGACGGTATAAAGGCGTCTATGGGGCGGCTTTACGGCAATTGTTGACGGAAAAGTGCCTTTATGCATATAATATAGAAGAGTCTGCACGGGGTGCAGCAAACGATAAAGATAAAAAGTAATCCGTATAGTATGGAGGATACCATGGGAAAATATTTTGGAACAGACGGTTTCCGCGGGGAAGCCAATGTGAATCTGACAGTAGAACATGCCTATAAGGTCGGCCGTTTTCTTGGCTGGTACTTTGGTCGGGAGCACAAGGCGCAGATCGTGATCGGCAAGGATACCAGACGAAGCAGCTATATGTTTGAATATTCACTGGTAGCCGGTCTGACAGCATCCGGCGCGGATGCGTTCCTTTTACATGTAACCACAACGCCGAGCGTGGCCTATGTCGTGCGCACGGATGAATTTGACTGCGGTATCATGATCTCCGCAAGCCACAATCCGTTCTACGATAACGGTATCAAGCTGATCAACGGCAACGGACAGAAGATGGATGCAAAGATCGAAGCACAGATCGAGGCGTATATCGACGGTGAGCTGCCGGAGATCCCGTTTGCCCACAGAGAGCATATCGGACGTACGGTCGATTTTGTAGCCGGACGTAACCGTTACATCGGCTATCTGATCTCGATTCCGACCCGTTCCTACAAGAACTGGAAGGTGGGACTGGACTGTTCCAACGGCAGCGCCTCTTCCGTAGCCAAGAGCGTATTTGATGCGCTGGGCGCCAAGACCTTTGTGATCAACAATACACCGGATGGTACAAATATCAACCGCGACTGTGGCTCCACCCATATCGAGTATCTGCAGCGCTATGTTGTGGAGAATGGGCTGGATATCGGCTTTGCCTATGACGGTGATGCCGACCGCTGTATTGCTGTCGATGAGCAGGGCCGCGTGATCAACGGTGATCTGATCCTGTATGTCTGCGGTAAATATCTCAAGGAAAAGGGTCAGTTAAACAACGACACGATCGTAACGACCGTGATGTCCAATATCGGTCTGTACAAGGCCTGCGACAGAGAGGGTATCCGCTATGAGCAGACAGCCGTAGGTGATAAATATGTCAGTGAAAATATGCAGGCAAACGGCCACAGCCTCGGCGGTGAGCAGTCCGGCCATATTATTTTCAACCGCTATGCGACGACAGGCGACGGTATCTTAACCTCCCTGATGATCATGGAGGTGCTGACCCATAAAAAGACGACGCTGGCAACGCTGGCCGGAGAAGTAAAGATCTATCCGCAGCTGTTAAAGAATGTCCGCGTGGCAGACAAAAAGACCGCCAGAGAAAATCCTGCAATGCAGGCCGAGGTGCAAAAGGTATCTGAAGCGCTGGGCAGTGAGGGCCGTATCCTTGTCAGAGAGAGCGGTACGGAGCCGCTGATCCGTGTTATGGTCGAAGCGGCGGATGATGCAACATGTGAGAAATATGTGGATCAGGTGATTGCTGTGATGCAGCAGGAGGGCCTTATCCTGGAATAAAAGAGAGGTATACATGAGATACACAACGGGTTTGGCGGCTGCTGCGCTGGCACTGGCGCTGGTATGCGGTGGCTGCGGTTCTCAGGCAGACCAGCTCTACAGTGAGGGAGCTGCCAGCCTGGAGGCGGGGCAGTACGAGCAGGCGATAACATATTTTCAGCAGGGTGTGGAGGCCAAGAAACGGCTGGCGGAAAATTACCGTGGGCTGGGTATCGCGTATTACAATACCGGCGATTATGCTTCGGCAGTGACCGTATTAAAACAGAGTCTTGAAGAGATGGATGCGGTCAACGATGCGTTTACGATCGATGTGTACTACTATCTGGCCGAAGCCTACCGGGCAAGAGGTGAGCTGGTACGTGCTGCAGAGGCGTATACGAAGCTTTTGGAATACACCCATACAGCCGAGGCATATGAGCACCGCGGTACAGTTTATATGGAAAAGGGCGATACAGACCGTGGACTGCAGGATTTTGAAAAGGCGGTGGCGCTGGACGACAGCTACAGCGTGATCTGGCAGGTCTATACGGTATGCAAAACCTACGATATGGAAAAGCAGGGGCGTGCGTTTTTGGAGAAAGCGCTGGATGCGGAAACAGATGGCTCCGGTGATGCCACAAGCTGTTATTACCGCGGACTGTTTAACTACACGCTGGGCTATTACGATCAGGCCCGGGACGAGCTTTTGCAGGCGGTAAACAAGGATTCGGACGATGCAAGGCTTTTGCTTGGTAAGGTCTATCTGGCGATGGAGGATACCGTGAGCGCCCGTTCCACCTATCAGGAATATCTGAGCCGGAATGCGGATGCGGCGGAGGCCTACAACGGTCTGGCACTCTGCGATATTGCGGAGCAGAACTACGATGCCGCCCTGCAGAATATTGAGCAGGGACTGTCAAAGGCAGGGGATGATGAGAAACAGAGTCTTTTGTTTAACCGTATCGTGGTCTGTGAGAAGAAGCTGAATTTTGAACAGGCAAAGACGTATATGGCGGAGTATGTAAAAGCATATCCGGACGATGAAACGGCGGCCAGAGAGAACCAGTTTTTACAGACAAGATAGATGGATTGGTTTACAAAAACGGATTTCGAATATAAGAAGCAGGAAGAAAGCTGACAAAGGTCGGCTTTTTTCTGCATAGAGGTGAAATATGGCAGAAATGATCAATAATGACACGGTGAGAGAGACCTACATCCTGATCGGAGCGCAGACTGCAGATATGCTGGGCGGTATCGCCATGGAGGATTCGCTGGACGAGCTGGAGGAGCTGGTGCATACAGCCGGTGCAGACTGTGTGGGTAAGGTTGTGCAGAATATGGAAAGGATCCATCCGGGTACATATCTGGGCAGCGGTAAGCTGGAGGATATCAAATGTATGCTGGCGGCGTACGATGCGACGGGAATCGTCTGCGATGACGAGCTTTCCCCGGCCCAGATGAACAATCTGGAAAAGATCTTGGAATGCAAGGTGCTGGACCGTACGATGGTGATCCTGGATATCTTTGCAGCGCGGGCCAGAAGCAGTGAGGGTAAGATCCAGGTAGAGCTGGCACAGCTCAGATACCGGGCGGCACGGCTGGTCGGTATGCGGGCATCCCTGTCCCGGCTGGGCGGCGGTATCGGCACCAGAGGACCGGGCGAGAAAAAGCTGGAGATGGACAGACGACTGATCCATGGCCGGATCTCCCGGCTGAAGGAAGAACTGGAGAGCGTGAAAAAACACAGAGATCTGATCCGCGGCCAGCGAAAGGAAAACAGGATACCGACTGCTGCGATCGTCGGGTATACCAATGCGGGAAAATCAACCTTTATCAATACGATGACCGGGGCCGATGTGCTGGAGGAGGACAAGCTGTTTGCCACGCTGGATCCGACGACAAGGCTTCTGGAGCTGGAAAACGGCCAGCAGATGCTTCTGACGGATACCGTCGGTTTTATCCACAAGCTGCCGCACCATCTGATCGAGGCGTTTAAGAGTACGCTGGAAGAGGCGAAGTATGCGGACTATATTATCCATGTCGTGGATTCGTCCGATCCGATGGTGGATATGCATATGCAGGTCGTATACGATACGCTGCATGATCTGGAAGCCGATCAGAAAAAGATCCTGACACTGTTTAACAAATGTGACCGGGAGGCGGCCCGAAAAGGTCTGCACGATCCCCGGGCGGAAAAGACATTGTATATTTCGGCAAAGACCGGGGAAGGGCTGGAACATTGCAGGAGCGTCCTTTCGGATATGCTGATGGATTCGTTTATCCTGCTGGAGCGGATTTTTTCTTACAATGAGGCCGGACTTTTACAGCTGATCCGCCGGGAAGGACAGCTTCTGGAAGAGGAATATCTGGCAGAGGGGATCCGTGTCAAAGCGAATGTCCCGGTGGAATTGTACGGTCGTCTGAGCTGAACATGTGATCCGCATTGAAGCGGTCATCTGCGTACGCTGAAAAAGCCAATTTTTTGTTTGCAATGAGGGAAAAAGAAGTGATAAAATAACTCATATATATCCGCGGCCCGTTTGCAATATGCAAAATGGATATGTAATGCAGAGCATGAGAAAGGAATTACAGCAAAGTAAAGCGTATGATCAGAGATAAACTTTTCAGAAAAGTAATAGGACTTTCCGATGAGGCTGCGATAGCGAAACTGAAAGAGGCTGCAACGGTACAGTCTCTGAAAAAAGGCGAAATGTATATCTACAGGGGCGAGCCGGAGACGCAGGTGGTGTTTCTTCTCAGCGGCGGGGTCAAGACCTTTCTGATCCAGGAAAACGGCAGCCTGTATGTCAACTGCCTGGAAGCCAGACCGTATGCACCGCTCCTGACCAACGGCAGCAGTGCCAGTGCACCGGCGCTGATGAACATACAGACGATCGCAGACACCGAGCTTCTGAAAGTACCGGCAGACCTCGTATGGCAGCTCAGGGAAGAATGTCCGCAGGTGGCGTCGGTGTATGACTACTGGATCCTCCGGTATTTACAGGAGCATCAGGAACATAAGCAGATCCTGTGTCTTCCAACGGAGGAAAGGCTGCGCTGGCTGATGGAAAAGCGACAGGATCTTTTACAGATTGCTTCACAGAAGGAGATTGCGTTGTTTCTGAATATGACGCCGGAGCGTCTGAGTACAGTGAAAAAGCAGCTTTTGGAGGATCCGGCATTCATTAAGAAGTACAAGTTATAAGAAACGGCTAATACTTAATTTAAATTAATGCAAAGAAAATACTCCTTTGCTATAATGACACCTAACAACAGTCATCCGGCACAGCAGACAGCGCTGGACAGCCACCTTTTTATCCAGAATGTGTCCGGTATGCTGTTTAGAGTAGTCATTCAGAGTAGTCAACTACAGACAAAGATCCCATGTACAGAAAAGGGTACTGTATATGGGATCTTTTCTTGAATGGCATATAAAAGAAATATGTTAAAAGAGGCATCCGCCGGGATGCCTCTTTGTCATTTCACGAATGGGGGAAAACGTGATACTTATTTGTTTTTGTTAGCCTCAACCTCAGCCATCTTCATTGCACGAACCTTCAGCGGCAGGCCGAACAGTGTGATGAAGCCCTCAGCATCGTGATGGTCATACAGATCACCGGTAGTAAAGGATGCCAGAGACTCATTGTACAGGCTGTACGGAGAAGTTGTGCCGGCCTTGATGATGTTGCCTTTGTACAGTTTGAATTTAACTTCACCTGTTACATATTTCTGAGTGGAAGTAACGAATGCCTGTACGGCCTCACGCAGCGGTGTGAACCATTTGCCTTCGTATACGATCTGGGCCATCAGATTGCCCATGTCTTTTTTGGTTTTGAGTGTCTCACGGTCAAGGATCAGCTCTTCCAGCTGCTGATGAGCTTCCATCAGGATGGTTCCGCCAGGAGTCTCATATACACCACGGGATTTCATACCAACAACACGGTTCTCTACGATATCTACAATACCGATACCATGCTTGCCGCCCAGCTCGTTCAGCTTGGTGATGATCTCGGAAACCTTCATCTTCTCGCCGTTAACGCTTGTCGGAACACCGGCTTCGAAGGTCATGGTCACATATTCGCCCTCTTCCGGAGCTTTTTCCGGGCTGACACCCAGAACCAGCAGATGATCGTAGTTCGGCTCGTTAGCCGGATCCTCAAGCTCCAGACCCTCATGGCTGATGTGCCACAGGTTACGGTCACGGCTGTAGCTGGAATCTGCGGAGAACGGCAGGTGAATACCATGGGCCTCGCAATATGCGATCTCGGATTCACGGGAATCCATGGTCCACTTGTCATCACGCCATGCAGCGATGATCTTCAGATCCGGTGCCAGAGCCTTGATACCCAGCTCGAAACGGATCTGGTCGTTACCTTTACCGGTAGCACCGTGGCAGATGGCTGTAGCGCCTTCTTTTCTGGCAATCTCAACCAGCTTCTTGGCGATAACCGGACGGGCCATGGATGTACCTAAGAGATATTTGTTCTCGTATACGGCATCGGCCTGTACACACGGCATGATATAATCATCACAGAACTCATCAATAATATTTTCGATATATAATTTGGAAGCGCCGCAGGAAAGTGCTCTTTCTTCAAGACCATCCAGCTCTTCGCCCTGGCCGCAGTCGATACAGCAGCAGATAACATCGTAGTCATAATTCTCTTTCAGCCACGGGATAATAGCCGTAGTATCCAGACCACCAGAGTACGCTAAGATAACTTTTTCTTTCATTGTAATATATCCTCCTCATTGGAAAAATGTGTGTTACTTTCGTTTGCTGGAATTACTATACATCAACAAAAAGGCAAAATCAACCCCTAAATTCATAAAAATTCATCCTGAATGCATAAAAAACAGGAATGTATGTATAAATATGCATAAAAGACGAATAAACTTGCAATTTATACTTTACTTCTGAAAAAAACTGGTATATCATTACAACTGACATTTTGTTTATATTTTTATAGGAAATGATGCCGGCAGCCTGAAAGAGCTTTCCGGGGTGCGGCATACAGATAACGAAGAGAGAAAGAAGAGGGTTAAAAGATGGTAAGAGCAGGAATTATCGGCTCCACAGGCTATGCCGGTTCTGAGCTGGTGCGCCTTTTGCTGGGACATAAGGATGTAGAAATCGTATGGTATGGTTCCCGGAGCTATATTGATAAGAAGTATGCCGAGGTTTACCGCAACATGTTTGAGATTGTAGATGCGGTATGCATGGATGATAATATGGAAGAACTGGCAGACCGGGTGGATGTGATCTTTACCGCAACGCCGCAGGGGCTGTGTGCATCACTTGTTAATGAAGAGATTCTTTCCAAAGTAAAGATCATTGACCTGAGTGCGGATTTCCGTCTGAAGGATGTCAAGGTTTATGAAGAATGGTACAAGCTGGAGCACAAAGCACCGCAGTATCTGGACGAGGCGGTCTACGGACTGTGTGAGGTCAACCGTGAGTCAGTGAAAAAGGCGCGTATCGTAGCCAACCCTGGCTGCTACACGACCTGTTCGATCCTGACAACAAGACCGCTGGTGGCCGAGGGGCTGATTGATCCGAATACACTGATCATTGATGCCAAGTCCGGTACATCCGGCGCAGGACGCGGTGCCAAGTTGCCGAATCTGTTCTGCGAGGTCAATGAAAATATGAAAGCCTACGGCGTGGCTACCCACCGGCACACACCGGAGATTGAGGAGCAGTTGTCCGTAGCCTCAGGCCAGCCGGTAACGATCAACTTCACACCGCATCTGGTGCCGATGAACAGAGGTATCCTTGTGACGGCGTATGCAAATCTGAAACCGGGCACAACAGCTGAACAGGTGCGTAAAGTGTATAAGGACTATTATGATAAGGAAAAGTTTGTCCGTGTGCTGGATGACGGCGAATGCCCGGAGACCAAGTGGGTAGAGGGCAGCAATTACGTGGATATCAACTTCAAGATCGATCCGCGTACCGGCCGTATCATCATGATGGGTGCGCTGGACAATCTAGTCAAGGGTGCAGCCGGTCAGGCCGTACAGAACATGAACCTGCTGTTTGGCTTTGATGAGGACGAGGGACTGAAACAGGTACCGATGTTCCCGTAAAGCGCGAGAAAAAATCACATAATATATAATGCAAAAAAGGAGGGCAGCCTTCGGGCTGCGGCAGATATATGGGAATTACAGTGATCGAGGGCGGTGTTACCGCACCGAAGGGATTTAAAGCAGCCGGTATTGCAGCCGGTGTAAAGAAAGCAAACGTCAAGGATATGGCGATGGTGTACAGTGAGGTGCCGTGCCATGCAGCCGGTACATTTACGACCAACGTGGTCAAGGCAGCTCCGGTAAAATGGGACAGAGAGATCTGCGAGACCAGCCCCTTTGTACAGGCCGTTGTAGCCAACAGCGGTGTGGCCAATGCCTGTACCGGTGAGGAGGGTATGGGTTACTGCAAACGTATGGCAGACAAGGCAGGTGAGGTACTTTCGATTCCGGGCAATGCCGTGTTGGTGGCATCCACCGGTGTCATCGGCAAACAGCTGCCGATCGAAACCATCGAAAAGGGTATCGAGAGCCTTTCCGGTGTGTTATCTGACACAACTCAGGCGGGTACACTGGCTGCCCAGTCCATTATGACGACAGATACCCACAAAAAGGAGATCGCCGTACAGTGCGAGATCGGTGGGACGACCGTAACGCTTGGAGGTATGTGCAAGGGCTCCGGTATGATCCATCCGAATATGTGCACGATGCTTGGTTTCGTTATGACGGATGCGGCCATCAGTGATGCACTGCTGAAAAAGGCGCTGCGGGCGGACATTATCGATACCTATAATATGGTATCCGTAGACGGCGATACCTCCACAAACGATACGGTTCTTCTGCTGGCCAACGGACTGGCAGGCAATCCGGAGATCACCGAAGAGGGAGAGGATTATAAAACATTCTGTGAAGCGCTGCATACGATCAATGCCTATCTGTGCCGCCAGATCGCCGGTGACGGCGAGGGTGCGACGGCGCTGTTCGAGGTAAAGGTGGTCGGTGCCGAGACAAAAGAGCAGGCCAGAATTTTAAGTAAATCTGTCGTATGCTCCAGCCTGACCAAGGCAGCCATCTACGGACATGACGCCAACTGGGGACGTATCCTGTGCGCCATGGGCTATTCCGGTGTGCAGTTTGACCCGGAGAAGGTGGATCTGTTCTTTGAGAGCAAGGCCGGAAAGCTTCAGATCATTGAAAATGGCGTAGCCTGCGACTACAGCGAAGAATTTGCCACAAAGATCCTGTCAGAAAAGGAAGTGACAGCCATCGCTGATATCAAGATGGGTACGGAAGAAGCCACAGCCTGGGGCTGTGATCTGACATATGATTATGTAAAAATAAATGCGGATTACCGTTCATAAAAAATGCGTGAGAAAATCTCATAAAACAAAGGAGAAGAAACATGGTAGACCAGAAATTTCTTGATAAAGCGGAGGTGCTGATCGAGGCACTGCCGTATATACAGCGGTTCAACCGTAAAGTTATTGTGATCAAATACGGCGGAAGTGCCATGATCGATGAAAAGCTCAAAGAAGATGTCATCAAAGACTGCGTACTGTTAAAGCTGGTCGGTTTCAAGCCGATCATCGTACACGGCGGCGGCAAGGAGATCAGCCGCTGGGTTGGTAAGGTCGGCATGGAGCCGAAGTTTATTAACGGTCTGCGTGTGACCGATGCGGAGACGATGGAAGTCGCTGAGATGGTACTGAACAAGGTCAACAAGGAGCTGGTCAATCTGGTACAGCGTCTGGGCATCAAAGCCGTAGGTATCAGCGGTAAGGATGGCGAGCTGTTAAAGGTAGAAAAGAAGCTGTCCGGCGGAGAGGATATCGGTTATGTCGGTGAGGTAACAGAGGTCAATCCGAAGATCTTAAATGACCTTCTGGACAGAGATTTCCTGCCGATCGTCTGCCCGATCGGTATGGATGACAATTACGACACCTACAATATCAATGCGGACGATGCGGCCTGTGCGATCGCCAAGGCGATGAAAGCAGAAAAGCTGGCATTCCTGACGGACATCGAGGGTGTATACAAGGATGCCTCGGATCCGGACAGCCTGATCTCGGAGCTGACAGTATCGGAGGCAAAGAAGCTAATCGAGGACGGCTATGTTACCGGTGGCATGATCCCGAAGCTGACCAACTGTGCCGGTGCGATCGAAGCCGGTGTTAACCGTGTGCATATTCTGGACGGCCGTATCGAGCACTGTCTGCTTCTGGAAATCTTTACCAATAAAGGTATCGGTACAGCCATCTTAAAGGATGCCGAAGAAAAATATTACAAACCGGGAAAAGAGGAATAAGCTATGGGAACTACAGCAGAAAAGTATATGAATCTGTCCGAGGAATATGTCCTGCATACCTACAACCGTTTTCCGGTGGTACTGGATCATGGCAAGGGATTGTATCTGTATGATGTGGAAGGAAAATCCTATATGGACTTTGCTTCCGGTATCGGCGTATTTGCTTTGGGCTATGGCAATGAGGAATTTAACGATGCACTGAAGGCGCAGATCGACAAGGTGATCCACACCTCCAATCTGTACTACAATGTGCCCATGGGCGAGGCCGCAAAGCAGCTGGCTGAAAGCTGCGGCATGTCCAAGGTGTTCTTTACCAACAGCGGTACGGAGGCCATCGAGGGTGCGATCAAGGTGGCTAGAAAGTATGCCTACCTGCGGGACAATTCCAACGATCATGAGATCATTGCCATGCATTCTTCCTTCCATGGCAGAAGCCTCGGCGCGCTGTCGGTTACCGGTAATACACATTATCAGGATCCGTTCAAACCGTTGATCGGTGGTATTAAATTTGCAGATTTTAACGATATCGACAGTGTGAAGGCACAGCTTACGGACAAGACCTGTGCGATCATTCTGGAGACGGTGCAGGGCGAGGGTGGTATCCATCCGGCAGATCCGGTGTTCTTAAAAGAGATCCGTCAGATCTGTGATGAGAGGAACATCCTGCTGATCCTGGATGAGATCCAGTGTGGTATGGGACGTACGGGCAGTATGTTTGCCTGGCAGCAGTACGGCGTGAAGCCGGATGTGATGACGTCGGCCAAGGCGCTGGGCTGTGGTATGCCGGTTGGTGCTTTTGTACTGAATGAAAAGACGGCGAAGGCTTCTTTGGTACCGGGAGATCACGGTACGACGTATGGTGGCAACCCGCTGGCCTGCGCGGCAGTCAACGCGGTATTTGCGCAGTTTGAAAAGCTGGATCTGGTAAACCATGTACAGCAGATCGCTCCGTATTTTGAGAAGAAGCTTGACGAGCTGGCTGCAAAGCATGGCTGTGTGAAGGAACGCCGTGGTATGGGACTGATGCAGGGCCTGGAGCTGACAGAAGACAAGGCTGTGGGCGATGTGATCGCAGCGGCCAGAGAGAAGGGTCTGCTTGTGATATCGGCAGAGGGGAATGTGCTGAGAATGCTGCCTCCGCTGACGATTACCGAAGAAGATGTGGATAAGGCAACAGAGATACTGGATGCCTGCTTATAAAGAGAAAAGATGTGAAAAGAAGCTGTCGATGGCAGCTTCTTTTTGTATATTTTTTTGCGGGAAGGGGATGATAAAGGAAAAAGGAGATGTGACGGTATGGGCTGGCTGATTTCTGCAGTTTCAGGGATCCTGATGAGTATGCAGGGGATTTTTAATACAGAGGTGAATGAACAGACGAGCGTCTGGGTGAGCGCGGTGTGGGCGCAGGTGACGGCGCTTGTGGTCTGTCTGGCGTGCTGGGGCGCGGTGGACAGAGGGAGCTTTCTGGCATTAAAGGAGGTAACGCCGCGGTATGTGCTGCTTGGCGGTGTGCTGGGAGCGGGGATTACGGTGACGGTGATCCTCGGGATGCAGTTTGTGGGACCGGCGCAGGCTACGGTGTGTATTGTGGTGGCGCAGATGCTCTTTTCCTGGCTGGCAGAGCGGTTTGGCTGGTTTGGCGTGGAAAAGACGTCGTTTTCGTGGCTGCAGCTTCTGGGTGTTGTGCTGGCGGGGGCAGGGCTTGTGCTGGTACGGACCGGTGCGGGGACACGCTGAGAAAGCGGCAAACCGGACGCCGGGGAAAGCGGATATCCGGTGCGGGATGAGAAACGTAAAGGAGATGTGACAGAAATCTTAGGGAAACATTACAGCTGTTGAAAAAATGTGACAGAAGGCTCAAGTTTCCCTTGTAATACTGTGTAAGATTCGTTAAGATAAGAAGTATGAGAGAATGCGCGTGTACTATGTCCGGAGAGAGTGTTTCGAAAGGAGCACTCTATGAAAAAAGACAGAAAAACACAGAAATTCCGGTATCTGGCGGCGGTTATCCTGCTGCTTGGCAGTCTGGCGGGCTGCGCTGAACCACAGGTACAGTTTGTGGAGCAGACGACGGGCTCTTCCCGGGTGGAGGAAACGTCAGATACGGCGGTATCGTCCGTGGCAGAGGTGTCCCGGACGGCAGATTCCGCTACGGTGTATGTCCATGTGTGCGGCGCTGTGAAGGAGGCCGGTGTGTATGAGCTTCCGGCGGATGCCCGGGTATTTGAGGCGATCCGGGCGGCGGGTGGATTAGCAGAGGACGCTGCTGGAGAGCGCGTGAATCAGGCACGGCTTCTGACGGACGGGGAAGAGCTGTATATTCCCACAAAGGACGAAATTCTCTCAGCATCTGCCAAGCTTTCCACACTGCCCGGAGGCGGTGCGGCGGAACAGGATGCAGATAACAGAATCAATATCAATACTGCGGATGCGGATACGCTGACGAGTCTGAATGGCATCGGTAAATCCCGGGCCGAGGCGATCATCGCCTGGCGGGAGGAAAACGGCGGCTTTTCTTCCATCGAAGAGATCAAGAATATCGACGGCATCGCAGATAAGACATATGAAAAATTAAAGGACAGAATAACTGTAAACTGAGGAGAAGAAAAGATGAGCAAGAAGGTTCTGGTTGTAGATGATGAAAAGCTGATCGTAAAGGGTATCCGTTTCAGTCTGGAACAGGACGGTATGGAGGTCGATGCGGCCTATGACGGAGAGGAAGCTCTGGAGATGGCAAAGGAGAAGGAGTACGATATCATTCTTCTGGATCTGATGCTGCCAAAGCTCGATGGTCTGGGCGTATGCCAGCAGATCCGTGAGTTTTCCAACGTACCGATCGTGATGCTGACAGCCAAGGGCGACGATATGGACAAGATCCTGGGCCTGGAGTATGGCGCAGACGACTATATTACCAAGCCGTTCAATATTCTGGAGGTCAAGGCCCGCATCAAGGCGATCATGCGCCGTACGACACAGGCTGCGCCGAAGGAAGAAAAGGCAAGAACCGTCGTCAGCGGCGATCTGAAGCTGGACTGCGAGGGACGCCGTGTGTTTATCGGTTCCCGTGAGATCAATCTGACAGCCAAGGAATTTGACCTTTTAGAGCTGCTTGTCTTTAATCCGAACAAGGTTTACAGCAGAGAGAACCTGTTGAATATCGTCTGGGGGTATGAGTATCCGGGTGATGTGCGTACGGTAGATGTGCATATCCGCCGTCTGCGCGAAAAGATCGAGCAGAACCCCAGCGATCCGAAGTATGTACATACGAAGTGGGGAGTTGGTTATTATTTCCAGGGTTAATACAAAAGAAAAACAGGGAGGGGAGCCTTCCTTTTTCCGAAGCCTGCGTTTCCGTCTGACGATCATACTGGTGGTGATCGGTATTATACCGGCCCTGATCGTCGGTTTCGGGATCGTCAGCAGCTACAGAGATCGCGCTGTGTCCATCCGTACCGTAAACGTGATGAATCAGTGCGATATTTTATGCGATCAGATCGTCAGCGAGAATTATCTGAATGTGCAGAGCAGCGTAGCCTTAAACGGCGAGCTGGAGCTTCTGTCCAATATTTACAGCGGGCGCGTGCTGATCATTGACAGCAATTTCCGCATCGTCAAGGATACGTTTAATCTGGACGAGGGCAAGAGCATGATCTCCGAGGAGGTACTGCAGTGCTATAAAACCGGAGAATCCGGCCGGTACAATTCGGACAAATACATCGAGATGACGATTCCCATCGTGGACAAGAGCCAGGAAAGCCGTATGCTGGGCGTGATGATGGTGAGTATCTCCATGGATGAGATCAATGCCAGCGTCAGTGCCCTGGAACAGAAGCAGATCCTGATGATCGGTATGATCACGGTGATGGTGCTGATCCTCGGCTATATTCTGGCCGGTATTCTGGTGAAGCCGTTTAACAAGATCACAAGAGCCATCGAGGATATTTCCGACGGCTATATGGATGCGGATATTTCCGTTACGGATTATACCGAGACACAGCTGATCACCAATGCGTTCAACAGTATGCTTGAAAAGGTGCGTACGCTGGATGAGTCGAGACAGGAGTTTGTTTCCAATGTGTCCCATGAGCTAAAGACACCGCTGACCTCCATGAAGGTGCTGGCAGATTCCCTGAACGGACAGGAAAACGTGCCGGTGGAGCTGTATCAGGAATTCATGCAGGATATCGGTGAGGAGATCGACAGGGAGAATAAGATCATTACCGATCTTCTGTCGCTGGTCAAGATGGACAAAAAGGCTGCGGACTTAAATATCGACACCGTAAATATCAACGATATGCTCGAGCTGATTTTAAAGCGCTTAAAGCCGATCGCGGCAAAGCGGGATATCCGCCTTCTGGTGGACAGCTTCCGTCCGGTATATGCCCAGATCGATGAGGTGAAGCTGACGCTGGCTTTCACCAATCTGGTGGAGAATGCGATCAAATACAACATCGAGGACGGCTGGGTCAGAGTGTCCTTAAATGCGGATCAGAAATATTTCTACGTTGTGGTTGAGGATTCCGGTATGGGTATCCCGGAGGATTCCATCGACCATATCTTTGAAAGATTTTACCGCGTGGACAAGTCCCATTCCCGGGAAATCGGCGGTACGGGCCTTGGCCTTGCGATTACAAAGAGCGCGGTCATGATGCATCACGGCGCGGTCAAGGTATACAGCAAAGAGGGTGAGGGTACACGCTTCTCCGTGCGTATCCCGATCAATTACAGCAAATAGGGGGCAGATATGAAACGAATCAAATATGGGATCCTGTCTGTGCTTTTTGGCCTTTTGCTGGCGGGCTGTGGTGCGATCGGCAGCACAGGGGATACGGACGGCTATGTCCAGTATTATATCAATACAGACGGAACGAAGCTTTTACAGGATCCGTTTACAACAGAGGAAACAGATACCATGGCGCTGGTCACAGCGATGGCGGATACGCTCAAAAAGCAGGAGGCAGGCACGTACCTGGAGCCTTTGCTGCCGACAGATATCCAGATATTATCCTACAGTCTGAACGACGGGCATCTGACGCTGAATCTTTCGGAGACATACAGTACGACGGAGGATACGAGAAAAGTTCTCCTGCGGGCAGGGCTGGTGCGCAGCTTTATACAGTTTGACGGCGTAAATGATGTGGCGTTTGAGGTCAACGGACAGGCGCTGACGGACAGCAGTGGCAATGCTGTGGGGCCGTTGACCGGCGAGGATTTTGTCGAGGCAGAGGGCCGGGAGATCGATGCCTACCAGTACGGCACGTTTACGCTGTACTTTGCGGATGCTTCGGGAAAGAAGCTGGTCGCGGAAAAACAGAATGTCTACTACAGCAGCAGTGAGCCGAAGGAACGGGAGGTTGTGGAGCTTTTGCTGAAAGGCCCGCTGAATACGGAGCTTCGCGCTACGCTGCCGTCGGATGTTAAAATCTTAAATGTTACGCTGTCGGACGGGGCAGTGTACGTCAACTTAAACGATGCCTTTTTAAACGGCACGTCGGAGGTTTCGGAGCGGGTCGTGGTGTACTCGCTGGTCAATTCCCTGCTGGAGCTGGAGGGAACGACAAAGGTACAGATCTCCGTCAACGGAGAGACAAAGTATGTGCTGGGCGATGGCATCGACCTGAGCAAATTCCTGACAAAAAATACAGACCTGATCGGAGAGTAAGGATGGCAAAAAGACCACTTTGTGTGATCTGCAGCTGTTTTATCCTGCTCATGCTGTTTATGGGACAGACCGGGGCAGCGGCTTCACTGACAAAGCAGCTGCCCGCGGATACTGTGCAGGCCATAGAAAAGGCCGGATCCGGGCGGATCTACGGACAGATCTACCGGATGCAGACGCAGGAAAAGGGCTGTACGATCTATCTGAAAAATACAATTCTTCTGGTTCATTCGAACCGCTATATTCTGAACAACAGTAAAATTACATACGATGCGGATCCGGAGGTCGTGATCGGGGACAGTGTGATGGTGACCGGAAAGCTGTCTTTAGCAGAACCGGCGGGGAATCCCGGTCAGTTTGATGCCGCCGCCTACGATGCTGCCCGGCATATTTCGGTGCGGATGCGGGCCAGGACGCTGACGGTGACAAAGAAAGGGCTGTCTGTCGTACCGGAAATGGCAAGGCGGCTCAGAAACCGCATCTGTGCACAGATTGACAGGGTACTTTTGCCCTCAGAAGCCGGTGTTTTAAAGACCATGCTGCTGGGGGACAAAAGGGATCTGGAAACAGAGGTGCGCCAGCTGTACCAGAAAAACGGGATCTCCCATATTCTGGCGATTTCCGGTCTGCATATTTCGGTGCTGGGTGTGGGACTGTACAGATTGCTGAGAAAAAGGCTCATGATAAAACCGGCGGCTGCAATTTCCGGCAGCTTCCTATTTTTCTATTTGATTCTGACGGATTTTCCGGTGTCGGCACAGCGGGCTGTATATATGTTCTGGCTGCGGCTGGGCGCTGAGGTGACGGGGCGGACCTACGATGAGCCGACGGCGATCGCTGTGTCGGCACTTGCGATCCTCTGCCAGAATCCGCTGTACGGTAAAGACAGCAGTTTCCTGTTGTCCTTTGGCGCGGCCTGCGCGGTATGCCTGCTGAAACGGGCAGGTGTCAGCAGCCGGTGGTTTAGCCTGTGGCTCTGGCTTTGTATGCTGCCGTTGACACTGGCGTTTTATTATGAGGTATCCTTCAGCGGACTTTTCTTAAATCTGCTGGTGCTGAAGCCTTTGAGCGCCGTTTTGTTTCTGGGGCTTCTCGGGGGGATTCTTGGCAGCATGCTGCCGGTTCTGGGGACGCTGTTTCTGACACCGGTAGAAGTGTTATTGAAGGGCTATCTACTGTTATGTAAGGGCTGCGCCCGGCTGCCGTTTTGCAGTGTGATCCTTGGAAAGCCTGCGCTGTGGCAGATCGTTCTGTACAGTCTTTTGCTTACCGGCTGGCTGCTGTACCGGAAAAAACAGAGACAGAAAGGACAGCAAAAGGCGAAGAAACAGAAAAGGCAAAACAAGGGAAGCGGAAAAGAAAAACAGGGGATATCAGCCGGAAACTGGAAGGAAGCCTGTAAGACGGTGCCGGTCTGTCTGGCGCTGGCGGCCATGCTGGTGTTCAGGCTGCCTGCGCCGGTTTCGGTAACCATGCTGGATGTAGGGCAGGGCGACGGACTGGTGATCCGGCAGGGATACCGGGCCGTGCTGGTGGATGGCGGCAGTACCACGGTGACAAAGGTGGGCAGATACAGGATCGTGCCGTATCTGAAATACAATGGCATACGCCGGATCGAGAGAATATTTCTCACACATCCGGATACGGATCATATGAACGGGCTGGAGGAACTGCTGGAAATGATCGAAAGCCGGGAGCTTGGCATGACGGTCGGCGGGATCATCGCACCGGCATGGCTGAAGGAAACATCCGGAAATGTGCGCCTGTTCCAGCTGGCTGAGACGTTACATATTCAAGTGACATGGGCCGGGCGGGGGCAGCAGTATGCGTTTGGCAGGATACAGTTTCGGATCATGCATCCCGGGCAGTCGGACAGCATCCCGTCGGACGCTAATGCCGGATCGCTGACATTTCTGATGGAAACGCAGGACTTTCGGATGCTGTTTACCGGCGATCTGGCGGGCGAGGGCGAAGAGGCTGTCTGCCGGGAGCAGCAGATCGCCTGCGATATCCTGAAGGTGGCGCATCATGGCTCAAAGTATTCGTCCACAGAGGCGTTTTTGCAGCGGACCGGGGCAAAGGCAGCCCTGATCTCTGTGGGTCGGGGAAATACCTACGGACATCCGGCAAAGGAAACCCTGGAGCGTCTGCAGGATGCAAAGATCCAGAGCTTTACGACAGAGGACTGTGGGGCGCTGACTGTGGCTGCCCGGAAGGGAACGACAGGGATCGAAGGCTACCGGTGTCTGCAGAGGCGGGATCCGTGAAAGGTCTTTTGCGTTGACAAAAGACCGGAAAACAGGTATCGTAGACAGGAAAAGGAGGACGCGATGAAGGATCTGCAGAATGATATCAAAACAGGCAGCTGGCAGCGGGTATATCTGCTGTTTGGCGAGGAGGATTATCTGCGGCAGCAGTACAGAGACCGGCTGTTAAAGGCGCTTTGTCCGGAGGAGGACACGATGAATTTTACACGGTTTTCCGGCAAGGACGTCAATCCGGCCGAGGTGATCGACCTGGCGGAGACGATGCCTTTTTTTGCGGAGCGTCGTGTGATCTATCTGGAGGATACGGGATTTTTCAAAAATAAATGTGAGAAGCTGCCGGAATATCTGGCAGAGCTGCCGGAGTATCTGGTCATGGTCTTTGTGGAACGGGAAGTGGACAAGCGAAACCGTATGTACAAGGCCGTGACAAAGAACGGCCGGGCGGTTGAGTTTAAGCGGCAGACGGAAAGTACGCTGCTGCGCTGGGCGGCCGGTCAGCTGAAAAAGGCGGGTAAAAAGATCACGCAGGACGATATGGAGCTGTTTCTGGGACGTACGGGAACGGATATGTTCCATATTCAGACGGAGCTGGACAAGCTGATCGCGTACTGTGCGGATGAGGAGATCGTGACCAGGGAGGCTATCCTTGCGATCACGACGGAGCGGACGGAAAACCAGATCTTTGAGATGGTGCGGGCGATCACGGAACGCCGCCAGAAACGGGCGCTGGAGCTGTATTATGACTTATTGGCGCTGAAAGAACCGCCGATGCGGATTCTGTTTCTGATCGCCAGACAGTACAATATCCTTTTACAGGTGCGGGAGCTGATGCAGCAGCATATGAGCACAAACGATATTGCAGGAAAGCTGGGCATCCAGAGCTTTATCGTGCGGAATGCCGTGCCGGTGGCCGGCAAGTATACGACCCGGCAGCTGCGCAGTGCGCTGGAAACGATGGTAAAGATGGAAGAGGACGTCAAGAGTGGCAGGATCAGCGATGTGCTGAGCGTGGAGTTTCTGATCGTGCGCTACAGTACGGCAGCGAAGAGAGCATAAAAACAATCCCCGGTGAAGTGGACCGCCGTCCGTTAGGAGGACAGCGAAAAAGCTTTCTGCCGGGGATTTTGCTAATAAAAAAACCGCATCACAGACATTTCTGTCAGCGATGCGGCTTTAGCTTCAAATCTTATTTCATTGCTGCAACCATCTTGCTCAGACGGGAAACCTTGCGGGCAACGTTGTTTTTGTGGTAAACGCCCTTTGTACCAGCTTTCTCGATAGTGGAGATGGAAGCTTTCAGTGTAGCCTCTGCAGCAGCCTTGTCACCAGCTTTAACAGCAGCTTCTACTTTCTTGATGGCTGTCTTAACAGCGGAACGGATAGCTTTATTCTTTTCAGCGTAAGCGCGGCTTACAAGTACTCTTTTTTTTGCGGATTTAATGTTTGCCATAATGTAATTCCTCCAAATGGATATCTATGATTTCGTATATAGTTTTGTCTCAGATCACAGCAGCCGACACGAATCTGCTGTAAACATACTCTTGTATTCTATAGAAGACTTCTCGTTTTGTCAATACATAATTTCACAAAAAAAGCAAAAAATAAAAGAAACAAAAATGCCGGAGTCCGTGTGATACAAGCGCTTTTGAAAGAAAACGGCGGGAAAGCAAAACGGCCGGGCCGGCAGGAAAAGAAGAGGACAATCTATGGAAATGACAGCAGAGATCCGTACAGATCTGGCACTGGAAAGCCAGGAGAGCGTGCAGGGAGCACGGGCGTCGATCCCGGGTGTTAAGATCCGGAAAAAAAGTGTGCCGCTGGGGCGTGTGCAGACCACCGTTGTAAAAATCACCAGCCGTGAAGGGGAAAAACAGCTGGGAAAACCCAAGGGAACCTATATCACGATGGAGATCCCGGATCCCGATCCGGCAGATGAGGAAATCTATCACGAGATCACGCAGGAGCTGTGCCGGTATCTTCTGCGGCTGTTTCGAAAATACAAACCGGCATCCGTGCTGGTCGTGGGACTGGGTAACCGGGATATCACGCCGGATGCACTGGGGCCGCGGGTCGTGCATCAGCTGAAGGTTTCCCGGCATATTGCGATGCAGTTCGGGCGGCATATGGTGCCGGGCGGTGGCAGCTGTGTACTCAGCAGTCTGGCACCGGGCGTGATGGGGCAGACCGGAATGGAAACGCTGGAGATCATCCGGGGCGTTACCGAGCAGACGGCGCCGGATCTGATCCTTGCGATTGATGCGCTGGCAGCCAGAAGCCTGAAAAGGCTGAACAGCACGATCCAGCTGACGGATACGGGGATCAGTCCGGGTTCCGGTGTGTTCAATGACCGGTTAGGCTTAAACAGGGAGACACTTGGCGTGACGGTGATCGGCATCGGAATCCCCACGGTCGTAGATGCGGCGACGATCGTAGCGGAGGCGCTGGGGCAGTCGGATACGGAGGGGTTCGGGAAACTGCGGGAAATGTTTGTAACCCCGAAGGATGTGGATGAGACCTTAAAGATGCTCAGTAAGACGGTGGCACGGGCAATCAATCTGGCGGTGGAGGAATACGCCGTCTGAAGAGTCATATACTGTACGGAGGAAAGAAAAAGGACAGGCCGGATGGCAGATCAGGAGAAAAAGGCACAGTGGATCATGCGGCTGACGGTCTGTCTGTGTGGAATTCTGATACTGGGAAAAGCCGGACAGGCGAGGCTGGCAGGCTATGCAAAGCCGGAACACTATATGCTGCATGAGGCGGTGGCTCTGCTGGCGGAGGGGGGACAGCAGCTTTTTTTACCGGCGGTGACCGCAGGACAGGAGCCGTCGTCCCTTTCAGAGGCTGCGATGGAGCAGATGGCGGCATTTTTTGGGTGGAACAGCGATGCCACACAGAGCGTCTATGTGGAGGATGAATATACGAGACAGGAGCTGATCGATGCCGGACGCGGCGGTTCCCTGCAGGCGATCCGGGAGGAAAATAAAAGACAGAGTGGCAACAGGACAGAGGAAGATAAGGCAGACAAAAAGGAAGAGGCGCAGGAAGACACTGCCGGAGCAGCTTCTGCGGACGGTACAAATACTGCAGAAAATAAGGCACAGCGGGATACGGCAGACAGCGATACGGCAGCATCGACCGAAGAGACAGGGGCAGCAGAAGAAACACCGGAAAAGGCTGACACGGCAGCTGGAGAGGGCGAAACTCCGGCCGACAGCGGGACGGTACAACCGGAGGATACAGTGCAATCTCCAGAGGAAGAGACAACAGCAGAAACAGCATCTCTGCCATCCTTTCAACAGCTGGTGCAAAATCAGGAGAAAATGTCTCCCGACAAGCTGCTCCGTCAGTTTTTTGTGGTCGATCCGGTGACAAAGATCGATGAGGGCCTTTTATCCTATGACGTACTGACCGGTACGGATCTCCGGCTTTCCAGTGGACAGGAGGGCGTGCAGATCGTGATCTACCATACCCATTCACAGGAAACCTTTGCAGACTCGGTGAAAGCAGAGCCGGAGACAACGATCGTGGGTGTGGGCACGGTACTCGAAAAAGAACTGACAAAGAAGGGCTACCGGGTACTGCATCTGACGGACACCTTTGATGTGGTAGGACAGACGATCGACCGCAACAAGGCATACACAAATGCGAGAAAAAAGCTCAAAGAAGTGCTGGCAGAGAATCCGTCCGTGCAGGTACTACTCGATATCCACCGGGACGGCGTGCCAGAGAATAAGCGTCTGGTCACGACGGTGAATGGACGGCCGACAGCCCAGATCATGTTTTTCAACGGACTGAGCCGGAAAAAGAGTAGTGGCGTGCTGGAGGGCCTTGCCAATCCGTATCTGCAGGAAAATCTGGCATTTTCCTACCAGACAGAGTATCTGTGCGATCTGTGGTATCCCGGCTTCAGCCGGTGTATTTATCTGAAAGCATACCGGTACAATCTGGATCTTCTGCCCAGGTCGATGTTAGTAGAGGTGGGGGCCCAGACGAATACCGTGGAGGAAGCCAAAAATGCCATGTACCCGCTGGCAGATGTGCTGTACAAACTGCTGCAAGGAACTTCATGACAAGCGGCCACAGGTGTGTTATACTATAACGGAATACGTTTAAACGACAATAGTATAACAGGAGGTCATACTTTTGGCAGACATTCAACAGAAGAATATCAGAAATTTTTGTATTATCGCCCATATCGACCACGGTAAATCGACGCTGGCCGATAGAATTATAGAAAAAACAGGCTTACTGACGGAGCGGGAGATGCAGGCTCAGGTGCTGGATAATATGGATCTGGAGAGGGAGCGCGGTATCACGATCAAGGCGCAGACCGTCCGTACCATTTACAAGGCTAACGACGGCGAAGAGTATATCTTCAATCTGATCGATACCCCCGGCCATGTCGATTTCAATTACGAGGTATCCCGAAGCCTTGCCGCCTGTGACGGTGCCGTGCTGGTCGTGGATGCGGCACAGGGTATTGAGGCCCAGACGCTGGCCAATGTGTATCTGGCGCTCGATCATGATCTGGACGTTTTTCCGGTCATCAACAAGATCGATCTGCCCAGTGCCGATCCGGAGCGCGTTGTGGAGGAGATCGAGGATGTGATCGGTATCGAGGCCCAGGATGCCCCGCGTATCTCCGCCAAGAATGGTATCAATATCGATCAGGTTCTGGAGCAGATCGTTGAAAAGATCCCGGCCCCGACTGGCGATCCGGAGGCACCGCTGCAGGCGCTGATCTTTGACTCTTTATACGATCCCTACAAGGGTGTTATCATCTTCTGCCGTATCAAGGAAGGTACGGTAAAGCGCGGTACACCGATCCGCATGATGGCGACGGGAGCCGTTGCCGATGTTGTCGAGGTCGGCTATTTTGGCGCCGGACAGTTTATCCCCTGCGATGAGCTTTCCGCCGGTATGGTCGGCTATATCACCGGCAGTATCAAAAATGTCAGCGATACCCGTGTGGGTGATACCGTGACAAACCGCGAGAATCCGTGCGCCCAGCCGTTGCCGGGCTATAAGAAGGTCAATCCGATGGTCTACTGCGGTCTGTACCCGGCAGACAGTTCAAAATATCCGGATCTTCGTGATGCCCTCGAAAAGCTGCAGTTAAATGATGCGTCCCTGTCCTTTGAGCCGGAGACCTCTCTGGCGCTGGGCTTTGGCTTCCGCTGTGGCTTCCTCGGCCTTCTGCATCTGGAGATCATCCAGGAGCGTCTGGAAAGAGAATACAATCTGGATCTGGTGACGACGGCTCCGGGCGTTATCTACCATGTCCACAAGACCAATGGCGAAATGATCGAGCTGACCAACCCGTCCAATCTGCCGGATCCCTCCGAGATCGAATATATGGAGGAGCCGATGGTTAAGGCGGAGATCATGGTGACCACCGATTATATCGGCCCGATCATGGATCTGTGCCAGGAACGGCGCGGCGAATATCAGGGCATGGAATATATGGAGACAACCCGTGCGCTGTTAACCTACCATCTGCCGTTAAATGAGATCATCTATGATTTCTTTGATGCCCTGAAATCCCGTTCCCGCGGGTATGCGTCCTTTGACTATGAGCTTCTGGGCTACCAGCAGAGCAATCTGGTCAAGCTGGATATTCTGATCAACCGGGAGCAGGTGGATGCCCTGTCCTTTATCGTGTTTGCGGATTCGGCATACGAGCGTGGCAGAAAGATGTGCGAGAAGCTCAAGAACGAGATTCCGCGTCATCTGTTTGAAATCCCGATCCAGGCGGCGATCGGCGGTAAGGTCATTGCCAGAGAGACGGTCAAGGCGATGCGTAAGGACGTTCTGGCCAAGTGCTACGGCGGTGATATTTCCCGTAAGAGAAAGCTTCTGGAAAAACAGAAGGAAGGTAAGAAGCGTATGCGCCAGGTCGGCAATGTAGAGATCCCACAGCAGGCGTTTATGAGCGTTCTGAAGCTGGACGAAGAATAGTTATGGAAATATATGTACACATTCCCTTCTGCATCAGAAAATGCAGCTACTGTGACTTCCTTTCCTTTCCATGTAAGGACAGGGAAAAGAAGGTTTATCTGCAGGCGCTGCACAGGGAAATACGCTGCTGCGGCAAAGACAGCGGCAGTATACCGGTGACCAGTGTATTTTTCGGCGGGGGGACACCCTCCCTTCTGACCGGAGAAGAGCTGGCCGGTATCCTGTCGGCTTTGCGGCAGCAGTTTGTATTTCAGAAGGATGCGGAGATTACGATGGAGGCCAATCCGGGTACACTGACGAAAGAAAATCTGCGGCTGTACCGTGCAGCCGGGGTGAACCGGCTGAGTATCGGCTGCCAGTCTGTGCATGATGCAGAATTAAAGACACTGGGACGTATCCATACGTTTGCCCAGTTTGCCGAAAGCTTTACACTGGCCAGAGAGGCCGGATTTACGAATATTAATGTAGATCTGATGTCGGCGATCCCCGGGCAGGATCTGGCCGCGTGGCGGGACTGTCTGGAAAAGATCACAGACTTTGCCCCGGAGCATATTTCCGCGTACAGCCTGATCATCGAGGAGGGAACGCCGTTTTTTGAGCTGCAGGATACACTGGCGCTGCCGGACGAGGATACAGAGCGGGAAATGTATGAGCTGACAAGGGGATTTCTGGCCCAAAAGGGCTATATCCAGTATGAAATCTCCAACTATGCCCGCCCAGGCCGGGAATGCTGCCACAATATCGGTTACTGGGATCAGACGCCGTATCTGGGGCTGGGGCTTGGCGCTTCTTCCTATAAAGATGGCGTACGCTGGAAAAATACACCGGATATGGCCGCGTATTTCGCACAGGCAGATGCGGGGCAGTTTGTCCGGATGGATGAGGAACGCCTGACGGTGGACGAGCAGATGGAGGAATTCATGTTTCTGGGGCTTCGGATGAACCGGGGCGTGAGTATATCGCTGTTTCAGGAACGTTTTGGTGTGGAGATGGCGGCGGTGTATCAGAAACCAATCGAACACTTTGTTCGAGAAAAACTGTTGACAATTCGCCAGAATCGGGTATGCTTGACTGAGAAAGGCATGGATCTGGCCGATATGGTCATGGCAGAATTTATGCTTTCGTAAAAACGGAGGACGATATGACAGAAACGCAACAGAAAAAAGAATTTATCCGTATCCGCGGAGCCAGAGAGAACAATCTGCAGGATATAGATGTCGATATACCAAGAAACAAGCTGGTCGTACTGACAGGCTTAAGCGGCTCCGGCAAGAGCTCGCTGGCCTTTGATACGATCTATGCCGAGGGACAGCGCCGCTATATGGAGAGCCTTTCTTCCTATGCCAGACAGTTCCTGGGTCAGATGGAAAAGCCGCAGGTCGAGAGCATCGAGGGTCTGCCCCCGGCGATCTCCATCGACCAGAAATCGACGAACAGAAACCCGCGTTCCACGGTAGGTACGGTGACGGAGATCTACGATTATTTCCGTCTGCTCTATGCGCGGATCGGTATTCCGCACTGTCCGAAATGTGGTCATGAGATCAGCAAGCAGACCGTCGATCAGATGGTGGATCAGATCATGGCACTGCCGGAGCGGACAAGGATCCAGCTGCTGGCACCGGTCGTACGCGGCAAAAAGGGCCGCCATGAAAAGGTACTCGAGCAGGCCAAGCGAAGCGGTTATGTCCGTGTGCTGATCGATGATAATATGTATGAGCTGTCCGAGACGATCACGCTGGACAAGAATATCAAGCATACGATCGCTATTATTGTAGACCGTCTGGTGATCCGGGAGGGTATTGAGAAGCGTCTGACGGATTCTATTGAGAATGTTCTGCAGCTGACGGATGGTCTGCTGGTTGTGGATAAGATGGACGGCACCTATATGAATTTCAGCCAGAGCTTTTCCTGTCCGGACTGCGGCGTCAGCATTGACGAGATCGAGCCGAGAAGCTTTTCCTTTAACAATCCCTTCGGTGCCTGCCCGACCTGCTACGGCCTGGGCTACAAGATGGAGTTTGATCCTGAGCTGATGATCCCGGATCCGTCCTTAAGTATCAATGAGGGTGCGATCGTCGTGATGGGCTGGCAGTCGAGCAAGGATGAGGGCAGCTTTTCCCGCGCCCTGTTAAATGCGCTGTCCGAAGAATACGGTTTTTCGCTGGATACGCCGTTTCAGGACTATCCGGAGAACATTCAGAATATGCTGATCTATGGCACCGGCAGCCGGGAGGTTCTGGTGCATTACAGCGGCCAGCGCGGTAGCGGGATCTATCCGGTGGTCTTTGAGGGACTGATCCGCAACGTGGAGCGCAGATACAGGGAGACCGGCTCCGAGGTGATCAAGGCGGAGTACGAGACGTTTATGCGCATCACACCGTGTAAGGACTGCCGTGGCCAGCGTCTGAAGGTGGAATCTTTGGCTGTTACGGTGGGCGATAAGAATATCTATGAGGTGACCTGTCTGTCCATCGAGGATCTGCTGGACTGGCTGGAGGGCCTGACACTGACAAGCCAGCAGCATCTGATCGGCGACCAGATCTTAAAGGAGATCCGCGCCCGTGTTGGTTTCTTAAGGGATGTGGGTCTGGAATATTTAAGCCTTGGCCGTGCGACAGGTACGCTGTCCGGCGGCGAGGCTCAGCGTATCCGTCTGGCAACCCAGATCGGTTCCGGCCTGGTGGGTGTGGCCTATATCCTCGATGAGCCGAGTATCGGTCTGCACCAGAGGGATAATGACAAGCTTCTGGCAACGCTGTGCAAGCTGCGGGATCTGGGCAATTCTTTGATCGTGGTGGAGCATGACGAGGATACGATCCGTGCGGCGGACTTCGTTGTGGATATCGGCCCCGGCGCAGGCGAACACGGTGGAAAGGTCGTGGGCCTTGGTACAGCTGAGGATCTGATGAAGAATGAAAACAGCGTGACAGGTGCGTATCTGTCCGGTAAATTACAGATCCCCGTACCGAAGGAGCGCCGCCAGCCGACCGGTTGGATCACCGTGAAGGGTGCCCGGGAAAATAACCTGAAAAATATCAATGTCAAATTTCCGACAGGGGTATTTACCTGCGTGACCGGTGTGTCCGGCTCCGGTAAATCCTCGCTGGTCAATGAGATCTTATACAAAACACTGGCCAAAAAGCTCAACCGCGCCCGTACGATCTCGGGTAAATGCAAAGGAGTCGAGGGACTGGAGGTACTCGATAAGGTCATTGATATCGACCAGTCACCGATCGGCCGTACGCCGCGCTCCAATCCGGCAACGTATACCGGCGTATTTGACCAGATCCGTGATCTGTTTGCTTCGACGGCGGATGCCAAGGCCAGAGGTTATAAAAAGGGCCGTTTCAGCTTCAATGTCAAGGGCGGCCGCTGCGAGGCCTGCTCCGGCGACGGTATCATCAAAATCGAGATGCATTTCCTGCCGGATGTCTATGTGCCCTGCGAGGTCTGCCATGGCCAGCGCTACAACAGAGAGACGCTGGATGTACGCTACAAAGGGAAAAACATTTACGAAGTACTGAATATGACGGTGGAGGAGGCGCTGGAATTCTTCCGGCCGATCCCGTCAATCCACAGAAAGATCCAAACACTGTACGATGTGGGACTTTCCTATATCCGTCTGGGACAGCCTTCGACGACGCTGTCTGGCGGCGAGGCCCAGCGTATCAAGCTGGCCACAGAGCTGAGCAGACGCAGTACCGGCAAGACGGTGTATATTCTGGACGAGCCGACTACGGGCCTGCATTTTGCCGATGTGCACAAGCTGGTGGAGATTTTACAGCGTCTGGCAGAAGGCGGTAATACGGTCATCGTCATCGAGCATAATCTGGATGTGATCAAGACAGCCGACTATATCATCGATATGGGACCGGAAGGCGGCGACAAGGGAGGAACGGTCGTCGTGTGTGGTACGCCGGAAGAGGTGGCTGCATGTAAGGAGTCCTATACCGGTAAGTATGTCGCAAAATATCTGTAACAGGCGCTTTCCATTTCAAAGCGCGTGGTTTATAATAGGTGCAGTCCGCATACCTTGCGGACGGTTACCGGATAAAAGCCGGAAACAGCAGCTTTTTGGGGGAATCACATAAAAAGGGGAATGATATGTCAGCAGATTTGGGAATTGATCTGGGTACGTCAAGTATCCTTGTATATACAAAAGGAAAAGGTATCGTTTTAAAGGAGCCGTCCGTTGTGGCTTACGATAAGGATGCCGACAGGATCCGTGCTTACGGTGAGGAGGCAAGACAGATGATCGGGCGCACGCCGGGCAATATTTCCGCGATCCGTCCGATCCGTGAGGGGGCGATCTCCGATTATATGACGACGGAGAAGATGCTCAAGTATTTTATCCAGAAGGCGATGGGCAGAAAGGCGTTTCGGAAGCCGCGCATCACGATCTGCGCGCCGAGCGGTGTGACGCAGGTGGAGAAGCGTGCCGTGGAGGACGCCACTTATCAGGCGGGCGCCCGTGACGTAACGATCATCAAGGAGCCGATTGCGGCAGCCATCGGCGCCGGTATCGACATCACAAAGCCGTTCGGCAATATGATCGTCGATGTGGGCGGCGGTACGACGGATATTGCCGTGATCTCCCTTGGCGGAGAGGTGACATCCGGCTCTGTCAAGGTAGCCGGCAATGCCTTTGATGAGGCCATCGTACAGTATGTGCGCAAGCAGCACAATCTGTTTATCGGCGAGCAGACAGCCGAGGCCATCAAGATGCAGATCGGTACGGCCTTTCCGAAGCCGCAGATCGTAACGATGAATGTCAAGGGCAGAAACGTGATTACGGGACTGCCAAAGAGCGTGACCCTGACGTCCGAGGAGGTCAGAGAGGCGCTGCAGGATGCCGTCAATACGATCGTGGAGAGCGTTCACAGTACACTGGAAAAGACACCGCCGGAGCTGGCGGCGGATATTGCGGAGCGCGGTATCGTGCTCACCGGAGGCGGAAGCCTCTTGCACGGTCTGGAGGAGCTGATCGAGCAGCGTACCGGTATCCAGACGATGACGGCGGAAAATCCGGCCTGCTGTGTGGCTGTCGGTACGGGATTGTACAGCGAGGTTATGGCAGCATTTCAGTAAATTTGTAAGTACAGAAAGCGGATAACATATTGGAAATACGGGAAGGTTATGTAGAACATATTATCTATCGCAATGAGGATAACGGCTATACGGTGATGGAGCTGTCCTGTGACCATGAAGAGGTGACCTGTGTGGGCACCTTTCAGCTGCTGCATGAGGGAGAGCTTCTCGAGGTGCAGGGCGAATTTGTGGAGCACGCGGCCTACGGTCATCAGCTGAAGGTTTCGGGGTACGAGATCAAGATGCCGGAGGATGCGCTGGCGATCGAGCGGTATCTCGGCTCAGGCGCGATCCGGGGCGTGGGAAAAGCGCTGGCAGCCCGGATCGTGCGTCGGTTTGGCAAGGATACCTTCCGCATCATGGAGGAGGAGCCGGAACGGCTGGTGGAGATCAAGGGGATCAGCGAGCGGATCGCCCGGGATATCTGCGACCAGATGCAGGAAAAGGTGGATTTAAGAAACGTTATGCTGGTGCTGCAGCAGTACGGGATCACCGTATCCCTGGGCGTGCGGCTGTATAAGAAGTATGGCAGTGCGGTCTGTGAGATTCTCCGGGAAAATCCGTACCGTCTGGCGGATGATGTACAGGGGATCGGCTTTAAGATGGCCGATGAGATCGCGGCACGGATCGGTATCCACAGTGATTCGGATTACCGGATACGGAGCGGCCTTTTTTATACACTGATGCAGGCAGCCGGACAGGGCCATATGTATCTGCCCCGGCCGGTGCTGGAGGAGCGTACCGCAACTCTTCTTGGTCTGGAGCCAGCGCAGCTGGAAAAGAGCCTGACCGATCTTTTAATGGAGCGAAAGGTCGTCCTGAAAAAGGGCGCGGACGAGGTAGAACGGCTGTATGCCCAGCAGTATTACAATATCGAGCTGGATACAGCAAGGCTTCTGATGGAGCTGAACCTGACGGATATCGAGAAAGAAGCCACGATGGCGCGGACGCTGTCAGCCATCGAAAAAGAGACAGATATGGAACTGGACGAGCTGCAGCGGGAAGCCGTGATGCAGGCGGCCAGCCATGGCGTGTTTATTCTGACCGGTGGCCCCGGTACCGGTAAAACGACAACGATCAATACGATGATCCGGTATTTTGAAAAGCAGGATGCCAAAATCGCTCTGGCAGCGCCTACGGGCCGTGCCGCCAAGCGGATGAGTGAGACGACCGGGCGCAGTGCCCAGACGATCCACAGGCTTCTGGAATTAAACGGCGGTATGGAGGACGAAAACGGCCAGCCGCTGACCGGGCGCGTACAGTTCGAGAGAAATGCTTCCAATCCGCTGGAATATGATGTTGTGATCATCGACGAGGTATCCATGGTGGATATTTTTCTGATGCACAGCCTCTTACAGGCCATCGTGCCGGGAACGAGAGTAATCTTTTCCGGGGATGTGAACCAGCTGCCCAGTGTCGGGCCGGGCCGTGTGCTGGGGGATATGATCGATTCGGGCTGTTTCTGCGTGGTAAGGCTGAACCGGATCTTCCGGCAGGCGGCCATGAGTGATATCGTTGTCAATGCGCATAAGATTAATGCCGGTGAGCCGGTGGATCTGGACAACCAGAGCCGGGATTTCTTCTTTTTGAAGCGGTATGACGCTGACACGATCATCCGTGTGATGCTGACGCTGATGACGAAAAAACTGCCGAAATATGTGGATGCGGATATGCTCGATATCCAGATTCTTACGCCCACCAGAAAGGGACTTCTCGGCGTGGAGCGTTTAAATGAGATTCTGCAGGCCGTATTAAATCCGAAAGAGGAGAAAAAGCCGGAGAGGGAGACTGCCTCCGGTCTGCTCCGGCAGGGTGACAAGGTCATGCAGATCAAGAATAACTATCAGCTGGAATGGGAGGTCCGCGACCGGTACGGGATTCCGGTGGACAAGGGTACCGGCGTATTCAACGGCGATATCGGCTTTATCCGTGAGATCAATACGTTTGCGGAGACGCTTACAGTGGAATTTGACGATAAACGGATGGTCGAGTACGATTTCAAGCAGCTGGATGAGTTGGAGCTGGCCTACGCCATCACGGTACATAAGGCACAGGGCAGCGAGTATCCGGCAGTGCTGATCCCGCTTCTGGCCGGCCCGAAGATGTTGATGAACCGGAATCTTCTGTATACTGCTGTGACCCGGGCGCGCAAGTGCGTGACGGTGGTGGGCAGTGAGGAGGTCTTTGCGCAGATGATCGCAAACCGTCTGCAGCAGAACCGTTTTACGTCCTTAAAGGATCGTTTGATGGAGTGGGAAGACATATAAACAGCCGAAGAGAGAGTGGGAAAGGCTGTATATGCAATATAAAATTTTGAAAAATCTGTTGTACCCACCGGTCTGTATGCTCTGTGGAAAACTCCTTCCCGGACAGACCGGTCTGTGTACAACCTGTAAAAAAGAGGTGGAGTGGCTGAAGGAGCCGCTGTGCATGTGCTGTGGAAAGCCGCTTTCGTCAGATCGGCAGGAATACTGTCCGGACTGTGAAGGCGCTGTCCGCTGGTTTGACGGCGGCCGCGGGGTGTTTCCCTACCGGGGCAGGATGCAAAAGGCTGTGCTCGACCTCAAGAGTGGAGGAAAGCAGGAAAACGCGGTTTTCCTGGGAAAGTGCATGGCGGCCTGTATCGGGCCGCTGTTTTCGTACTGGCGGCCATCCTGTGTCGTGCCCGTTCCGCTGGACCGGAAAAAGCTCCAAAAAAGAGGGTATAACCAGGCCAGGCTTCTGGCTGATGCTGTGGGTGAGTGTCTGCACATACCGGTAAGGGAGGATCTTCTGTTTCGCCGTCCGGGAGGAAAGGAACAGAAAAATCTGGGACGTTTTGCCAGAAAAACAGGACAGCAGGGCGCTTTTTATACCGGAAAAGGGACGGTTCCGGAGCGGATCCTTTTGGTGGATGACATCTATACGACAGGCAGTACACTGGATGCAGCCGCCTGTGAACTCAAACGGGCGGGTGCCCGGAACGTCTGGTTTGTAACGGCATGCATGGGCTGTGACTTCTGATTACCTTGTACTTTCCCCTTTTCGGCAACGGAGTTTTATGGTATACTAAATTTTAATTATGTGATTTATTTTAAAAGAACGGAGGAAACCGTATGAATGCCGGAAAGATCCGCAGAATGGCAAAAATCGAACAGTTCATCGAAAAAGAATCCGATGATCATTTAAAGACAGCCAGATACTACCGCAGCGATTATCTCGGCCTGCAGCTGATCCGCAATTTCTTTCTTGTAACGGTCGGCTATCTGCTGGTGATGGCGCTGTATTTTCTGCGTCACGGTATGGCAATGCTGGATCATCTGTATATCCAGGATATCGGGCGTATGGCGCTTGGCTGGATCGCGGGGTATATTATTGTGCTGGCGGTCTATACGCTTCTGACCTATATGATCTATTCCCTCCGGTTTGCCAAAGCACAGAAGATGGAACGTTTCCTGGATCATCAGCTGGAAAAGATGCAGGAAAAGTATGAGCCGGACAGCCGGGAGCATAAATAAGGAGTCACTACATGGAACAGTTACAGAAATTCAGAAGAGGATGTATCAATATCGCAGAGGAGTACGCATTTATCCTGCATCCCCTGCTCAAGTTTATCATAGCGTATCTGGCCTTTTCCACGATCAATGCACAGCTTGGATACAATACAAGGCTGGCCAATCTGTTTATCGTGCTGGCCATGTCGCTGATCAGCGCCGTACTGCCGAATATGGTCATGATCGTACTGGCAGCGGTGCTTCTAATCGTGCAAAGCTACAGTGTGCATCTGTTTGCGGGCATCTTTGTCGTGCTGATGCTGTTGCTTCTGTATATCTTCGTACAGCGTTTTTCCGGCAAATACGGTCTTTTGCTGATCGTAACGCCGCTGGCCTGCCAGTTTGGCCTGGCACCGGCTGTTCCGGTATTGGCCGGACTTTTACTGGGACCGGCAGCGCTTCTGCCGATCTGCAGCGGTACACTGATCTACAGTATGGTCAGAGTCGTCGTATCCTGTGCACCGACGATCCATGAGATCGAGCTGAAGGAGTTTACCTCCGTTGTGACGCCGCTTCTGGACGGCTTTTTACAGAATACGGATGTCGTATTGCTTCTGATTATTATGGCCAGTACGTTTCTGGTGGCCTATGCACTGCACAGACTTTCCGTGGCCTATGCCTGGTATATCGCTGTCGTATGCGGTGTGGCAACCTATCTGCTTTTGCTGGTGATCGGCGGCTTCTTCCTGGAGACGACGCTGACGGTTGGTACGATGCTGCCGGGACTGATCGCTGCACTGGCTGCCGGTGTGGTGCTTGGATTTTTCTGCTGTGGACTGGATTACAGGGAAACACAGCGTCTGCAGTTTGAGGATGATGATTATTATTACTATGTAAAGGCCGTACCGAAGGTCGATGGCGTGCATGTGGGCGGCGACAGAGACGAAGAGGTACAAAGACCGGCACAGCCGCAGGGCCGTCGGGCCAGAAAAGCGGAGCCGGTGCAGAAACCGGTGGCAGAGCCGGTGCAGCTGGAACAGCCAGAGGTCGAGATCGACGATCTGGAATCCAAATTAGAGGAAGCAATGAAACAGATTCAGGAATAAAGCAGGAAGGAATGTAGCGTGGAACATATACTTCAGGTACTGAAAAATATACTGACGCGATTATCACTTCCGCAGAATATCGGTCTGATCGATATTGTGCAGGTGCTTCTGATCGCCATAGTTGTCTATTATTTTATTCTGTGGATCCAGCAGACCAGAGCGTATACGCTGTTTAAGGGCATGATCCTGATCGGCGTGATCGTTATGATCGCTGCGGTCACCGGTATGGAGACGATCCTGTTTATCTTCCGCAATATCAGTACAGTCGTTTTGGTTGGTCTGGTCATTATCTTTCAGCCGGAGCTCCGTAAGATGCTTGAGCAGCTGGGAGAGAAAAATACCTTTTCCATGCTGGGCATGTTCAACCGGGAAAAGGAAGGCGTGGACCGGATCACGGAGCGCTCCGCGGAGGAGATCATACGTGCCTGTTACGAGATGGGCGCTGTCAAAACCGGTGCGCTGATCGTGCTGGAGAAGGATATTGTCCTGTCCGAGTATGAAAAGACAGGTATTGAGATTGATGCCAGGATCAGCAGCCAGCTGTTGATCAATATTTTCGAGCATAACACGCCGCTGCACGATGGCGCAGTGCTGGTGCGCAACGACCGCATCCAGTCGGCCACCTGCTATCTGCCACTGTCAGACAATCTTTCCCTGAACAAGAATCTGGGAACCCGTCACAGAGCTGCTGTAGGTATCAGCGAGGTATCGGATGCCCTGACGATCATCGTATCGGAGGAGACCGGTAATGTATCCTATGCCTTGAAGGGCCAGATCCGTACCGGAGTGAAGCAGGAGGAGCTTAGAAAACAGCTCAAAATGCTCTGGGCAGACGGCAGTACGAATGATAAGAAACACAAGAACCGGAAAGGACGTGATGGCCTTGAGACAGAAGCTTAAAAACAACTGGACGTTAAAGCTGGCATCTGTTGCCATCGCCATTCTGATCTGGCTGGTGATCGGTAATATCAACGATCCGGTGATCCAGAAGGTGTACAGCAGTATTCCGGTGACGATCACCAATGGCTCCTACATCGAAAGCCGTGGCATGACCTACCGGCTGGACAGCGGCCATCAGACGGTCAGTGTAACATTAAAGGGCAATACGTCCAGAGTCACAAGAAGAGCGGATGATATCAAGGTGGAAGCGGATCTGACCCAGATCGTAGATATGGATTCCACACCGATCATGGTGCCGGTAACGGTCAGCTGCCCCGATATTTCCGCAGATAATATTACGGTATCGCCGACAGCGATCCCGATCGAGATCGAAGGTCGGGAGACTAAGGATTTCATGATCGCGGTCAATTACGGTGATACGACGCCGGGCGCCGGATTTGAGGTCGGCAAGATCTATGCCAATCCGGAAAAGGTCAGCGTCAGCGGCCCGGAGTCCATCGTGGATAAGATCGACCGTGTCGTTGCCAATGTCAGTGTGGAGGGTATGACAGCCGACAGCACCAAAAAGGCGAATCTTGTGCTGTACGACAAGAATCAGGAGATCATGTCCGACAAGGATACGCAGTATCTGACCTTTGATATCGGCGATACGAGCGTAGACGTCAATGTCGAGCTATGGAATACCGTCAGTGGTATTACATTTACCGGCGAACCGTATGGATCTCCGGCAACCGGGTATGTGGTGTCAGAAGTTGTGACCACACCGAGCGAGATTTCGCTGGCCGGTACAAAGGAAGCGCTTGACAAGCTGGCGGCAAACGGCAATACCGTGGAAATCCCGTCGAGACTGCTCAAGATCAGTGGTGCCAGCAGCACGGTAGAATGTAAGATCGATCTGGATGATATCCTGCCGTCGGGTACAAAGGCGGTATCCAATCAGGCAGAATCCATCATTGTGGAGGTCGAGATCATTCCGCTGGGAAGCAAACAGCTGACGATCCCGACAAAGAATATACAGGTAAGTGATATCAGCGAGGGTCTGCAGGCTGTGTTTACAGATACCAGCATTACAGTAACTCTGCAGGGAAAGGCAGAGGCGCTGCAAAACGTTACCGCTTCGTCCATCACCGCTTCGATCAGCGTGAAGGATATGGCGGAGGGCACTTACCAGCTTCCGGTAAACATAACGTTGCCGGATGGCATAACATTACTATCGGAGGTTAAAACCAGTGTGCAGCTGGTATCTTTGCAGACAAAGATATCCGCTGCAGAATAAAAAAAAGAATATGAGAAGTACAAAGATAACCATAAAAAATCCCACCGGTATCGATCTGGATCTGGCCGGTGTGCTCTGTAAAAAAGCAGTACAGTATAAAGCCCTGATCACCTTTGCCTATGAGGATGGCACAGCCAATGCCAAGAGTGTTTTAAGTGTCCTTGGCTCCTGCGTACGCGGCGGGGATGAGATCGAGCTTTTCTGCGATGGCGTGGATGAGGATGAAGCGGTGACAGCAATCACGGAGATCCTTGATCCGACAGAGTATTAAGCGTAAAACGGTGCGGCCCGGGTGAAAGGGCCGCATTTTATTTTCGTTACTTTAGCAGTTTTATAAAAATTTCCCAATTCTTTAGAAAAGCATAAGAAGCCACGATATTTACAAAAGAATAGAGATTTGTTATCATAAGACGAAGAAAAAAGATGCACGCCGGTGCGACTGCCGGACATGCAGGAGGAAGAGATATGTCGGAAGACAAGACAAAAGAAACAGATCACAGCGAAGACACCTACGAGAGAGTCTGTATGCTGTGCCGCAGGCCGGAGAGCAAGGTCAGCAGCATGATTTCGCTGCCAAACAATATCTGCATCTGCTCTGACTGTATGCAGAAAAGCTTTGACTCGATGAACAGCGGCAATATAAATTATAACGAGCTGATTAACAATATGCAGGTATTCCCGATGATGGATTTCGGGAATGTGAGCAATCAGGTTCCGGAGAAGCAGCGGCTTAAAAAGAAAAAGCCAAAGACAGAGCCGGAGGCAGCCTTTGATATCCACAAGCTACCCGCACCGCACAAAATCAAGGCCGGACTGGATGAGTATGTGATCGGTCAGGAACATGCCAAAAAGGTGATTTCCGTAGCGGTCTACAACCATTACAAGAGGATCCACGCCGACAACAGCGACGGTGTGGAGATCGAAAAGTCCAATATGCTGATGATCGGTCCGACTGGAAGCGGAAAGACCTATCTGGTACAGATGCTGGCAAAGCTTCTGGATGTGCCGCTGGCGCTGACAGATGCGACGTCCCTGACTGAGGCCGGTTATATCGGTGACGATATCGAGAGCGTGGTTTCCAAGCTTCTCGCAGCTGCGGACAACGATGTGGAGCGTGCCGAGCACGGCATTATCTTTATCGATGAGATCGACAAGATCGCCAAAAAGAAAAATACCAACCAGCGCGATGTCAGCGGTGAAGCTGTACAGCAGGGGATGCTGAAGCTTCTCGAAGGCGCCGATGTGGAGGTGCCGGTCGGTGCCAATTCCAAAAATGCGATGGTGCCGCTGACCACAGTCAATACAAGGAATATCCTCTTTATCTGCGCAGGTGCATTCCCGGATCTTGCCGAGATCATCAAAAACCGGCTGAACAAGCAGGCTTCGATCGGATTTATCGCCGATCTGAAGGATAAATACGACGAAGATAAGAATATTCTGGACAAGGTTACCGTCGAAGATCTCAGAGAATTTGGTATGATCCCCGAGTTCCTCGGCCGTCTGCCTGTGATCTTCAGTCTGCAGGGACTGACACAGGAGATGATGGTGGAGATCCTTCGAAAGCCAAAGAATGCGATCATCAAGCAGTACGAAAAGCTGCTGGCGATGGATGAGGTCAAGCTGGACTTTGAAGAAGAGGCTTTGCAGGAAATCGCAGCCAGAGCGCTTGAAAAGGATACCGGAGCCAGAGCCCTCCGGGCGATCATCGAGGAGTTTATGCTCGATATCATGTTTGAGATCCCGAAGGATTCGTCGATCGGCGAGGTCGTGATCACCAAAGAATATATCACGCATATCGGAGGCCCCCGCATACTGATGCGTGGCCAGGAGCCTTTATATCTGGAAGACAAAGCATAAAACATCCCTCATCGGATGTATAAAAATGATAAACATACCAATACTAAGAAAGGGTGAAGTCAGATGTTTGAAGATGTATTAGAGAAACTGAAAAAGAACTTTGGAGAAACAGCAGAAGTCATCGGTAAGAAAACGGAGAATTTCGTGGAGGTGCAGAAGCTGAAAAGCCAGATCCATACAGCCAACCACGAGATCGCCCAGAATTACGAAGAGATCGGCGAGATGCTCTACAGAAGATACCAGCAGGGCGAGACGCTGGATCCGGAGATCACAGCGATCTGCGAGGATATCACCGAGCTCAAGACAGAGGTCGCTGCCTGCAAAGAGGAGATCACCAAATACCGTGGCGAGGAAACTTGTCCGGAGTGTGGTGCTGCTGTTCCGATGGGCGCTGCTTTCTGTATGAAATGCGGTGCACAGATGCCGGTCTGTGAAGCAGAGTTTGAAGAGGGCGAGGTTGTCGTACCGTCTGACGCGGATGCCGATGAGGTAAAGGCCGCCGATGAGGTAGCCGAGGAAAAAGCTGCTGAAGAGGATTTCGAGGACGAGACAGACAATAAGAAAGAAACTGAGGAATAATGCCGATGAGCAGGGCCAGAACGCTGTCAGCTGTGCTGACACTGTATACCAGCGATGCTGTGATCAAAAAATATATGAAACATCACCTGCGTGAGGGAGAAGAAAAGGAGATCCTTGGCGGTAAAGCCGTCCTGCGTCCCTTAAAGAATCCCGGTGCCATTCTGGGGCTTGGCAAAGAGCACCAGAAGGAATTAAACGGCGTGGTGGCAGCGATGCTGGGAGGTCTGGGCGTACGGCTGTTTACGCTGAGTGCAAAGCCCGGGCATGGGCTGCAGAAGGCAGCCATGACGTTACTTGCCGCCGGAGGGCTTGGCAATCTGACTGACCGGGTCTGTCAGGGGTATGTGGATGACTATATCCGTATTCCCTGCAAAAATAAAAGGTTCAGCCATGTAGTATTTAATCTGGCTGATGTATTTGTGGCGGCGGGGGCCGGACTTCTGGTGATCTCAGCCGTAAAAGAAAACAGATAAAGCAAAAGGACAGCTGCTGCAGGAGCTGCCGGTGTCCACTCCGATGATACGGAGGGACAAAGGGCAGGATCTGCAGCAGCTTTTTACACAGTGAGGATATGTATGGCGCATAAGAAAGAAAAAAGAAAAAGGAAGAAAAAGCATTTTTTTCTCCACAGCTTTTTTAAACTGTTTCTCCTGCTTGTATTTCTCGGAGCGGGAGTCGGTCTGGGGTTGGTGGCGTTTGCTGCCGTCGAGGCCCCGGCGGTGGATACGCTGGATGTGACGCCGAGTGGCTTTCGAACGGAAATCGTGGACGATGCGGGAAAGACAACGAGGATACTGGCCGGAGAAGGTGCAAACCGTGTCTATGTGACGCTGGACAGAGTGCCGAAGGAGCTGCAGGAGGCCTTTGTGGCGATCGAGGATGCGCGGTTTTACCAGCATCATGGCATTGATGTGAAGGGTATCGTCCGGGCAGGCGTCAAGGGCGTGGCAAATGGGTTTCATTTTTCCGAGGGAGCCAGCACCATCACACAGCAGCTGTTGAAAAATAATGTATTTACCGGCTGGACACAGGAAAAGAATCTGATGGACCGTGTGATCCGCAAGGTGCAGGAGCAGTATCTGGCGGTACGTCTGGAGCAGAAGTATTCCAAAGAGTATATTCTGGAAAATTATCTGAATACGATCAATCTTGGCAGTGGCTGCTGGGGTGTCCAGGCAGCATCGATGCAGTACTTTGGCAAAGAGGTCTCGGAACTGAGTCTGTCAGAATGTGCCGTGCTGGCGGGAATCACCAAAAATCCCAGCGGCTACAGTCCGTTCCGGTCAACGGAAAGCTGTCAGAAGAGACAGCATCTGGTTTTGCAGGCCATGCTGGATCAGGGCTATATCTCGCAGGAGGCCTACGATGCAGCCTGTGCAGATGATGTGTTTACCCGCATCCAGGAACAGAAGGACAATACCGATAAGAGCAGCGTACTCAGCTATTACGAGGATGCCCTGTTAGAGCAGATCGTGTCGGATCTGGAGCTGTCAAAGGGCTGTACCGAGGACGAAGCATGGCAGATGATCTACCGGGGCGGTCTGACGATCTATTCCGGGATGAACAGCAATCTGCAGAAGATCGTGGAGGAAGAGATCAATAACGACGACAATTTCTCTTCGGATGCACAGGCTTCGATCGTGCTGGCAGATTATAAGACAGGGCAGGTCAAAGCCATCGCCGGAGGCCGTGGCGAAAAGACAGCCAGTCTGGTTTTAAACCGTGCCACCGACAGTATCCGCCAGCCGGGATCTACGTTTAAAATCCCCGGAGAGTATGCGGCGGCGCTGGAACACGATGAGATCACACTGGGAACCACGATCGACGATGCTCCGGCAGAATATTCGGATGGAAGAAGCGTGCGAAATGCCAGTGGAAAATACCGGGGCATGACGACGGTGCGGGAGGCTATTGAAGATTCCCTGAACATTCCGGCGGTAAAGGTGCTGCAGGAGACCGGCGTTGACCGGGTCTGGGAGCTGCTTCGAAGCTTTGGCTTTACCCATCTGAACGATGAGGATAAGGTAGAATCGCTGGCTCTTGGCGGTACCCACAACGGCGTGACCAACATGCAGCTGGCGGCGGCCTACGGTGCGATCGCAGACGGCGGCGCATACCAGAAGCTGAAGTTCTATCAGAAGGTTGTAGACCGCGAGGGCAATGTGGTGTTAAATACAGATACAGAGCCCAAAAACGTGATCCGTAAAGAGACGGCAAGCCTGCTGACGCTGGCGATGGAGGATGTAATAAAGAGCGGTACGGGCAAAAAGGCTGCCTTTGACGGTATGAGCCTGGCCGGAAAAAGTGGTACAACGACAGACCAGAAGGATCTGTGGTTTGTGGGGTATTCGCCATATTATGTCTGCAGTGTCTGGGGCGGCTATGACAACAACCAGGCACAGGAGGACGGTTCCTATGTCAAATATCTGTGGAAAGCCGTTATGCAGAGGGCACATGAGGGTCTGGAGGATACCGGCTTTTCCGGTATGGAGGATCTCGTGACCTGCAAGATCTGTACGAAGTGTGGTAAAAAGGCGGTGGATGGTCTCTGCGACGATACGGCGCAGCGCAATATGACCCGCACGGAGTATTATGAGGCCGGTACGGCACCGACAAAGGACTGCGACTGTCATGAGGCAGTGCAAATCTGCACGGTATCCGGTGAAAGAGCCGGGGAGTACTGTCCGGAGGATACGATACAGACAAAGGTGTATCTGAAGGAAGCGTCCGAGGATACGGCGGATGTGGCGTATGTTGTGCCGGAGAATTTAAAGACGGGCAGCTGTACGGAGCACAAGAGCTGGTGGGATCGCTGGTTTGGCAATGGGGAAAATCCGGAGGATCCGGATGCGGCGCAGCCGGACGATGGAACGGGACAGCCGGGTGTGGATGATACCGAAACACCGGAGACTCCGGAAATACCTGATGATCAGATGGGACAGACGCCGGACGGTACGGAGGATAAACAGCCGGAGACCGGTCATGAGGATACGAAGCCGAGGGAGGATAAAAATCTGGCAGGGAAGGTATTGGACTGGCTTACGGGGAAAACACAGGAGTGAAATAGAATAGATGAAAAGAAAGCTGCTGTTGTGGGGAAGTTCCGGACAGCAGCTTTTATTTACGCGAGCAACGAGCCAAAGTCCGTGCTTGCACGAGACCTTGGCGACTGCCGCGATAACCATGAGAAACTCGTGAAGCGTGTTTCTTATGGTTTGTGAGAAATTCTGCACAAAAAAATAGTGCAGGAGATGGGACTTGAACCCACACGGTCTTAACGACCACAGGCACCTGAAGCCTGCGCGTCTGCCAATTCCGCCACTCCTGCACGTATTTATGAATGTCGGTTGCTTGCGTAACCAACAAAGATAATTATACAGGGGGAAAAATGAAATGTCAAGGAAAAATGAAAAAATATATAAGACGGACGCTGCGGGTACGAAGGAGAGCGCCAGATAGATTTCTTCTCCAAAACAAGTGCAACGCAAAAATGAGCTACATGCTAACTACGACATAATCGCGCTCGCTAAAGCGGGCTCGCGCGAAGTCTCCGTAAGCATGGGATCTCATTTCTTGCTAAGGGCGCACTTTGATCGTTTTGGAGAAGAAATCTATTTGGCGCTCTCCTTCGTACCCGCAGCTGACTCCAAGAACCAATCAGAAGGGTAAAAAAATAGTGCAGGAGATGGGACTTGAACCCACACGGTCTTAACGACCACAGGCACCTGAAGCCTGCGCGTCTGCCAATTCCGCCACTCCTGCACGTATTTATGAATGTCGGTTGCTTGCGTAACCAACAAAGATAATTATACAGGGGGAAAAATGAAATGTCAAGGAAAAATGAAAAAATATATAAGACGGACGCTGCGGGTACGAAGGAGAGCGCCAGATAGATTTCTTCTCCAAAACAAGTGCAACGCAAAAATGAGCTACATGCTAACTACGACATAATCGCGCTCGCTAAAGCGGGCTCGCGCGAAGTCTCCGTAAGCATGGGATCTCATTTCTTGCTAAGGGCGCACTTTGATCGTTTTGGAGAAGAAATCTATTTGGCGCTCTCCTTCGTACCCGCAGCTGACTCCAAGAACCAATCAGAAGGGTAAAAAAATAGTGCAGGAGATGGGACTTGAACCCACACGGTCTTAACGACCACAGGCACCTGAAGCCTGCGCGTCTGCCAATTCCGCCACTCCTGCACGTATTCGTCGTTGCTCTCGCAACTGACAAGTGATAGTATACATGGCGATCGGGAAAATGTCAACAGTTTTTTTGAAAAAACTCTAATTTTTTATGTTTTTGTAATTGTAGCAAAAATAGATACGATTTATAAGAGGCTCAGGGGTACGGCAGATAAAAAGATATTGCCTCTGGGAATTGGGCGGAGAGTGTGGTAAGCTAAAACTAATTGTAAGCCATGTCGTTGCAGAAGATTATGGTTTGGAAAAAGGAGATATATTTTATGGACAGTATAGAAAAGAGACGAAGTATCCGCAAATACACGGATCAGCCGGTGCCGAATGCCCTGATCCGGGCGCTTATCCGGGCGGCTTCGCTGGCGCCGTCGGCGAAGAACCGGCAGCCGTGGAAATATCTGGTGTATACGAAGCAGGCGAAGCGTGAGCTGTTACAGCATATGGCAGCAGGACTTGACCGGGAGAAAAATGGACAGGCTATCCTGCCGGAGTCAGCTTTCGGTATTCCGGATGCTTTTCACACGTTGAAGATTATGGAGGAGGCGCCGGTGCTGCTGGTGATTATGAACCCGGACGGCAGTTCGCCCTATGAGCCCATCGACACGGATCACAGAATGTCGGAGATCTGCGACAGCCTTTCCATTGGAGCTTCCGTCGAGAATATTCTCCTGCGGGCGACGGAGCTGGGGCTTGGGACACTCTGGATCGCCAATACCTGCTTTGCGTACCCGGAGCTGATGGAGGCCATCGGCGAGCCGGGGCAGCTTGTCGGAGCCATAGCTGTGGGGTATCCGGCAGAGCAGCCACAGCAAAGACCGCGGAAACGGATGGAGGATATTCTGGAGTACAGGGAATAAGGAAAATTGGCCGGATGACAGGAATATACTGTGGACAGAGAAATTTCTGTGCAAATGCAGGGAATACATCGTGTCCGGAAAAAACAAAAGAATGGAGGCGTGGGATGAAAAAGCAGTTTTTTGATACAGAAAAAGATGGTTTCTACGGAACCTATTATGAAAATCCAAATGGCTCGGACTGTGCGGTCATCGGCTTGTTTGGCGATGATCCCAACGATTATATGGCAAAGTGCGGGGCGAAGTGGCTGCATAAAAACGGTGTGAATGTGCTTTGTACATCTCCGGGGAAGAAAAATTACAGCCATGTGAATTACCCGTTGGAAAGGATCGAAACGGCCATACAGTGGCTGCAAAGCCATGGAAATAAGAAGATCGGTATTATGGGAATGAGTACTGCGGGTATGGATGCCCTTGTCGCAGCCTCTTATTTTTCGGATATTACCCTGACCTTCGGGCTTACAGCCAGTGATTTCGTATGGCAGGGTTTTGAACAGGGGAAAAAGGACGGCTGCCGGGAATGGCCGATTCCTGGGGCGTCCACACTTTCCTGGAAAGGAGAGCCCCTTCCCTATATGCCCTTTGTGTATGAGCATCCGGTGTACTGGCAGAAGGTGGAGGAAGAGACAAAAGGCTCCGGCGATATAGAGCGCAGCACCTGTCTGTTTATTGATTCGGAGAAGGCCAGAGCGCATACGGAAGAGGAAATGATCAAGGTGGAGAAGATCAAAGGACGGCTGTATCTTGTGGGCGCGGATGATGATTCCTTCTGGGAAGCCGGCAAATATATCCGCCGCATGGACAAACGGTTACAGGAGCGTCCCCACACATGCCAGTATGTACCGCTCGTGTATGAGCATGGCACCCATTTCGTTCTGCCGGAATCGATGCTGCGCATGGCGTTGCCGGTAGGCTTGAAATTCGTCATGCGCTTTATTTTCCGGGCGGCAAAGGAATATCCGAACGAATGTGAAGCAACCAGAAAGGATATAGACAGAAGGCTTTCGGCGGCTTTGCAGGAATGGCGGGAAGAGTAGGGTGTGCATCGCACAAAATACAGAAGAAAAATGTTATAGTAAACACAGAGAAATCTGACAAAGGAGAGAATGTAGGATGATACTGTTACAATTGATATTATACTGTCTTTTATTTGCTTTCCTGGTAAAATGTGCAGCGAGAAACAGCGGACTGAACTGTCTGTATTTTTATCCAAAGGAGTACATAGAAGAGGCGCAGAAACGGGGTCTTGCGGATAAAGATGCAACGATGAAGAAGGGAAAACGTTTTATGATCTTCTTCTGCATCGTGATATTTATTGCCCTGGTTATGATCATTGCCGTCTGGAATCAGGTGACGGATTTCAAAACGGCTTATCTGCAGGCATATCTCTTCCTTGTGGTGATGAACTGGTTTGACGGAATCGTCATCGACAGACTGTGGGTAGGGCACGGCAAAATCTGGAAGATCGAAGGCATGGAAGACATGGCCTATGTTAAGCCGTGGAAATTTGTTCTGCAAAAGCGTGGGTTGGGGACGGTGCTGTATCTGGTTATTGCGCTTGTGGTGGCCGGTATTGTGGTGCTGATCGGGAAAATCTGATAAAATAAAAGTTTAAGGAAACAATAAGACAGAAAATAAGGAGGGAAGATCATGTACACAGCATCGAAAGATCGTTATACATCTATGGCATACAACCGCTGCGGAAACAGCGGGCTGCTGCTTCCGAAGGTGTCTCTGGGACTGTGGCATAATTTTGGCGACACGGCAAATTTTGAAAATATGAAAAAGCTCTGTTTTACAGCGTTTGATCAGGGCATTACCCAGTTTGATCTGGCCAACAATTATGGCCCCGAGCCGGGAAGTGCGGAGAAAAATTTCGGACGGATTCTGAAAGAGGATCTGGGTACATACCGAGACGAGCTGATTATAACGACAAAGGCCGGGTATGTGATGTGGGACGGCCCTTACGGAAACTGGGGCAGCCGCAAATATCTGCTGGCCAGTCTGGATCAGAGCCTTGCGCGCATGGGACTTGAGTATGTGGATATTTTCTATCATCACCGGATGGATCCGGAAACGCCGCTGGAAGAGACGATGGGCGCTCTGGCCAGTGCGGTGCGAAGCGGCAAGGCGATTTATGTTGGCTTGTCCAATTATGACGGTCCGACACTGAAAAAGGCGGCGGCTATTTTACAGGATATGCACTGTCCGTTTGTGATCAACCAGAACCGGTACTCCATCTTTGACAGAACCGTGGAGAAGAATGGTCTGAAGGAGATGACTGGTGCATTGCAAAAGGGTCTGATTACATTCAGTCCACTGGCCCAGGGACAGCTGACCGACCGTTATCTGAACGGTATCCCGGAGGACAGCCGTATCCGTACGGACGGCAGATTTTTAAAGGAAAGCATACTGGATGCGCACCGGCTGGAGCAGATCCGGGCATTAAATGATCTGGCTGCACAGCGTGGTGAGAAACTGGCGGACATGGCCCTTGGCTGGCTGCTGGCTCATAAGGAGGTCACCAGCGTACTGATCGGTGCGTCCAAACCGCAGCAGATCCTTGATAACGTGAAAGCGATTTCCTGTGCACCGTTTACGGAGGAAGAACTGAAGAAGATTGATGAGATCTCACTGAGTTGAGAGCAAGAAATCCCTTGACCTAAAGTCAGATACAGGTTGTATACTATCCCTTATATATAATGACGGAAAGGGAGTAGAAAACTATGGAATATCGTAAATTACCCCACGGTGAGGAAATGGTCAGTGTGATCGGTATGGGTTCCTCCGTTGTGGGTGAGCAGAAGGAAGCAGACATTATCCGTACAGTGGAATATGCACTGGATGCGGGCATCAACTACTTTGATATGGCGGGCGGACATGCGTCGATCTTCCCGGCCTATGGCAAGGCATTAAAGGGCAGACGAAAGGATGCGATGCTGCAGGTACATTTCGGTGCGGATTATACGACCGGGGAATACGGCTGGACAACGAACCTTGACCGGGTGAAAAAGTCTGTGGACTGGCAGCTGCATCATCTGCAGACGGACTATATCGATGTGGGATTTATCCACTGTCTTGATGAGGCATCGGATCTGGAAGCCTATGAAAAACATGGCATTCTGCAGTATATTCTGGATCTGAAACGTCAGGGTGTGATCCATTATATTGGTCTGTCCACCCATGCGCCGCAGCTGGCCAATCAGGTGCTGGATATGCAGATTCTGGATATGATGATGTTTTCCATCAATCCGATGTATGACTTTGGACAGGGTGATTTTGCCATCGGAGCGACCGGAGAGCGTATGGCGCTGTACAGACGCTGTGAAAAAGAGGGCGTAGGCATCTCGGTCATGAAGCCCTTTAATGCGGGCCAGTTGCTGGATGCAAAAAAGTCGCCGTTCCATCAGGCGCTGACTCCGGCACAGTGTATCCAGTATGCGCTGGACAAGCCGGGTGTGCTGACCGTTGTGGGTGGCCCGGGCAATGTGGAGCAGTTAAAGGGAATCCTGCAGTTTAATGATACGACACCGGAGGAACGGGATTATTCTGTGATCGGCTCCTTTACGCCGGATGATTCTGTGGGCAAGTGCGTATATTGCAGACATTGCCACCCCTGTCCGGCGGGGCTTGAGATTGCATTGATCAATAAATACTATGATCTGGCACAGCAGGGGGACATCCTGGCAAAAGAGCATTATCTGACATTAAACAAGCATGCTTCCGACTGTATCGCCTGTGGACACTGCAATAAGCGATGTCCATTCCATGTGAAGCAGCAGGAGAGAATGGAAGAGATCAAAACATATTTTGGTAAATAACAGGCTGTTACATTTTTTAATGAACAGCAGACAAATATGGTGTATACTTGAAACACGGATACCTGTAAAATTCAACAGGTATCCGTGAATTTTTTGAATAATGGAGGAAAATCCATGGATAATACAGACAGTGCACCAAAATGGATCAAAATCCGCGGTGCTCGTGTACATAACCTGAAAAATATAGATGTAGATGTTCCCCTGCACCAGATCGTAGGGATTGTCGGTGTTTCCGGTTCGGGAAAATCGTCGCTGGCGTTGGGGGTCGTCTATGCGGAAGGCTCAAGACGGTATCTGGAATCGCTGTCAACCTATACCAGACGGCGGATGACCGGTGCGGCGAAGGCACAGGTGGATGAGATTCTGTATGTGCCGGCGGCACTGGCGCTGCACCAGAGACCGGGTGTACCGGGCATCCGCAGCACCTTTGGTACAGGCACAGAGCTGTTAAACAGTCTGCGGCTGATGTATTCCCGGCTGGCCAGCCACAGATGTCCGAATGGGCATTATGTCGAACCGACGCTGGCTGTGGCAGCAGAACAGCCCATCTACTGTCCGGTGTGCGGAGAAAGAGTACTGCCGCCGAGTGCGGAGCAGCTGGCCTTTAACAGCCAGGGCGCCTGCCCGGAATGCAGTGGTACGGGACTGGTACGGACCGTAGATCTGGACAGCCTGGTCCCGGATGAATCGCTGTCGATCGATGAAGGCGCGGTGCGGCCGTGGCAGACGCTGATGTGGTCGCTGATGAAGGATATTGCAAGAGATCTGGGCGTGCGCACGGATGTACCGTTCAAGGAGCTGACGCCGAAGGAGCGGGATATTGTCTTTCATGGCGCGCCGGTCAAAAAGCATATGATCTACCAGAATAAGACCAGCGGTGCGGCCGGGGAGATGGACTTCACGTATTTTAATGCAGTGTATACGGTCGAAAACGCCCTTTCCAAAGTGAAGGATGAAAAGGGCATGAAGCGTGTGGAAAAATTTCTGCGGGAGGATATCTGCCCGTCCTGTCATGGCAGTCGTCTGAACGAGGCGGCGAGAGCGCCAAAGCTGAAAGGTCTGACGTTGGATCAGGCGTGCCGGATGACGCTGACCGAGCTGGTGGACTGGGTGCGGAGCGTGCCGGAATCTCTGCCGGAAGCCATGCGGCCAATGGCGGAGAGTATCTGCGAATCCTTTCTGACTGTGGCTAAACGGCTGATGGATCTGGGACTTGGGTATCTGACACTGGATCGCGCAGCATCCACGCTGTCTACCGGAGAACGTCAGCGGATGCAGCTGGCCCGGGCGGTCAGAAACCGTACAACCGGGGTGCTGTATGTGCTGGATGAGCCGTCGATCGGTCTGCATCCGTCCAATATCACCGGGCTTCACGGTGTGATGCACGATCTGATCGCTGACGGCAATTCGGTACTATTGGTGGATCACGATACACAGATTCTTTCAGAAGCGGACTGGATCATTGAGATGGGCCCGGAAGCCGGAGCCGGTGGCGGGCATGTGATCGCAGAGGGCACGGTACAGGATATTGAGAAAAATCCGGCATCCATGATCGGGCCGTTTCTGGCAGAGACAGCGGACACCCACATGCGAAACAGATGCACAGTGAGAGAAATATTCTCACATGGACGCATCCATCTGTCTACGGACAGTATCCATACGGTTAAGCCGCTGGAGGTGGATATTCCCAAAGGGCGGCTGACCGTGATCACCGGTGTTTCTGGTTCGGGAAAAACGACGTTAATTCTGGAAAGTCTGCTGCCAGGACTGGAAGCCCATATACAGGGAACGAAACTGCCGGAGCATGTCAAAGCTGTAGAGGCAGACGGGATCGCTCATGCAAAACTGATCGATGCGACGCCGATCGGCATCAATGTGCGTTCTACAGTAGCCACCTATGCCAACGTGCACGATGAGCTGCGGAAAAAATTTGCCCGGACGGAGGATGCAAAAGCGCGAGGCTACAAAGCCGGGGATTTTTCCTACAATACGGGAAAGCTGCGCTGCCCGGTATGTGACGGTACGGGACAGATCAGTCTGGATGTGCAGTTTTTGCCGGATGTGGATATTCCCTGTCCGGAGTGCGGGGGTTCCCGTTACAGTAAGGCAGCAGAAGAAGTGTATTATACAAATAAGCAAAAGGAACGCTACAGCCTGCCACAGCTGATGGAGATGGACGTCAATACGGCGATCCGGGCCTGCGAGGGTCTGAAAACGGTGCAGCAGCGTTTGGAAGTATTGCAGCATCTGGGTCTTGGTTATCTGACACTGGGCGAAGAAACGCCGAGCCTTTCTGGGGGTGAGGCACAGCGGCTGAAGCTGGCCAGCGAGATGGGCAAAGGCCAGGAAGACAGCGTGTTTATCTTTGATGAGCCGACGATCGGCCTGCATCCGCTGGATGTACAGACGCTTTTGCGGGTTTTTGAGACGCTGGTAGAAAACGGTGCAACGGTGCTGGTGATCGAGCATGATCTGGATGTGATGCGAAATGCCGATTATATCATCGACATGGGGCCTGGCGGCGGCGAGGCCGGTGGTCGTATCGTGGCAGTCGGAACGTCGGAGCAGATCCGGGAAAATCCGGAGAGTGTGACGGGACGGTATCTATAAAAAATGCAGAGGACTTTTTCTGTATTGTGTATATGAAAAGGTCCTCTGCATTTTGTCTTGTTATAAAAGTTTTGCAGGTACGCACTTTTTTAAAACTGTACATGCAAAAATGAATGTGCTATGCTTATCCGGGAGGTACGTGTATATGAAGAAAAAAGACGAATTACCGGCATGCCCGGTGGCAACAGCAGTGGCCTTGATCGGTGGAAAATGGAAGCTTCTGATCCTTCGGAATCTGAAAGCACGGCCATGGCGCTTCAATGAATTGCAGAGAGATCTGGACGGGATATCCCAGAAGGTATTAACAGACAGCCTGCGCCAGATGATCGATGACGGGCTGGCCTATCGGAAGGATTATCAGGAGATGCCGCCACGGGTGGAATACGGACTGACAGATCTGGGAAAAGAGATGCTGCCAATCATCGACGCACTTGCAGATTTCGGAACGTATTATAAATCTGTCATAAAGTAGGTGCTGTACGAAATTCCTGTGGTAACAAATAAGTGCGTACTTTTTTCCCGGAGAACAATGGGTTACAATCCTGTCATAAAAGGGAAGCTCTGGATGTGAGGAGGTAACATAATGAACCATACAGAAAAACGCCGGTTCCTGATCCGGGAGCTGTTAAACGAACAGCCACAGTACAGAACGATGGAGATCCCAAATGATACACAGGAACAAAGGGGGCTGCTCCGGGCTTTGATGAATATCCGCAGACCGGGAGAAATTTCCTCACAAATACGGGAAATACAGGACAGCTATCTGCAGGAGGAACTGGCAAAGAAAACGATTACGGATATCCATGATCTGACACCGCTGCAGCCGGGAATCTATCTCTGGCAGGGCGATATTACGACATTGAGGTGTGATGCGATCGTCAATGCCGCCAACAGCGGTATGACAGGGTGTTACGTGCCGAACCATCGGTGTATTGACAATGCGATCCATACCTTTTCCGGAATGCAGCTGCGGCTCTACTGTGAAGAGATGATGGAAAAGCAGGGATATGAGGAGCCGGCCGGACAGGCAAAGATCACACCGGCCTTTAATCTGCCGTGCCGGTATATTCTGCATACGGTAGGGCCGATCATCCGGGGACATTTGACAGAGCATGACCGCCAGCTGCTGGCCAGCTGCTACCAGTCGTGCCTGTCTGTGGCAGCGGAGCATGGCCTGCAAAGTGTGGCCTTTTGCTGTATCTCCACGGGAGAATTTCATTTTCCGAACGAGGCAGCGGCTGAGATCGCTGTGCAGACGGTAGGGGAATTTTTACAGAAGGAAACCAGTGTAAGGGAGGTGATCTTCAATGTTTTTAAAGACGAGGACAAAGCTATCTATGAACGACTTCTCAGAAAAAACTGAGCAGATCCGGAAGCTTCTGGCCAAGGCAGATGCCGTGGTGATCGGTGCAGGTGCAGGACTGTCCACATCGGCGGGATTTACCTATACCGGAGAACGGTTTACCCGGTATTTTGCAGATTTTATCCGGAAATACGGATTTTCCGACATGTATTCCGGCGGCTTTTATCCCTTTGATACACTGGAGGAACACTGGGCGTACTGGAGCCGGTATATCTATATTAACCGGTATATGGATGCGCCGAAGCCGGTGTACGAGCGGTTGTATGGGCTGGTGAAGGATACCGACTATTTTGTCCTGACGACCAATGTGGATCACTGTTTCCAGAAGGCCGGATTTGATAAGAAACGTCTGTTTTATACCCAGGGCGATTACGGCCTCTGGCAGTGCAGTAAGCCATGCCACACAGAGACGTATGAAAATGAGGCGGTTATCCGTCAGATGATACAGGCGCAGGGCTTTGCCATAGCGGCGGATGGCAGTTTGCAATTGCCGGAGAAAAAATCTCCCGTAATGACGATCCCGACAGAGCTGGTTCCCCATTGTCCAAAGTGCGGACGGCCGATGACCATGAACCTGCGGGCAGACTCCACCTTTGTCGAGGATGAAGGCTGGCACAGGGCAGCCGAGCGGTATCAGCTGTTTTTGCAGCGACACGGAAGGCTGAAAATCGTATTTCTGGAGCTTGGCGTGGGCTATAATACTCCGGGGATTATCAAATATCCGTTCTGGCATATGACCGCAGAAAATCCAGAAGCAACATATATCTGTCTGAATTACAACGAAGCCTTTGCCCCGGAGGAGATAAGAAAGCAGGCAGTCTGTGTGAATGGGGATGTGGGGGAGATACTGGTACGATTGGGCAGATCCTGAATATACCAATAGGATAGAAAAATGAAAGAATAATTTAGTGGATATTTTGAAATGAAGCAAAACCGTTAAAATGATGGTTTAAAATATAAAAAGACAATCAAAATAATGGTTTGATACTTTGCAAGTGGAATCCTTGTTATTTTTGCATACAGTCCGAATGGATAGAAAAAAGTCTCTTTGGTAATTGCAAATTGCACATATTTTCCTTAAAATGCATCGTGTTAGATAAAACTAACATGATGCATTTTTGAGGAGGAACAACATATGAAAAAGAAAACTATCTGCAGCCTGTTTCTGGCTGTATCCCTGTCACTTTCCGTACTGGGTGGCTGTGGCAACACAACAGCGTCCGAGGCACAGCCGTCCGGCAGTTCGGCAGCGGTAGAAAGCAGCGCCACAACAGATACTTCCGCAACAAGTGAGACATCCGCAGCCGATACATCGGCAAGCGTCACATCCGGGGCGTCAGCCGTTTCATCCACTGCAGAGAGTTCAGCTACAGAGGATAATGAAGCAGCAGCTAAACAGCTGATGAATGATCTGACCGGTTCCTATCAGGAGCTCTGGCCGGTGATTCTGGCAGATGACTACAAGCAGCTCTGGCTGGATGACTGTGCAGTTCTGGTCGGAGAGGATAACGCAGAGGGCGCTTATAAAAAGCTGTCTTCGATGGTAACCGGTGAAGTGTATGGCGAAGATGCTGTCAAAGCCTATGCCGATGGCAACGGTGTGTATGACTGTGCGTTTACTGAGGGTGTAAGCAAGTTTGAATTTGATGGTGCAACATCTACGATCAAAGGCTATGATGCCGATGGAAACGAGCTGTTTTCCCATACGTATCATTATGTAGGTATGGAGCCAATCCGTGGTATGTATGAGTACGAGAGCGACGATGCGGATTCCGGTGAGTTCACCTACTTCTGCATGGCACCGGATACCAATACAACGACCTACCACATCGAGTTCCGTTACGGCAGCGATCTGGAGGCGCTGGGACAGTACGATGCCAGCAATTACGCTTACTGGCTGGCTTCCGGTATTTCCACAGAGTATGACCAGACAATGATTGAAAACTGTATCCAGCTGTTCTGTACAGAGAATCTGTCTGAGCAGTAAAACAGATATATAGTACAGGCTGTTACACAGACATGGAAATGGGTGGCTGTGTAGCAGCCTTTTTATATGCAGCGAAAATAAGGAGTGCATATAACCAATCTGTGGTATGGAAATGTTAAAAAGTAAGAAGTGAACAAGGGAGGAGTTCTAAAAAACGATTGACATAAATTTATGTAAAGTTTATTATAATAATAACAACAGGCAACTTGAGTGTCTGTCAGGCGAAGAAGTAAGGTGTTGTGCCAGAGGGCAGTGCCTTACGAGCTTTATAAGGGTTTTGCATTTACCACAATCTGGCTAGAGAGTGCATGCTCTCGAAAGAAAATGCTGAAAGGCTCTGTTTCGCACAGAGCCTTTCTTTTTACCAAAAACTACTAAAAAAGTAGTTGAATATTTTTTACAGTTGTTGGGAAAAATGCTGAACAGCAATAACACGGTCTTTAAATACAATAAAAAGGCGAATACATATTCCATGATAGAAGCTGATTACTTAATAAAGAACTGTATGGAAAACAGAAATCTATTCCTGTTTTTATCAAATGCAGAAGCAGACCGTTATTTCTGCCGTTCTTTCTTCCCGGAAGAAAAGAGAGATTATACGAAGAAACAGGCATCATGAACACTTTTATATAAAAAGAAAAGGGATCTTGCGGATGGTACAGAAGAGATTTTGTATAACAGATTAAAAAATACCTCAGATAAACTGTCAGAGCAGTAAATTGACTATACTGGCTGTTACACAGACATTGAAAAAGGTGTATGTGTAACAGCCTTTTTGTATGCGAAAAAATGAAGCGGGTGTGGGAACAGGAAAAGAAAAATAGCGGAGGAAAGAATGTGAGAGAAAAATGTATGCCTTTAAGGCATGTATAAAGATTGAATATAGGTATTAGACAGTTTCCATCAGGCTAAGTACAATGTAAATGTTCGAGGGATACTCTTAATTACAATGATCCTGACAGCCGGGTATGTTGTGAACATGACGATGAGAGTTTGCGAGAGGTAGAGCTGGTTTCTACGACAGTTGACAATTTCTCAGATTATAATGAAATTTTCGTAGGGTACCCTATATGGTGGGGCGTGAGTACATGGCCAGTAAATCAGTTCATCAAAAACAACGATTTTACAGGAAAGACGGTAATTCCGTTCTGTACCTCTGCATCCTCAGGAATCGGTGACAGCGGAAAACTTCTGGAAGAGATGGCAGGAACCGGAGACTGGTTTGCCGGAGAGAGATTTTCCTCAAATGTATCTGAAGACGATGTGAAAACCTGGCTGGACAGTCTGGAATAATCGAATGAGGACACCGGAAAGGAGAAGTAATGGATACAGTTAGGAGATCAGGGGATGATCCTGGGGTACGGATGTGGCAGCCCGGAGATGACAAAGAGAAGTAAGTATGTGGAAGATGCGTATTTGCTTGGGGAAAAAATGAAGTAAGTTTTCAGCGTAAACAAAATAATAGCAGGGCAGAAAGAGTTTAAAAATAATCACAAACGGGTTAAATACGGTCTGTTTGTTTGTGAATTTTATTTATAAAGAGAAGGCTAACCATGCAGACTATAGATAAAATATGGCATATGCAGAGATGCGAAACTGCTTTATAATGAAATGATAAAAAGAGAAAAGGTGGAAAAACAGATGAACATTCTCAAAAACAAGATGTTTCTGTATCTGACGGAATTTTTTGCCGGTATGTCGGTGATGGCCGTGGAGCTGGGGGCAAGCCGACTGCTGGCGCCGTATTTCAGTTCTTCACAGATCGTCTGGACGATCATCATCGGAACGATCATGATCGCCATGGCGCTGGGCAATATTTATGGTGGCAAGAGCGCGGATAAATCACCGAATCCGGATAAGCTGTATGGAAGAATTCTGATCGCTGCGATCTGGATCGCGCTGATCCCTGTGGTCGGCAAGTATATCGTGCTCGGTATTTCGGCACTTCTGATCTTTACGGTCAACAGCAATTTTCTGATCATTGCAGCGTTTGCAGCGTGTATGGTGATCTTTGTATTCCCGCTGTTTTTGCTGGGAACGGTAACGCCGTCTCTGGCAAAGTATTCCGTGGACAGTCTGGAGGACAGTGGCAAGACGGTGGGTACGCTGGGGGCGTTTAATACGATCGGCAGTATCATCGGTACATTTGTACCAACGTTTATCTCGATCCCGGCGGTCGGTACGTCGATCACATTTCTTATTTTTGCCGGTATTTTGATGGCACTTTCCGTCGTCTATTTTGGTGCACGCCATACCGGAACCAAAAAGATCGTAGCTTCCGGCGTTATCTTCGGTCTCTGCTGTGCGCTGGGGTGTTCCGATTCCTTTGCGTTCTGGCAGAATGACCTGACGTATGAGGGCGAGTCGATCTACAATTATCTGCAGGTTTCTCAGAACGATAAGCAGGTGGTATTATCAACAAACGTACTGTTCGGTGTGCAGTCTGTCTACATGAAAGAGGACGGGCTGACCGGGATGTACTATGATTATGCGATGGCAGCGCCGCTGATGGTTCCGCAGAAAAAGACGGAGGATATGGATGTCCTGATCCTCGGTATGGCTACAGGAACCTATGCTACTCAGTGCCGGAAGTATTTTGGCGATATGAACATGGAGGGCGTGGAGATCGATCAGAAGATCACGGATCTTTCCCGGAAATACTTTTCCCTGCCGGACAGTGTAAAGGTTACGACCTATGATGGCAGAGCCTATCTGCAGGCGGAGGATAAGAAGTACGATGTGATCATGGTCGATGCGTATCAGGATATCACGATCCCTTTTCAGATGTCTTCTGTAGAGTTTTTTACGATGGTAAAGGAGCATCTGTCTGACAACGGTGTGATGGTTGTTAATATGAATATGCGTGGCAGTGGTGAGGGCACGATCAACCAGTATCTGGTCGATACGATCGCCTCGGTATTTGGCAATGTCAGCACAGTGGATGTACAGGGGTCTACAAACCGGGAGCTGTTCGCATCGGATGATCCGCAGATGCTGGCAACGTTAAAAGAAAATGCGGATCAGCTGGATAATAAGGATCTGCAGAAGCTGATGTATACCGTGGCAGACAACAGCCAGACCTACGAGGCCGGTTCCTATATCATGACGGATGATAAGGCCCCGGTGGAGCTTCTGGGCATGAAGGTCATCGACCAGATCATTCAGGAAGAGGTCGCATATTATAAGCAGATTTATGAGCAGGATGGTTTCCAGGGACTGTTGGAAAAGCTGTAAAATGGAAAATAAAAGAAAAAAAGGAGACAGGCTTTGGTATTGCATGAGAAGTGCAATATCAAATCCTGTTTTTGTGTCATATATGAAAATTGTTCAGCAGATCATTTTTGCGCTGTCTTACATATGAGAAAAGGGTTCGATGCTCCTTTTTTGAATGACGCGGCTTTATTCGATAAGATGGATATGCAGAGAGTCCTTTATCAGAATATAAAAGGTGACCTGTGCTTCCTCATCGATAAGCGGTATATTAACTCTGCCAAAATATCCCTTCGGCGGGTGGCAGATATAATCCGTCGTAAAGCAGGGTAAAGAAGACGACTGGATCAGTTCGTTAAAGGCAAACTCATCGGACTGGATTAGAAAACGGGAGGAGGGCATCTTCTCCCGGCACAGGGTATCCCAGAAGCCAAGCTCCGTGCGCAGCAGAAAGTTGAAACCGTTGATCTGGGAAAAGGTAAGGGTTTTATGATGAGCCAGCTCATGCTCTGGCGGGACGCAGACGTAGAGGTTTTCCTGCATAAATTTTTTCGCCGTGCCGTGAAGATTGTCTTCGTACAAAAAAGGAAGAATTGCCACATCGCAGTCACCGCTTTGCCATGCGGCCAGAACCTCTTCATTCTGACAGATCCGGCTGGAAATCGTCATCTGCGGGCAGGCAGAGGAAATTTGCGGCAAAAGTCGCCACAGCGGAGCCGGTGCACAGGAGCAGACCATGATCGTATGCTGTTTCCGGTCGAAAGCCTGTACCTGCGCAAGGGCAGTATCGGCTTCCTGCAAAAGCTTCCGGGCATACTCTACGGCCAGCAGACCTGTCTCGTTCAGCTCGATCCTGTTTTTGGTGCGGGAAAACAGTGGCACACCGAAGGTATCCTCGATATGCTGCATGGAACGGGTGACAGATGGGGTAGATATGTGAAATAACTCGGCAACCTTTGCCAGCGTGTGATGATCAGCAAAGGCGACCAGCTGTTGTAATTCGTACAGATCAAGCATAGAGAGACCTCCGTAAAAAGTATAATTCCATTGTGATATCATGCGTTGTCAGGGATAAAACATAACCAGTTCCGTGATATGTATTGGTGCGACCGTCAATATATACTTACATTTCATTTTGTGAAATGCAGACTTCAATATAGATAGTGTACACATAAAGAAAACTGCTGTAAAGTAGAAGCTGTAAGAAATATTCACATTTCATAAAAAGGAGGAAACAAGTTTGAAACAAATTAGTAGAATTCAACCAAGAAATAAAGGGCATAGCAAATAA
>CAVCMG010000015.1:0-62271 GCA_963603285.1 Ruminococcus bromii
GTTTGCAAACAGACAGGACAGTCCCCGGCCTCCCGGCGGTTCCTGCGTTATTTCCGGCGGATTTTCGTCCGTCTTATATCAATGATGGAACAGTCTCATACCGGTGAAGTACATCACCATATCATACTTATTGCAAGCCTCAATCACCAAATCATCCCTGATCGATCCCCCCGGCTGTGCAATATACTTAACCCCACTTCTGTGCGCTCTCTCCACATTATCATCAAACGGGAAGAACGCATCCGATCCCAGAGCAACCCCATCCATCTGGTTCAGCCACTCTCTCTTCTCCTCGCGGGTCAGCGGCTCCGGCTTCTCAGAGAATACCTTCTCCCACTCACCGTCAGCCAGCACATCCATATAGTCCTCGCTCATATATACATCGATCGCATTGTCGCGGTTCGGTCTTGCCACGCCCTCCTTAAACGGCAGGTTCAGAACCTTCGGGCACTGACGCAGCAGCCAGTTGTCAGCCTTCTGTCCGGCCAGACGGGTACAGTGGATACGGGACTGCTGTCCGGCACCGATACCGATGGCCTGTCCGCCCTTGACATAGCATACGGAATTGGACTGGGTATATTTCAGTGTGATCAGTGCAATGATCAGATCACGCTTGGCATCCTCAGAGATTTCTTTCTTCTCTGTCACGATCTTGCCAAGGAAAGCCTCGTCGATCGGCATCTCATTTCTGCCCTGTTCAAAGGTAATACCAAAGACCTGCTTATGCTCGATCGGCTCCGGCTTGTAGGACGGATCGATCTGGATTACATTGTAGTTGCCCTTTTTCTTGGCTTTGAGGATCTCCAGTGCCTCCGGCTCATAGCCCGGTGCGATCACACCGTCGGATACCTCTCTCTTGATCAGTCTGGCTGTATCCACATCGCAGACATCGGACAGAGAAATAAAATCACCGAAGGAAGACATACGGTCTGCACCACGGGCTCTTGCGTAAGCGCTGGCCAGCGGGGACAGATCGCCCATATCATCTACCCAGTAGATCTTTCTCTCCACCTCATTCAGCGGAAGGCCCACAGCGGCACCTGCCGGAGATACATGTTTAAAGGAAGTAGCTGCCGGAAGACCCGTTGCCTGCTTTAATTCGCTGACCAGCTGCCAGCCGTTTAAAGCGTCCATAAAGTTGATATAGCCCGGTTTACCGTTTAATACGGTGATCGGCAGTTCGCCGTTCTCGATAAAGATACGGGACGGTTTCTGGTTCGGGTTGCAGCCATATTTTAATGCTAATTCTTTCATTTTATTAGTTCTCCTGTTCATCTGACATTTTCTGCGTATATTATTTATTTTTATTCACGATACGTGTCTCATATTTGCCGGTTGCAATGTCGATATACCGTACAAACAGAGATACCTTGTTGTCTTCGTTCAGGTTTGTCCATACCAGATCGGTAAAGGCGTCGATGTCACCCTTGATATCCACCTTGGTCGGCTCTCCCTCAAAGCTCGGCAGCGGATCGCCGTCGCTCATATAGGTATGGATGAAACGTCCCTCGCCTGCCGGACAGTTCGGATAAGCAAAGGTATTGCGGATGCAGTATGCCGGATCGCCGTCCTCACTCTTTAAGATCGACATGGCAAAATCGTACTGGCCGTTTTCTACAGTCATGATACCGGAAATACGCGGAGTGTAATTCGGGGCATCCGGCTCAAACTCTCTGGTGCGCAGGGACTCCTCAAAGGTCTTGCCCTCTTTCATCAGATCATAGACGGTGTCGGTCTGGTCGCCGTTGGTTACGATCGTCTGGCTGCCCAGTACACGTACCGGTGCATAGATGATCAGGCTCGGATCGCTGAGCTTGGACGGATCGTGTGCCTGGGTGCGGAGACCTTCGCCATCCTCCACAAAGACACGGTTGCGACTGTTAACGCTTCTTCCCATGATGAAATATGCTGTGACAGCATATTTGCCATCCTCGGAGCGTCCGATCACGATACCACGGCCCGGGTAACTGTTGGTGCTTAATTCTGTTGCCAAAGATACTTTCTGCATTGTTATTCCTCCTTACAATACACTGGTAACAAAAGAAAACTTTTATATACCGATATAAAAAGAACCGCCTGGTCAGCCCCAGGGGCTGCCCAGGCGGTCGGCATATACTACATTGCTGTACTCCCCTGCAGTTTAACTCTGCTTCCGCCAGTCATACAGCTGTTATCTGTATACTACAATACTTTTTTCGGCATTTCAACCCGTTTTTTGCACGTTTTTTCAGCCTTTTTGTTTTTCCTCTTTGATCAGTTCTTCCTTCTTTGTCTCCACATCGGTCTGGAACTGCTTCCATTCATCCTCATGCGCTACAAAATACCGCGGACAGTCCTTGCCGGTTACATCGTAATGCCGGATCACATCCGTACCATCCAGCGAAAAACGCTTACAGAGCCACGCCGTCAGCTGCACAAGTGAATTATATGTCGCCTCCGTAAATTTTCCCGTATCGTCCTCATGGCAGCATTCGATAGAAATGGTATCGCTGTTTCTGTTATTTGACGCATAGGCGATCTCCTTTGTGGGGATACACTGGATGATCTCTCCATCAATGCCGATCACAAAATGGCTGCTGACCTTGCGCTCTCCGCTGTCCTTTAAACCTTCAAAATAATTCCGGTTCGCCTGTGCGGAGCTTCCCGGATTGGCCGTGTAATGTACGACAATCCCCTTGACCTCCTTTAATGCAATACCCGGTCTGGAATTTGGATTGACTGTCAGCATCTGAAAATCGATTTCCGGTGCACCGAACCAGTCGATGCCATCCTCTGTGGACGTCTCACTGACCGGTTCTGCCTGTAAGGCCGCTCTTTTCTTCTGTACCAGCGATACCAGAAGGAGCAGCGCCAGCACAAGGATAATCAACGGCAGGATGCGCAACAGGATGCTCTGCAGATCCATCCGCCGTCTGCGACGACGTCTTCTGGTTGTATGTCGGCGATATGTAGTTTTTGTATTTCCTGTTGTTCTTTTCTTCGTCCCGGCTGCACCGGTGCTTCTCTTTCTTGTCTCTGTCATTTTTCTTTTATGTGCTAAGGCAATAAAGGCTGCCAGAACAGGATCTTCCTGTCTGACAGCCATACATATACATGATTAATTCTGTTCTACGCTGTAGTTCGGAGCCTCTTTTGTAATATGGATATCATGCGGATGGGACTCTTTTAAGGAAGCGGCAGAGATCTTGACGAACTTGCCGGTCTCCTTCAGCGTCTCGATATCCGGAGCACCGCAGTAGCCCATACCGGAACGAAGTCCACCGATCAGCTGGAATACGGTATCCTCCAGAAGACCCTTGTAAGCCACACGGCCCTCTACGCCCTCAGGAACCAGCTTCTTGGCGCCAGTCTGGAAGTAACGATCCTTGCTGCCGTTTTCCATGGCTGCGATAGATCCCATGCCACGGTATACCTTGTATTTACGTCCCTGATACAGCTCGAAATCTCCCGGGCTCTCGTCGCATCCGGCAAACATGCTGCCCATCATGCAGACACTGCCGCCTGCAGCGATGGCCTTTGTCATATCACCGGAGTACTTGATACCACCATCGGCGATGATCGGGATACCATACTCTTTGGCAACGGCATAGCAGTCCATGATCGCAGAAATCTGCGGAACGCCGATACCTGCTACGACACGGGTCGTACAGATAGAACCAGGTCCGATACCTACCTTGACAGCATCAGCACCGGCCTCGATCAGATCCCTGGTAGCGGCACCTGTAGCTACGTTACCGGCAATCACCTGCAGATCCGGATAATGCTCTTTGATCAGACGCAGGGTTTTGAAGATGTTTGCGGAATGACCATGCGCGGAATCGATAACGATAACATCGACATGGGCCTTTACCAGAGCGTCTACACGCTCCAGAACGTTTGCTGTAATACCAACAGCTGCACCGCACAGCAGACGACCATGATCGTCCTTGGCAGACAGCGGATATTTGATCTGTTTTTCAATATCTTTGATCGTGATCAGACCTTTGAGATTGAAGTCCTTGTCAACGATCGGCAGCTTTTCTTTTCTTGCCTTGGCAAGGATTGCCTTGGCCTCTTCCAGTGTGATACCTTCCGGAGCAGTGATCAGATTCTCGCTGGTCATGCAGTCCTTGATCTTCTTGGTGAAATCCTCTTCGAATTTCAGATCACGGTTGGTGATGATACCGACAAGCTTTCTGCCCTCTGTGATCGGTACACCGGAAATACGGAATTTAGCCATCAGGTTGTTGGCATCTTCCAGTGTATTTTCAGGAGACAGATAGAAGGGGTCTGTGATGACACCATTCTCTGAACGTTTTACTTTATCCACCTCATCTGCCTGTGCTTCGATGGACATGTTTTTGTGGATGATACCGATACCACCCTGTCTTGCCATGGCAATCGCCATACGATGCTCGGTAACGGTGTCCATGCCGGCACTCATCATCGGGATGTTTAATTTGATCTTCTTTGTCAGGTGTGTTGACAGATCGACCATATTCGGCGTTACTTCGGAATACTGCGGTACTAAGAGCACATCGTCAAAAGTAATGCCTTCGCCAATTATCTGACCCATATTTGCCTCCTCCTCTTTATATATTCTGTTGCTGATTTGTTCCATAGTGTAACAAATCTGTCGAGTACTGTCAATTGGCAAAACCAACTCTTTTTTGCGGTTTTTTCTGGTTTTTCCATCAATTTGTGCAGAATATTCTGACATTTATCTGCACAGCTTATCGACAGTTATATATGTACATTATGACATATTTAAAAATCGGGGTGTCCGAAAACGGACACCCCGAAAGAATCATTTTATGCAGTTATTACATCATACCGCCCATACCCGGGTTAGCTGCCGGCATAGCCGGAGCCGGCTCTTTGATGGTGGATACAACGGATTCTGTTGTCAGCAGAGTAGCGGCAACACTTGTTGCGTTCTGCAGAGCGCTTCTTGTAACCTTGGCCGGATCAAGAATACCCTCTTCAACCATGTTGACATACTCTTCTTTGTATGCATCGAAGCCAACGCCGTCCTCGGACTCTCTTACCTTGTTGATGATAACAGAACCTTCCAGACCTGCATTGTTGGCGATATGGTACAGCGGAGCTTCCAGAGCTTTCAGGATAATACGTGCACCTGTCTTCTCATCACCTTCCAGAGTAGCTACCAGCTCGGCAACCTTCTTGGAAGCACGGATGTAAGCAGAGCCACCGCCCTGTACGATACCCTCTTCAACAGCTGCTCTTGTAGCGTTCAGGGCATCTTCCATACGAAGCTTGGCTTCCTTCATCTCTGTCTCAGTAGCAGCACCGACACGGATAACAGCTACACCACCGGCCAGCTTAGCCAGTCTTTCCTGCAGTTTCTCTTTATCAAATGTAGAGGTTGTCTCCTCGATCTGGCTCTTGAGCTGTGCGATACGTCCGCTGATGGCAGCCTTGTCGCCCTCACCGTCAACGATAACGGTGTTCTCTTTCTGAACCTTAACAGATTTAGCACGGCCAAGCTGTGCGATCGTTGTATCTTTCAGTTCCAGACCAAGGTCGGATGTGATCACCTGACCACCTGTCAGAATAGCGATATCCTCCAGCATAGCTTTTCTTCTGTCGCCATATCCCGGAGCCTTGACAGCTACTACGGAGAATGTACCACGCAGCTTGTTCAGGATCAGAGTTGTCAGGGCCTCGCCCTCAACATCCTCAGCGATGATTAAAAGCTTGGAACCGGACTGTACGATCTGCTCCAGCAGCGGCAGGATTTCCTGAATGTTGGAGATCTTCTTATCTGTAATCAGGATGTACGGATTGTCCAGAACAGCTTCCATCTTCTCCATATCTGTTGCCATGTATGCGGAAATGTAACCACGATCAAACTGCATACCTTCTACCAGGTCAAGCTCTGTCTTCATGGTCTTGGACTCTTCGATTGTGATAACGCCATCCTGGGAAACCTTCTCCATAGCGTCAGCTACCAGCTGTCCAACCTCTTCGTCGCCTGCGGAAATAGCGGCAACCTTGGCGATCTGTGCTTTGCCGCTGACCTTTTCGCTCATAGCAGCGATCTCAGCAACAGCTGTATCGCAGGCTTTCTTCATACCCTTTCTTAAAACGATCGGGTTAGCGCCTGCTGCCAGGTTCTTCATACCTTCATTTACCATAGCCTGTGCCAGAACAGTAGCTGTTGTGGTACCGTCACCGGCTACATCGTTTGTCTTGGATGCAACTTCACGGATCAGCTGTGCACCCATATTTTCGAAACCGTCTTCCAGCTCGATCTCTTTGGCGATGGTAACACCATCGTTTGTGATCAGCGGAGCACCGTAGGACTTGTCCAGAACAACGTTTCTTCCTTTCGGTCCCAGTGTTACACGTACGGTATCTGCCAGTTTATTTACACCTGCTTCCAGAGCATGTCTTGCTTCTGCACCAAATTTAATTTCCTTTGCCATGATGTTTGTCCTCCTGCAATATTATTTTAAGATAGCCAGAATGTCATCCTGTTTGATGATCATGTATTTTTCTTCTTCAACCTCGATCTCTGTACCTGCATATTTAGCATATACAACCTGATCGCCCGGCTGTACTTCCATCTTTACTTCTTTGCCGTCAACAACTCCGCCCGGTCCTACAGCAACGACCTCAGCCATCTGCGGTTTCTCTTTCTCAGCGCCCGGCAGAACGATACCGGATTTGGTTGTCTCTTCAGCGATTACTTTCTTTAAAACGACTCTGTCTCCCAAAGGTACTAATTTCATGTGTATGTCCTCCTTATATAGTAGTCATATTTATTAGCACTCATTTCAATTGAGTGCTACTCAACTAATGCATATATTAGTGATTTTGCCCTGTTTTATCAACTGGATGATTTTCCGTATTTCTCATTATAATCTTTTCTATACTTTTTAATACTCATATTCTCTCTCTTTTTCTCACGTTTTCTTTTTTTGTGATTTATTTCAGCCTGTCTATCCTATATATGCAGATGCACGTAAAAAAGAACCCCTTTGCAGAGGTTCTTTCCATATTATATCGCTTTACAGGTTATTTCTTTTCTTTCATCTTTTTCAGTTCATCAAAGATCACATCGTTGAGCACTTTGATATATGTGCCGCGCATACCGCTCGATCTCGACTCGATAATCCCCGCACTCTCAAACTTGCGCAGCGCATTGACGATCACCGAACGGGTAATACCCACGCGATCCGCGATCTTGCTGGCCACCAGAATACCCTCGTTGCCATCCAGCTCCTCAAAGATATGTGTGATCGCCTCCATCTCCGAGAACGACAGCGTATTAAACGCCGACTTGACTACCTGTACCTTACGGGCCTCCTCCTGGTTCTCCTCATTCACAGAGCGCATCATCTCCAGACCCACAACCGTCGTACCATATTCACTGACGATAATATCATCGATATCATACGGCTGGTTACTGCGGTACATAAACAAAGTTCCCAGACGCTCCCCGGCAATATCGATCGGACTGATGATCGCATCGTAATCATGCACATTAGCCCCCTCAAAGCCCAGCGTCTCCAAATTGACATTCTCCTTCGTGGACAGGACACTTAAGAACCGGTCGTTCAGCAGCGGATCCACATACCCGCCAACCTTATCCACGATCAGCTCCGTAATCTCATCCACCCCATCGCAAAGCCCGACACCCAGCACCTTGCCCTTCCGGCTGATCACCAGAATATTGGAGGACAACGTCTCAACCAGAACCTCACAGATATCATTAAACACAACCTTTGTAGAATTGTTATTGTGTAACAGCTTATTGATCTTTCTCGTCTTATCCAGTAACTGTACGCTCATCGTCGGCCTCCCTCCATGCTAATCAAGCCGTTTTTATTATATTTCCTATCATAAAATAAATTTTTTGTATAATCAAGGAATTTTTCAAAAAATTCAGACTTTTCTCGAATTATTTTTTCGTTACCTTTTACCTGCTTTCGCCAGAAAAGTACAAAGATGGCCGTCGCTGGCTGCTTTCCCATATATGTATATCTGACCAGCGACTTTACCGAGCAAAAAAAAGCTCCACTGGAGCTTTTTTTCCATGCTTTGGCAGCAAGAGTCCGAGACCTTAGGCTCGGACCAGCGCAGGCGGAGCGCAGGCAGATATACATATATGGGGAAGCAGCCAGCGACGGCCATCATCACAACCTACATTTTTTATTCGTCTTCTTTTTTGTTGATTTCCACGTATCCACAGTTGGCATCCGCACACGCAATCTTATTGCCCTTCACGACCATATACCCGCCGCACTGCGGACATTTCTTTGCCACCGGCCGCTGCCAGGACATAAAATCGCACTCCGGATTATCCTCACAGCCGTAATACATACGTCCCTTCTTCGTCCGTCGCAGCACCACATCCTTGCCGCACTTCGGGCAGGGCACACCGATCCTTTCCAGATACGGCTTTGTATTGCGGCATTCCGGGAATCCCGGACAGGCCAAGAACTTACCGTGCGGGCCGTATTTGATCACCATATGGCGGCCACAGTTCTCACAGATGACATCCGTCACCTCATCCTCGATCTTTACCTCCTCAAGCTCCTTCTCGGCAGCCTTGACAGCAGCATCCAGATCCGGATAGAAATTGCGCACGATCGTCTTCCACTCGACCTTGCCTTCACCGACCTCGTCAAGAAGTCCCTCCATCGTCGCTGTAAAATGCACATCCACGATACTCGGGAACGCTTCCTTCATCATCCGGTTGACCACATCGCCAAGCTCTGTGATATAGAGATTCTTGTTTTCCTTGGTCACGTAACGTCTGGCAAGGATCGTCGTGATCGTCGGCGCATAGGTACTCGGACGGCCGATGCCCAGCTCCTCCATGGTTTTGACCAGAGAAGCCTCGGTATAGTGTGCCGGAGGCTGGGTGAAATGCTGCTGCGGCTTCATCTCTTTGAGTGGCAGCACACTGCCCTCCTCCATACCGCCGACAACCTTGCTGTCCTCTTCCTTCTCCTCATCGGCCATCTTGTAGACCGCCTGGAAACCATCAAATACGGTACGGGAGGTGGACGCGGTAAACATATATTCGCCCGCCTGAATATGGGCAGTCGTTGTCTCGGAAACAGCTGCAGTCATACGGCTGGCTGCGAAGCGGTTCCAGATCAGCTGATACAGACGGAACTGGTCACGGCTCAACGATTCCTTAACCTTGACCGGTGTACGCGTGATATCGGTCGGACGGATCGCCTCATGGGCATCCTGGATCTTGTGATTGTCCTTCTTTCTGTCCTGATCCTGTCCGGTATACTGCTCGCCGTAAGCAGAAGCGATATAGGCTCTTGCCGCTGCATCCGCCTCATCGGAGATACGGGTGGAATCGGTACGCAGGTAAGAGATCAGACCGACCGTGCCGGAGTCCTTGATCTCCACGCCCTCATACAGCTGCTGGGCGATACGCATGGTCTTCTGCGTTGCAAAATTCAGCTGCTTGGACGCCTCCTGCTGCAGGGTACTGGTTGTAAACGGCAGCGGCGCCTTTTTCTGGCGCTCGGACTTTTTCACCGAAGCAACCGTATAGCTTGCTCCCTCCAGCTCCTTTAAAACGGCATCCATTTCCTTTTCCGAATGGATCTCGATCTTTTCACCGTTTTTGCTGTGCAGGTGTGCTTCACAGAGCTTCTTCGTACCGGCTACGGAAAGCGCGGCGTTCAGGGTCCAGTATTCCTCTGGAAGAAATGCATTGATCTCATCCTCACGGTCTGCGATCAGACGCAGCGCTACAGACTGTACACGACCGGCAGAAAGCCCTCTTTTGATCTTGGCCCACAGAAGCGGACTGATCTTGTAGCCCACCATACGGTCAAGGATACGGCGTACCTGCTGTGCATTCACCAGATCCATATCTATATCCCGTGCATGCTTCAGGGAATCCTTTACAGCCGCTTTGGTAATCTCATTAAAGGTAATCCTGCGCAGCTTCTTCTCCTCTACATTCAACGCTATGGAAAGATGCCAGGAGATCGCTTCTCCCTCACGGTCAGGGTCAGTTGCGAGATAGATCTTGTCGGCTTTCTTGGCTGCTTTGCGAAGCGCAGCCAGCAGCTCGCCCTTTCCGCGGATCGTAATATAATGTGGTTCATAATCATGCTCCACATCGATACCGAGGGTACTCTTTGGCAGATCCCTCACATGGCCGTTGGATGCCAGTACCTCATAGTTAGAGCCAAGAAATTTTTTAACAGTTTTTACCTTTGCCGGTGACTCGACGATCACTAGATATTTTGCCACGGTATACTCCTTATCGTAAAACCCTGTCGGGTTGTTTCCTATTATATAAATGATTTTGCGATTTCATCCCATTTTTGGCTCGAAATCGAGACCACTATACACCAATTCCCAGAGGCTTGCAAGACCAAACTTTTGTTTAAGGAGTAACACCATGGCTATTCGGTGTGTAAAATGCATCCTTTTACATGCTATATACCAAAGGCTCAGGACTTCTTGACATAATAACTCTTCATAACCTCTCTGGCGAGCCCTTTGAGCTCCAGCTCCAGCAGAAGCTGCATCAGCTTTAAGACCGGAATCCCGCAAAGCTCCTGTATCTGGTTCACGCTGCGCGGTTCAAAATCGAGGCAACGGTACACCAGCTCCAGATCATTGACCGGGACGGCCGGGGCTTCTGTCACCGCTTCCCCTGCACGGTTTCTTTCGATCCGAAGCTCCTCCAGAAGCATCTGGGGTGAACAGGCGATCCCGGCACCCTGGGCGATCAGGCGGTTACAGCCCTGGGACAGGGCATCCCCCACACGCCCCGGCAGGGCATAGACGCTGCGCCCCTGCTCCAGAGCATACTCCACCGTGATCAGAGAGCCGCTTTTTTCCTTTGCCTCGATCACAAGGACAATATCTGCCAGCGCACTGATCAGGCGGTTGCGCTGGGGGAAATGGTTGGCTCTGGGCGGCGTGCGCTCCGGAAATTCGCTGATCAGACCGCCATTTTGCTCGACAAGCTGGTAGAGCTTGCGGTTCTGGCGTGGATAAACCATATCGATCCCACAGCCCAGAATACCAAAGGTACGGCCTCCGGCCACACTGAGCGCCCCTTCGTGCGCCATGCTGTCGATGCCCAGCGCCAGTCCGCTGATGATCTGTACACCGCAGCGGGCCAGCTCTGCGGCAAAGCGGTATGCCTGGGATTTGCCATAGGAAGAGCACATCCGTGCTCCCACGATCGCCACCGAAGGCAGCTTGGGATCCGGCAGGGCTCCGCGCACATAGAGCTTCTGCGGTACCCGGTGAATATTTTTCAGTTTTTGCGGAAACTGTGTATCGCAGGTGCGGATATACAGTTTATTCGTTTCCTGCATCATGTTCCTCCTTTTTGCAGTCTGCGATTCCCGCATCTGTAGACAGAACGTATGCTATGAACACTCTTCTTACAGAGCGAAAAGAATCGATGCTTTGTTTTCGTACTTCTCTGGAAATATGCCATGAGAACTCATGGTCTTATGATTTGCCGAACGGCAAGATGTAAGATTATTGTAGTACCATATGTATAGTACCATTGTCTGTTTCTTTTGGCAAGAGAAAAAACAGTCAGAGTTCTTTAACCCTGACTGTTTTGTAAAGTTTTCTCGATTTCTTTGATACTGACAGGCTTGGAAATGTATCCGGACATACCCGCCTCCTGACATTTCCTTCGGTCATTGGCAAAGGTATTGGCCGTCATCGCAATATGCCCTCCTGCGTCGGTATATTTCACCGCATTGGAAACGATATTGACAATGATCTGGCTGAATCGGTTGGCATCGTCCAGCACCACCGTATCTTTGCTTTCACAGCGTACAGATAACGTCTGCTCTTTATTCTCTGCCAGCGGATGCAGGATTTCCATATTGTTCTGCAGACATTCCTCGAGCACAAAGGGCTCCTCCTGCAGCTCCATAACGCCATGCTCCAGCTGGTTCATATCCAGAATCGAATCGATCAGCGTCAGCAGGTAATTGCCCTCGGAACGGATACTGCCCAGCGCATTCTCCAGACGTACCGGATCCTCCTTATATTTCTGGACGATCTGAGTCATGCCGAGCACGACATTCAGCGGCGTGCGGATATCATGGCTCATCTTGGAGAAGAAATCCTGCTTGGAGGCATTGGCTTTTTCAGCCTCCTCCAGCGCAGCAGCCAGCTCGGCAGAGATCTTTTCCTGCCTTTTCTTGCTTTCCTTTTGCAGTATATACATAATAACGAAGAATACAGCAAGCGCCACACTGCCCGTAATCAGAAGCAGCATCGTCGGATGTGTGTACAGATACGCCAGCGGCGACTGTACATGGTAATTCTCCAGATACGTTTGCACCGTATTATCCGCATTTTCCCCGGCTACCAGATCCAGTGTCTTTTCCCATAAGCCAAAGAAAGCCTCATCTGTCCTGGCATTAACACCCATGTACAGCTGCAGGGATGTACTCGGCACGATATCTGACCGGACAGCGACACTGCATTTTTCATGCCCTTAGAATCCCAGTATATCGTTTACAAGGATCACATGGATTCTTCCGGCATGCTTGGAATATCTGGTGATCAAAAACTGACAGCAGATCGTATCCGGGGATTTACAGTTGAAGCATTTGCCGGTTTCCTTGCACGGTGTCTTGATGTCAAATCTCTGGGCGTTTGCCGGAGCTGCCACGTTTCTGGCGCGCTTCATGGCTTCGTCAAGGTCGGAACAGACCTTGTTCATTCCCACGATGAATACGACTTTTTTCGGTCCCTGGGCGATGCAAGATACACGGTTGGAATTGCCATCGATATTTACCAGAATACCGTCATTTGTCATGGCGTTGGCGCTGGACAGGAACACATCGGCATTGTAGGCAGCCATAAGGCTGTCGCGCGGGGACAGTGTTGCGCGGTCGATATAATTATAGTTACCTTCTTCCAGAGCTTTGATCAGACCGATCTCCTGTGCGGACATACAGCCGCCCATCGTTACCGTACTTCCCTCACCGATCAGCTCCAGCGCCTGCGCTACAGCCGCCTCTTTGTCCGCAGCATAGTAGCCGGACATATTCCGGGACTCCAGTCCCTTGATCACCGTCTTTGCCAGCTGCTCGTTTCTTTTTTGCATATTTGCATCCATGGTAATATCCTCCTTGTATATAATTATAAATTTCTGTTGTATTCCCTTGTTTTTCAGTATAGCGGATTTATATTTTATTGACAAGTTCACTCACTATTTCTGCTGACCTCGAATATTTTTTCCAGACTCTCTCCTGTCATATCCGCAATTTCTTCCGGACTTTTCCCTTTTTCCAACATATGTCTTATGATTTTTGCAGCTTTTCTTTTTTCGCCAGTCGCAACCCCTTCTTCTTTCATCCCCTGCATCTGCGAATTATAATCCCGGATCGCTTTCTCTCTCGCTTCGTATTCCAGACGTTTCTTCTCATCTGCACTCATATGTTTCAACATTTCAAATGCTTCATCGATATACGCATCTTCCTTTGCCATCTTTTCAAACTCTTCTCCACTCTGTGTTCCCTGTGCAACGGTTTTTGTCTGTTCGTTCATTTTTTCCATTCTCGCATGTTTTCAAACATCGATACGGAGACTTCTTACTTTATATAGTATCACACCTATCTCTACCGGAAAAGAGTGTGCTTTTCGTCACTGACATTTTCATCTTAACATGTAAAGAGAACTTATCCGTATCATGCTTTCCTATGCAGTTGTGTTTTCATCGGATTTTCTCAGGATTCTGAGTACAGGATATGTATTTCCGATATGTTGTTAAATTGGTTTCGAACATAGCGTTATCTGCACTATATTTTTCGTCATTATAACAGAATTCTTTTCTCTTCGCAACTAGAATAAACCTCCAAACTGAATAATTTTCTTATTACATCCGTTTGAAGGTTTAAAAAAATTTTAGGATATTTCATCCAACGAGTTACTTTTTCCACACAATATTCTCAGCCGAAAATGTCTCATACTGACTTAAATATTCTTCTGCCGCCGTTAAGCCAGAAATACCCGTATCCGTTAGATTTCCCTCTTGGGCAACTTCACGCCACAAATGGTTACGGTATACGTCGTGTTGTCGTCAATTTCAAAACCATCCGGTGTCACAAGCACATAATGGAAGGTATCTCCATTTCCATTCCGGTCATAACCGGCTTCAGCCAGCTCTTTTATCCGCTTTCCAGTAAGCGTTACGTTTTGGATATTTCTATGCCAGCCGGTAGGAAGAATGGTTGTGATAATCATATCAGTAACCGGAACCGGATAAAGCTCTCCACTGACGCCTTCCTGATTTAAATCCTCATCGTCCTTCAGTTCATACCACTTATTAGTCGAAATCAGTGCCAGTTCTGCCCCACTGGCCTGTGCCAGACAAACGCCGATCAGACGGGCACAGTCCGTATTATCAATTTTCTCAGTAACCGTCGTATAAGCAGCTGCTGAATTATCCCATATCAGGCTCTGTTTATCATCTATCACCTTTACGGCAGCATCCAGACCAACTTTTCAAATAGCGTTATATGGCCACTACCTTAATACCAGTACAATAACTTATATTAGCATTAAAGTAAATATAAATGCACTGGACACCCCATGTTTTATCTTCCTTCTTTTATGTCTCTCCTTACTGATTCCAGAATTTCTTCCCCGCATTCCTGAAACAGCAGGCTTCCAGAATATGCTCCTTCTCAATCCTTTCACTGGCCGCAAGGTCTGCGCTGGTACGGGCCACGCGCAGAAGTCTGTGACAGCCTCTCGCACTTAAACCCATACGCCCAAACATCTGCCGCAGCAGTTCCTCGGCCTCCACGGTCATTTCACAGAATTCCCTAAGGCGGGACGCGGGGATCTGGCTGTTGTAAAAGAAAGTTTCCCCGGCATACCGCCGGTTCTGGATGGCAACCGCCGCCTGCACCTCAGCTTTCATTACAGCGGTGCTCTGCATACTCTTTTTCGTGCTCTGCAGCTCATCGTAGGACAGCGCCGGGACTTCCACACACAGATCCATACGGTCGAGAAGCGGCTGGCTGATCCGGTGCAGATAATGGGAAATATCCTTTGCACTGCAGCTGCAGCGGTTCATGTCGGGATAGTACCCGCACTTACAGGGATTCATCGCCGCCAGCAGAAGAAATTCCGCCGGAAACGTCACCGTACCAGCACTGCGGGAGATCACGATCGTTTTATTTTCCATCGGTTGTCGCAGGATCTCGAGACTTGTCGTGGAAAATTCCGGAAATTCATCGAGAAACAGCACGCCTCGGTGGGCCAGTGTGATCTCCCCCGGCGTCGGTATCCGGCCGCCACCGGCCAGAGCCTGCGGCGAGATCGTATGATGCGGTGCCCGAAACGGCCGCTGGCACATCAGGGACGCATGCGGCGGCAGCTGACCGGCCACGCTGTAGATCTGCGTCACCTCCAGACTCTCCTCTCTTGTCATATCCGGCAGTAATCCGGGGATCCGGCTGGCCGTCATCGTCTTTCCGGAGCCCGGAGGGCCAATCATCAGCAGGTTGTGAAATCCGGCAGCTGACAGCACTGCTGCCCGCTTGACCTCCTCCTGCCCGTTGATATCGGCAAAATCCGGTACTGCTTTTGCTGTACAGGCTGCCCTGTTGTCATTCTGAGGCGGTGTATAGCTTTCCGGATGCCTGCAATACTCCACCAGCTCCTGCAGTGTACCGATCCCCACCAGCCGGATTCCGTCAACATTTCTGGCTTCTTCCAGATTATCCGCCGGGAGGATACAGGTCGTAAAGCCCTCTTTTCTCGCCATGATGACCGAGGAAAGTACGCCGCTGACACTGCGCACGCTGCCATCCAGTCCCAGCTCGCCGAGCACCATACTGCCCGCCAGCGGTTTTTCCGGGATTTTTCCCGCCGCACAGAGTACTGCAGCTGCGATCGGCAGGTCAAAGCGCGGTCCTTCCTTCCGGATATCGGCCGGGGCCAGATTGATCGTGATCCGCTTTGGCGGCAGGGATAGACCGGTATTTTTTACGGCGGTCCGCACACGGTCACCTGCCTCCCGTACCTGCGCCGTCACATATCCCACGATGGAAAACGACGGCAGTCCGTCGCTGACATCGGCCTCCACGGATACCCGGTGGGCTTCCACTCCCAGAATCGTTGCTGCTGCCACTTTTGTAAACATGTTTTGTCCTCCTTATGCTTTATATTTCACAGATACAGCACCTGCGGCCTTGCCGTTTATGCACGCCTGTCCACAGTCCTGACCTATTTCTTTTTGTGGGATATGCACTCGCCGCTGTCCACTTTCATAAGATGTAGAAACACCCCGTTTTGCAGAGGTGCCGCCTTGCAGACCTTTCCGCAACCGCTTACACCTGCCGAAGAGCGTACCCTTCTTGAAAAAAGCAGGCAGGGCGACCTTGCCGCACGCAACCAGCTGATTGAAAGAAATTTACGTCTGGTCGCGCACATTGCCCGGAAATACCAGAGCGCCGAGGACGATATGGATGATCTGATCTCGACCGGTACGATCGGGCTGTTAAAGGCTGCCGCCACGTTTGATCTGGAAAAAGGAAGCAAGCTGGCGACGTATGCCGCGCGCTGTATCGATAATGAACTGTTGATGATGTTCCGCAGCCGGAAAAAGAATGTCAGAGAGGTGTCTTTGTATGAACCGATCGGCACGGACAAAGAGGGGAATGAAATTCATCTGATGGATATTCTTGAAAGTCAGGACGAGGACGTCCCGAAAAGCTGCGAACGAAAAGAAAATATACTGCGGCTCTATTCCTGTCTGGACAAATGCCTGACACCGCAGGAAAAAGATTTACTGGTTATGCGTTATGGATTATATGGCCGGACACCGACCACCCAGAGAGTCATAGCCAAGCGGCTGGGCATCAGCCGCTCCTATGTCTCAAGAATTGAAAAAAACTGTGTTTTAAAGCTCCGGCAGTTCTTCCTGTCGACGTAAAATATCAAAAACATCCGCCTGCACGCCAAGATCCACAAAAAGCTTCTGCTTCGGATGCGGCGCACTCTCCATGCTCTCACCATCTTCATTGTAGATCGCACGTACGGTCACTTCGATATTCTCACCATCCGGTTTCATGATCTCAATCTGTTCACCGACGGTAAATTTATTTCTCTGTTCGATGACGCAAAGGCTATCCTTTACCTCACCGACGATACCAAGATAGGTATACTCACGGATATAGGTATTGCTGTCATAAATCTGGCTTTCCTGATCCGGCTTACCGTAGAAAAATCCGGTCGTAAACTGTCTGTAGGTACAGCGGGAGATCTGCTCCCTGTACCACGGCAAGTTCTTTTCATACAACGCCGGATCTTCGAGATAATCGTCGATGGCCTTTCTGTAGGTACGGGCTACTGTCGCCACATACAGAGCCGTCTTCATACGACCTTCAATCTTGAAGCTGTCGATACCAGCCGCGATCAGATCCGGGATATGCTCGATCATGCACAGATCCTTGGAATTAAAGATATACGTGCCGCGTTCATTCTCCTCCACCGGAAAATACTCGCCGGGACGCTTTTCCTCAACAACAGCATATTTCCAGCGGCACGGATGGGTACAGGCGCCCTCGTTGGCGCTGCGGCCCGTCATATAGGCGCTGAGTAAGCACCGCCCGGAATAGGAGATACACATCGCACCATGGACAAAGGTTTCGATCTCCATATCTGCCGGAATCCGCTTACGGATCTCACTGATCTCCTGTAAGGACAGCTCTCTGGCCGTCACCACACGGCTGGCGCCCTGCTCATGCCAGAACAGGAACGTACCGTAATTGCAGTTGTTGGCCTGGGTACTGATATGGATATCAATCTCAGGACAGACGTCCTTTGCGATCATAAAAAGCCCCGGATCTGCAATAATCAGTGCATCCGGCTGTAACGCCGCCAGCTCTGTAAAATACGCGGCGGCATCGGTAAGATCGCTGTTATGTGCCAGAATATTGGCTGTGACATATACCTTTACCCCGTGGGCATGGGCAAATTCGATGCCCGCCTTCATCTCTTCCGGGGTAAAATTCTTGGCTTTGGCTCTGAGACCAAAGGCCTCTCCGCCGATATATACGGCATCGGCCCCGAAAGTGACCGCTACCTTTAATACTTCCAGACTTCCTGCCGGAACAAGTAATTCTGGCTTTCTCATGCTTTACTCCTTTGCTTTACCTGTACACACTCACCGTAATACCGTCCCCCACCGGCAGGATGGAAGTCACCAGCTGCTCATGATGGGTCAGTGTATAGAGGTATTCTCTCATGCGTTTGTAGATCGTCCGGTTTCTGCGTTCTACCGCAAAATGGGATTCGATGATATCCCCGTCCTGCAGTACGTTGTCCGTGATCAGCACACTGCCCGGATGCATCAGACGCAGAACCTCGGGCAGGAAATGGATATACTGCCCCTTTGCCGCATCCATAAAGATAAAATCATAGCTGTCCGTCAGTGTCGGCAGCACATCTGCAGCATCGCCTTCAAGCAGAGTGATCCGGTCTGCATAACCGGATCGCTCAAAATTCTCCCGCGCAATGGGGATACGCTTTACATAATTTTCTATCGTGGTGATATGGCTGTCCTCCGGCAGATACTCACACATCAGTATCGCTGAAAATCCAACGGCCGTTCCCACCTCCAGCACCTTTTTCGGGCGCTGCATCGTAAGAAACATCCGGAGAAAGCTCTGCATCTGCCGACGGATGACCGGCACATAGGCAGCCTTTGCCTCCTGTTCAAGCTTCTCCAGGAAAGCGCTGTGCCCCGGATCCAGCGAATTCATATAACAGCTGAAACGTTCATCTACGATCATGATGCACTCTTCCCTTCTGTCGAACTGCTTTCACTGTCGTCAGCCCCCGGCTGTCCCTCGGTATCCGTACCGGACAGGATCGCCAGCATTTCGTCGGCTGTCTGTTCTGTATTCAAAATGTATGTTCCCGGCCTGATCTTATCCTTGTAGGCGGAAAGCTTTTCCTGCACCTCAAAGACCAGCGGATCCTTGATCAGCCGCTCTTTTTTCAGGGTCTTCGCCACATCCTTTACAGTGTCATCGGCCTCCACCGTCACGTATACATCGCGTCCGGCCCCCTCCTTTGCCATCGTCTGGTTGGAAAAGATCGCATAGCCAAAGCTGTAGGACCAGGTCGCCCCGCGCACGATCGCCATCGCTGCCACAACATACAACAGCGTCCGGATCGTCGTACGCACCATATAGGCCCCCGTCCGCACAGCGGTATTCTGTTTCTTTACTGCCATACATACATCCTCATCTGTTTATCGTTTTACCAGTCGGTTTCCATAATGATCGGAAGGATCATCGGTCTTCTCTTGGTACGCTTCCATACATAGCAGCCCAGAGCATCCTTGATGACCATTTTTAACTTGGACCAGTCGGTAATTCCCTTGTCCATGCACTTATCGAGAGCTTCTGCAGCCGCCTCGCGTGCGCCGTCGATCAGATCCTCGGCTTCCTTTACATAGACAAAACCACGGGAAACGATCTCCGGTCCCGCTACAACCTGATGTGCACCGCGATCCAGCGTCATAACAACGATAATAATACCGTCCTCTGCCAGATGCTGTCTGTCGTGCAGTACGACATTGCCGACATCACCGACACCCAGACCATCCACGAGGATCGAGCCTGTCGGCACTGTACCGGTCACATATCCATGATCCTCAGCCAGCTCCAGTACATCGCCGGTCTTTAAGATAAAGATATGGTCCTTTTCGATACCCAGATTGTCTGCTAAAAGCGCCTGTGCCTTTAAGTGACGGAATTCACCGTGCACCGGTACGGCATATTTCGGTTTGACCAGAGAATATATCAGCTTGATCTCCTCCTGGCAGGCATGTCCGGATACATGGGCATCCTGGAAAATAACGTTGGCACCCATGGCCGACAGCTCATTGATCACCTTGGATACGGCCTTTTCGTTACCCGGGATCGGGTTGGAAGAAAAGATGATCGTATCGCCCGGCATGATCGTAACTTTTTTATGGATATTGGCTGCCATACGGGACAGAGCCGCCATGGACTCGCCCTGGCTTCCTGTCGTGATCAGTACCATCTGTTCATTCGTATAATTCTTCATCTGGTCGATATCAATCAGCGTATTGTCCGGAATATTTAAGTAACCCAGCTCTGCGGCTGTAGAAATAATATTGACCATACTGCGGCCTTCCACAACAACCTTACGTCCATACTTGTACGCAGAGTTGATGATCTGCTGTACACGGTCTACGTTGGAAGCAAAGGTCGCGATAATGATACGGCTGTCCTTATGCTCTGCAAACAGGTTGTCAAAGGTACGGCCTACAGTACGCTCGGACATCGTAAAGCCCGGACGCTCCGCATTGGTACTGTCGCACAGAAGCGCCAGTACACCCTTTTTACCGATCTCGGCAAAGCGCTGCAGATCGATCGCATCACCAAATACCGGTGTATAATCCACCTTGAAGTCACCGGTATGCACGATGATACCGGCCGGGGAATAGATCGCCAGTGCAGATGCATCGGCAATACTGTGGTTGGTCTTGATAAATTCGACACGGAAAGCACCGAGATTGATCGACTGTCCGTGTTTTACGACTTTTCTCTTGGTTGTCTTTAACAGATTGTGTTCTTTTAACTTATTCTCGATCAGCGCGATCGTCAGCTTGGTGGAATAGATCGGTACGTTGACTTCCTTTAAAATGTAGGGCAGCGCACCGATATGGTCCTCATGACCATGCGTAATGACAAAGCCTTTCACCTTGTCGATATTGTTTTTCAGATAGGTGACATCCGGGATAACCAGATCAATACCCAGCATATCATCTTCCGGGAAGGACAGACCGCAGTCGACCACAACGATACTGTTCTCATACTCAATAGCTGTAATGTTCATTCCGATCAGCTCCAGACCTCCGAGCGGAATGATCTTTACTCTTGCATTTTCAATTTTCTTCAAAAACGTCCTCCTTCTTTCTATGCCTGGAGGTCCACATCCTCTAACATCTGCTCGAACAGCTTGGCCACTGCATCGAACTCCACATCATCTTCTACAAATTCATATTTCGCTTCCGGGTCTGTATCCTCGGATACATCTTTCAGGATATAGGCCTGTGCCTCATCATCCTCAGAGTCAGAAACCAGCAGATAGTCAATACCGTTTACTCTGGTCTGCTCCTCCACAAAAAAAGTAAGGCTCTCGTTTTCTTCCGTTATAAAAGTGATTTTTTCCATGTTATCAGGCATCTTCCTTTTTATTGTTATTATTATCTACAGGGTGGCATGACAAATAATCCAGATAATTCTGGAGAATAAATACTGCAGCGATCTCGTCCACATATTCCTTGCGGTGCTCTCTGCGGATCCCCGCTTCCATCATCGTACGGTCTGCTGCTACGGTCGTAAGTCTTTCGTCCCAGAGTACAACACAAAGACCTGTACGGCGCTCCAGCATTTCCTTGAATGCCATCGACTTTTCCGCACGGTCTCCCAGTGTGTTGTTCATATTTTTCGGTAAACCGAGCACGATGCGGGTCGCATTGTACTCCTTTACCAGCTCTTCGATCCTGGCCAGTGTCTTTCTAAGCTTATTCTCTTCCTTGCGGCGGATGATCTCCACGCCCTGCGCAGTCCATCCGAAAGGATCGCTCACAGCGACACCTGTCGTCTTCGAACCAAAATCCAGTCCTATAATACGTTCCATCTTATCTTTCCCAGGATTTGTTCTTGATGTATTCCTTCAGAAGCTCCTCGACAAGCTCGTCTCTCTCGACCTTCATGATCATGCTTCTGGCGCCTTTGTAGCTGGTGATATAGGTCGGATCACCGCTCATGATATAACCGACGATCTGGTTCACCGGATTATATCCTTTCTCATCCATGGCGTTGTATACCACCTCCAGAACCTCCTTTACACGGATCTCCGGATCGGATTTTACTTTAAAATACTGTGTACTGTTCATATTTGTCATAATTTCACACCTTTACATAACCTGTATCAAACGGCATCTGTCTCCTGTTCGCGAGACAAAATTCTGCCTATTATCGTTTCTATTCTAATATATTTTATGATAAAGTGCAACGTGGTTTTTTAAATTGTCTGACAAAAGGGACACTTCGGGTTCCCGCCTTTTGTCCTACAGACGTTCTCCCTCTGTCACGATCAGCGCATCCTCCTTCGTATCGGTCTGCTGCGCCGTCACTTTATACAGTTTATTTTCCAGATTTTCGGCAGTTTTCCACAGCACACGGATATATTCGCGACTGTATCCACTCCACATGCGCTCACCGTCCACCTCAATCTGTTCTTCGAAAAGCACTTCAAGCGGCTGTCCGATAAACTGCTCGATATACGCCGCTTTATTCTGCTCGTGCAGCTTTAAGAGCACATGGCTTCTGTCTCCCTTGACACTTTCCGGGATCTGATCCGGCATATCTGCCGCCTTCGTCCCCTGCCTGCGGGAGTATTTGAAGATATGGGTCTCATAAAAACGGATTTTTTCAAGGAAAGCATGGCACTCTTCAAAATCTTCTTTTGTCTCTCCCGGAAATCCCACGATCACATCGGTGGTCAGCGCCGGTGCCTGAAAGACCTTTCGCAGGATCTCACATTTTTCCGCATATTCCTCCGCTGTATACCGGCGGTTCATCCGTTTCAGCGTGGTATTGCATCCGCTCTGCAGTGACAGATGGAAATGCGGGCAGAAGCTGTCCAGCTCATGCAGCGCTTTGGCAAATTCTTCTGTGATAATGCCCGGCTCCAGAGAGCCCAGACGAATCCGCTTTACGCCGTCGATACCGTCGATCAGACGGATCAGGTCCAGCAGATGCGGCTTTTTATCCTCAGAAAAATCCACACCGTAGGAGCTTAAATGGATACCGGTCAGCACAAACTCCTGATATCCAGCTTTGCACAGTCCCTCGATTTCCTCCCGTACATCCTCCGGACGGCGGCTTCTGACGCGGCCGCGGGTGAACGGAATGATACAGTAGCTACAGAACTGATTACAACCATCCTGCACCTTGATATAGGCGCGGGTATGTTCTGCGGAGCGCTCCATCTTCATTTCTTCATATTCTTTGGTATGCATGAGGTCCACAATATATGACTGATGGCCCTTTGACACAAAGAACTCGTCAAGGATCGCCACAAGATCCTTCTTTTTATTGTTACCGATCACCAGATCCAGCGACAGCTCCTTTAAAAGCTGCTCCCCGGCAGCCTGCACATAGCAGCCGGCAGCGGCCACAACAGCCTCCGGGTTTGTCTTTCTCGCACGGCTGATCATCTGGCGGGATTTCTTGTCCGCCATATTGGTAACGGAACATGTATTGATAATATAAACATCTGCCTTTTCATGGAAGGGCACGATGGTATATCCGGCGTCGGTAAGCATCTGCTGCATAACCTCTGTCTCGTAGGCATTCACCTTACACCCGAGATTGTGCAGGGCTGCTGTTCTGTTCATAATACACCTCTCTGATTCTTTACCTTTTTTGCTGTTTTTATACCGGAAATCCCAGATTTTTCCAACGCAAAAAAGCTCTCCTGTACGGTTCTGTTTCTTCGACATTTTTCGCCCTGCTTCCACCGGTAAAGTCTGCGTAAATTTTCATTCCGCCTTGACTTTTACCCCTGTTACAGGTAAGATAAAAGTAATCTTTTTTGTGTCCCAACGACAACATTCTGGCCGCCGGTTATCACAAAAAATCTACATTTATTCTGGAGGATAGCTGCATATGAAAACCGTAATGATTTCTCTTAATTCTATTGATAAGGTTAAATCTTTTGTCAATGATATTTCCAAATTCAATTTCGATTTTGACCTTGTATCCGGCAGATACGTGATCGATGCCAAGTCTATCATGGGCATCTTCAGTCTGGATCTGAGTAAACCGATCGAGCTGAACGTTCATGCTGAGGATGACAGCCTGGCTGCTGTTATGGAGAAGCTTACCCCATACCTCATCGAGAAATAATCTGCCTCTGGCGTCTGTCCTGCGACAGACCTTAAAGTTACGTTGTAAGAAAGCTCCGCGGATTTCCCGCGGAGTTCTTTTTATCTTCTTTACTCGTCGATTTCCACAACCTCTGCGGTATCCACGGCAGTTTTCAACATTTCATCAATCTTTTCCGCCAGATTTTCCTCCGAGCGACGGATGGCCTGCAGATTCGGCTTGGTCACCGGATGCTTGGCCACAAAGATCGTACAGCAGTCCTCGTACGGCTGGATCGACGTCTCGTAGGTATTGATCTTTAAGGAAATATCCACGATCTCCTGTTTATCAAAACCGATAACCGGACGGAATACCGGCATCGTGCAGACTTCGTTCGTAACAGTCAGACTCTGGACGGTCTGGCTGGCCACCTGACCGATGCTCTCACCGGTGATCAGGGCCACAGCGCCCTCCTTGCGGGCAATCTCTTCGGCAATCTTCATCATATAACGGCGCATGATGATCGTAAGCTCATCGTGCGGGCATTTGTCGTAAATGTACAGCTGGATATCAGTAAAATTGACGATATGCAGACGCATCGGTCCGCTGTAACGGGACACCAGATTTGCCAGATCAACGACCTTCTGCTTTGCACGCTCACTGGTATACGGCGGTGCATGGAAGTATACGGCATCCACAACAACGCCTCTCTTGGCGATCATATAACCGGCTACCGGACTGTCAATACCACCGGACAGAAGCAACATAGCCTTTCCATTCGTTCCCAGCGGCATACCGCCCGGTCCCGGGATGATCTCGGAATATACATAAATATGCTGGCGGATTTCCACCTGCAGAAGAATCTCCGGATGATGTACATCCACGGAGAAATCCGGATACGCATCCAGAATATCGCTGCCCAGCTCTCTGGCCAGTTCCATGGAATCCATCGGATAATTCTTGCGGGCACGGCGCACCTGTACCTTGAAGGTCTTATGCTTATCCGGGTACATATGATCCATGTAGGCTACAACGTCTTTGGACAGTTCTTCATAGCCCTTGTCCTCCAGAAGGACAACCGGGCAGATGCCCACAATACCGAATACGGTCTTTAATGCATCGACTGTCTCGTCAAAATCAAAGTCCGTCACCGCTTCTACATAAATGCGGCCGCTCTCTTTTGTAACGCTGAAACGGCCCTCTACTCTTCTCAATGTTCTTTTGATCTGCGCGATCAGGGCGTCTTCGAAAAGATAACGGTTCTTTCCTTTGACACCGATCTCGGCATATTTGATCAGAAACATACGAAACATGGCAAGTCTCCTTTCTCTTTCATCAATGTCTTGTATATCTGCGCAGCATCGGCACAATCTCTTTGATCACGCCAAGTGCATAATCTATCTCTTCTTCCGTCGTTGTCTCCGAAAAGCTGAAACGGACGGTCGCCTCTGTCAGCGGCTTTGGCGCCTGGATGGCCTGCATTGTCGGACTGGCATTTCTCTTATGGGTAGAGCAGGCACTTCCGGCGGATACATAGATACCGCGCTCCTCCAGCGTATGCAGAAGGACTTCACTCCGTACGCCCACAAAAGCGGCACTGACGATATGCGGTGCACCTTCCTCTACAGCCATTCCATGGATATGTACATCCGGGATTTCCATAAGGCCGTCCACCAGACGGCGTTTTAAGGCATACATTTTTTCGATTTTTTCATCCAGATGGTCGTAGGTCATCTTTGCCGCCAGGCCAAAGCCTGCGATCCCCGGCACATTGTCCGTTCCGGAACGCATGCCTTTTTGCTGGCCACCACCATAGATGATCGGCACGATCTTTACCTTATCATCAATATATAACAGGCCGGCACCCTTCGGGCCGTGCAGCTTATGGCTGCTGACCGACAGCATATCGATACCCATACGCTTCGGATAGATATGGTATTTGCCAAACGCCTGGATCGCATCCACATGCACATAGGTCTTCGGATTTTTTTCTTTGATCACCCGGGACAGCGCTGCAATATCCTGCACTGCACCGATCTCGTTATTCACATACATCATGGATACGACGATCGTATCTTCCCGCACGGCATCCCGCAGCTTTTCCGGATCAATGCGTCCCTGCTCATCCACGGACAGGCGCGTCACTGCAAATCCCTGCTTTTCCAGAAAATCCGCTACCGCACCGACCGCCGGATGCTCCATGGCTGTCACCACGATATGATTTCCGGTACGGCGGTTTGCCATCGCTGTACCGATCAGCGCCCAGTTGTCGGATTCCGTACCGCCGGAGGTATAGTAGATTTCCTTTTCCTGTACCTTTAAGATCTGGGCGAATGTCTTTGTTGCTTCCTTTATATACTGTTCCGCCTCCACACCTTTCGTATGCATGGAGGACGGATTACCATAGTCCTCGGACATGGTTTTTACCATCAGATCCACGACCTCGGGAAATACCCGGGTGGTGGCTGAATTATCAAGATATGCTTCCATTTTCTACTCTTTTCTACGGTTCCAATAAATACATCAAAATAGACAACACCGTCATTCCCGCGGTTTCCGTACGCAGGATACGCTTACCCAGTGTGATCGTCTCCATCTGACTGCTCAGGGCCAGCTCCACCTCTTCTTCGGCAAAACCGCCCTCCGGGCCGATAAAGATACCGATGCTCTGTCCCGGCTCGATCTTTGCCAGAACCTCTCTCGTATACGCCATGTTTTCCGCCAGCTCGTACGGCATCAGCCGGATATCCAGCGTCCTGGCAAAAGCCACGGCTTCCTTAAAGCTCATCACCGGCATCACCTCCGGAATGATCAGGCGCTTCGCCTGCTTGGCGGCACTTTCGGCGATACTCTGCCAGCGAGCCAGCTTTTTGGCTTCCTTTTTATCGTCCAGCTTGACCACGGCACGCTTTGTCGCCATCGGTACGACCGCATAGACGCCCAGCTCCACGGCCTTCTGGATGATCAGCTCCATCTTGTCATTCTTCGGAAGCCCCTGAAACAGATAGACCTTTGACGGCAGTTCCAGACCCTCTTCCTTGACAAACATGATCCCGGCCTCGACGTAATCGCTGTCCAGCGCCGTGATCTCACAGTGATATTCCTTTTTTTCACCGTCACTGATCAGAATTTCCTCGCCCGGCTTCATACGCAGAACGTTTTTGATATGGTTGACGTCCGTGCCGATGATGCGGATCGTTTTGTCACCGATCTGCTCTTTTTCTACGAAAAATCGATACATACTACCCTCCGCAAACTTACAGCGGCTTTCTTGCAGTGATGGCTACCCACTCGTTCTGGTAGTTGATCTCTACGATTTCCAGACCAGCTTTCAGGATAGCTTCTTTGACACATTCTTCCTTATCATCAATGATACCGGATGTGATGTATAAAGAGCCCGGCTTCATCTGATGAATAACCTCCGGAGTCAGCGCTTCCAGTACATCGGCAAGGATATTTGCCAGAACGATATCGTATTTCTCATAACCGACCTTGTCCTGTACCTCTTTATCATCGATCAGGTTGCCGATGATCAGCTCCATATCCTCCTCCGGAATCGCGTTGGCTTCTTTGTTTTCTGCCACGGCATTGATCGTGCAGATATCCAGCTCCGTACCGATCGCATGTGCAGCGCCCAGCTTCAGAGCCACGATGGACAGGATGCCGCTGCCGGTACCTACATCGAGGATCTGCATGCCCGGTTTCACATATTTTTTCAGCTCACGGATGATCAGCTGTGTTGTCTCGTGCATACCCGTACCGAAGGCTGTACCCGGATCAATATGGATGATCATGCGGTCTTTGTCCTCCGGCTTTACCTCTTCCCAGGACGGAATGATAAGGATATCGTCCACATAGAACTGCTTGAAAAACTGTTTCCAGTTGTTGATCCAGTCCTTGTCCTCGGTCTCGCCCGTGGTGATCGTGCCATCGCCGATATCCATAAACTCAGCCAGCTCATCCAGCTCGCGGCGGGCATCTGCAACGATCGCATCCAGATCCTGATCCTCATCCACATAGAAATTCAAATATGCGATACCATCGTCCTCCGGCATATCCGGCATCATACCGACAAACATCGCTTCCTTGTCCGCTTCCGAAAGCGGCTTCTTATCCTGAATCTCCGCTCCCTGCAGACCAACCTCAGCCAGCGTCGCAATGATGATATCCTCGGCATCTGTCTTTGTTTTTACTGTAACCTTATTCCATTTCACGGGCTTTTCCCTCCTGACCTAAAGAAAATATCGTCCAGTGGACGATTGTATGATATAGTTGATAAACAAAATCGCATAAAAAATCAGATTAATCATACACGATGAAAAGGGAAAGTGCAAGATACACTTTTCTTTAACGCTGATTGTTGCATGTGGGAGATATACTTTTCTTTAAACCCAATCTTTTCGCACAGGCTCTCCTTTGTTCATCCTAACTATTTTTATAATCTTTTTATTATTTACGCACTTTACATTTCCGTTCATGTCTGCTATTATCTATATAAATACAATACATTTCATTATCACAGGAACTTCCCCCGACCGTTCGGTCATCGAAATCCCCTGTTATAAGAAAACAAATGGAGATTTCGCATTCCTGTATATGCGTCTCCATTTCATAGGAGGTGCTATTACGACTACAGTAAACCATGTAAAGCCGGATACGATTTTAAAAAACTTCTGGCACGACAACGATCGCTTTGCCGATCTTTTTAATGCAACTCTTTTTCATGGCAGATCCGTTCTGCAACCAGACTCACTTGTGGATATTGATACGGATGTTTCTTCCACTATCACAGCCAAAGGACACTCTGAAAGTGTGCAGCATATCTTTGATATTGCCAAAAAATCAGCCAACGGCGTTGACTATATCCTGCTCGGTCTGGAAAATCAGAAACATGTCCACTATGCCATGCCCCTCAGACATATGCTTGGGGATGCTCTTACCTATTATAAAGAATATAAAGAAATTGCTGCCAGAAACAGACAGGACAAAACCTATGCTTCCCCGGATGAATTTCTTTCCGGGTTTCACATAAATGACAAACTGCATCCGGTGATTACACTTTGTGTATATTATGGGGAAGCTTTGTGGGATGGACCGCTCTGTCTTACAGATATGATGGACATTCCGGAGGATCAGAAAGAACTGGTATCAGATTATAAAATAAATCTTCTGCAGGTTGCCCATACAGACAACTGTTTATTTCAGCATCCTGATGTGCAGGGATTTTTCAAGCTTTGTCAGCTTTTCTATACGCAGGATATTGAAAGTATCATATCCTTTTATGAGGAACAATCTTTTAGCACAGAATTAGGTCTCGCTGTTGGCGCTGTTACTGGTTCAAAAAAGCTTATACACTATGCCTCACAGGCAAAACAGAAAGGAGATACGACAATGGAACAATGGCAATGTATTACTGACTGGGAAAATAAATGCGAACGCAAAGGAGAACTCAAATGTGTTCCTCTCATGCTGCAGACATACAAAGATTTCAAGATATCCAAAGAGACTGCCCTTGAAAAAATAACACAGGATTTCTCCCTGTCCACAGAGGAAGCCGCAGATTTCATGGAAAAATGCTGGTAAACTGCCGCGAAAGCTAAAAGAAATCTCCACCGGAGCGTTCTTTTATATGCTAATCCAACAAAACAGGAGCCTCCCTGTTTTTACAGCATTGGAGGCTCCTGTCATTAAATCCTATTTTATTTTTTCGTTTTAAAGGAAGCATAGGTCTTTCCTGCGCTCATCTTCTGTCCTTTGATGGCTGACAGTTCTGTGACGGTTACCATCTCATAGCCTTTCTTTGTCAGATTCTTCAGGATACTGTCTACTGCATTGGCTGTGGTCTTATGGATATCATGCATCAGCACGATCTTGCCGTCACCTGCATTTTTTGACACATAGTTGATCAGCCGTTTGGAATTTCTGTATTTCCAGTCCAGTGTGTCTACATTCCAGAAAATATTTGGTCGGGTAAAGCTTTTCAGAACGTTTTTGGTAAATGCACCATACGGCGCACGGATCAATGTCGGCTCACTGCCTGTGTACTGTTTGATCTTGCTGTCCGTTTTCTGGATTTCGGATTTCACCTTTTTCAGGCCGATCTTTTTGAAATTGGCATGTGTGTAGGAATGGTTGCCCAGCTCACAGCCCATCTGCAGCTCCTGTTTCAGCAGATCTCCGGTTTTACTGTTGACATTCTGCCCTACGATCATAAATGTAGCTCTGGCATTATATTTTTTCAGTGCATTTAAGACTTTCTTTGTGTTTGCCTTGCTCGGGCCATCATCAAAGGTCAGTGCAATATGCTTTTTATTCTTATCGTACAGCACGACCTTGGACGTATGGATATAACCGTCGGCCACCTTATACCAGTTGCCGGTCTTCTCTGTTACCTTCAGCTGTTCCCCGAAACCAACATTTTTTACAACACCGGAGTCCCCGGAAGCTTCACTGTGGATCGGTGCCGCAGATACCTTGACCGCCAGCCGCATGTTGTCACCATACGTCTGGCTTTCTGCTGCCTGTATCGGCTGTCGTAAGCAGAGGACGCCAACCAGCAGCACTGCCATAAAAATCCATCTTCTCCATTTTCTCATTTTCATCACCAACACCCCTTATGTTCGGACATTTTGTCCTTTGTATTGTATGACTTCCGTCCTTTGTATTGTATGACTTCCGTCCTCTGTATCATACCACAGGCTCTGTCATTTTCATGCAATTTATTATGAAGAAATCTAAATGAAATCTTAACTTCATTACAAAAAAACTTCATTCTTTATGCACTCGTTCCTTCTCGTGTCCAAAACCCTGTATTCCGTTATCTACGACACAAAAAACAGCCTGAAAACGAACGATACTTCATTGCCAGACTGTCTGTTTGTCTATACACTAATCCTGTATTTAACCTTCAAAGGTCTCTTTGATCTTTTCCTTGAAGCTCTTTTTCTTCGGCGTTGTACCACCGCCGCCCAGTGTCTCATCAAACTTACGCAGAGCCTCCTTGGACTCGTTGCTTAAGTTGGTCGGTACCTGCAGCGTCAGAGTGACGTAGTGATCACCGCGGATATTCTTGTTACGCAGTGACGGTACGCCCTTGCCTTTCAGACGGATACGGGTATTGGGCTGTGTGCCCGGCTTTACCTCATATTCCACATCGCCGTCTACCGTAGGGATACGGATCTTGCCGCCCAGGGCAGCCTGTGCGAAGCTGATATTTGCAGAAGAAAAGATATTCATATCTTCACGGGCGAAGATCGGGTGACGGGCCACACGTACCTCAACCAGCAAATCACCTCTCGGGCCGCCGTTGGTTCCCGGCTCACCCTTATCACGGATGCGGATGCTCTGTCCGTCATCAATACCGGCTGGGATGCTGACCTGGATCTTCTTTCTGGAGGATGTGTAGCCTGTACCACGGCAATCCGGGCATTTCTCACGGATAATCTTACCTGTACCCTGACAATCCGGGCAGACCGTGACGTTCCGCACCATACCGAACATGGACTGCTGGGTCATGACAACCTGACCGCTGCCGTTACATTTCTTACATGTTTCCGGTGAAGTACCCGGCTTTGCCCCCGTACCGTTACATTTCTTACAGGGATCCTTGAGATTGATCTCCAGCTCCTTGTCGCAGCCAGTAATAGCTTCCTGGAACATAATATTGACAGCCGCACGAAGGTTGGCGCCCTTCATCGGTCCATTGTTGGCACGGCGTCTGCCGCCACCGCCAAACAGGTCACCAAAGATATCACCGAAGATATCACCCATATCTCCGCCGAAATCAAAGCCGCCGAAGCCGCCACCGGCTCCTCCGCCACCGTTTTCAAAGGCAGCATGACCGAACTGATCATACTGGCGACGCTTGTCGGCATCACTCAGAACGCTGTAGGCTTCTGTTGCTTCTTTAAACTTGGCCTCTGCCTCTTTATCGCCCGGGTTCATGTCTGGATGATACTTTTTCGCCAGTTTTCTGTAAGCTTTCTTCAATGTCGCGTCATCGGCATTTTTGTCCACTCCCAGGACTTCATAATAATCTCTTTTATCGGCCATGATGTAATACCTCTATCCTTTTACTTATAACATCCCGGGACGAAATCTCGCCCCGGGATATCCGTATATCCGTTTTGTTTTGTTACAGATTAAACCTCTTTGTAATCAGCATCTACGACATCGTCGTAACCTGCTTCGCTGCCGTTACTGGAAGAACCTGCAGCGCCGCCCATATCCGGACCCGGGCCAGCCTGACCGGCCTGTGCACCCTGTGTCTGCTCATACATCTTGGCAAACAGCTTCTGAGCGCTCTCCATCAGTTTTTCTTTACCGGCTTTGATATCGTTAACCTGCTCATCTGTCAGTGTACCGTCTGCGGGTGCAGCTTCCAGAGTCTTCTTCAGGGCATCCAGATCAGCCTCTACGGCAGCTTTATCAGCACCGTCAAGCTTGTCACCAACCTCTTTCATAGCACTCTCTACCTGGAATACCATGGAATCAGCCTCGTTCTTGGCATCGATACCCTCTTTACGTTTCTTATCCTGAGCTTCAAACTCAGCAGCTTCACGTACGGCTTTATCGATATCGGCATCGGACATATTGGAACCTGCAGTAATGGTGATGTGCTGCTCTTTTCCTGTGCCCAGATCCTTGGCAGATACATTTACGATACCGTTGGCATCGATATCAAAGGTAACCTCGATCTGTGGTACACCACGTCTTGCCGGCGGGATACCATCCAGTCTGAACTGGCCAAGGGATTTATTATCTTTTGCGAACTGACGCTCACCCTGTACAACGTTGATATCTACGGCTGTCTGGTTATCAGCAGCTGTGGAGAAGATCTGGCTCTTCTTGGTCGGGATCGTTGTATTTCTCTCGATCAGTCTGGTTGCGATACCGCCCATGGTCTCGATAGACAGAGACAGCGGAGTAACATCCAGAAGAAGGATATCGCCTGCGCCTGCATCACCGGCAAGCTTACCACCCTGTACGGAAGCACCAAGGGCTACGCACTCATCCGGGTTCAGGCTCTTGTTCGGCTCATGGCCTGTCAGCTGTTTTACTTTATCCTGTACAGCTGGGATACGTGTAGAACCACCGACCAGCAGTACTTTGCTCAGTTCGGAAGCAGTCAGACCTGCATCAGACAGGGCACGGCGAACCGGCTCAGCTGTAGCTTCTACCAGATCTCTGGTCAGCTCATCGAATTTAGCCTTTGTCAGGTTCATATCGAAATGTTTCGGCACACCGTCAACAGCTGTGATGAACGGCAGGTTGATATTTGTTGTTGTAGCGGAAGAAAGCTCTTTCTTTGCTTTCTCAGCAGCTTCTTTCAGTCTCTGCAGAGCCATCTTATCACCGGAAAGATCTACGCCCTCTGTTCTCTTGAACTCGGAAAGCATATACTCTGTGATCTTCTGATCGAAGTCATCACCACCCAGTCTGTTGTTACCGGCTGTAGACAGAACCTCGATAACGCCGTCACCGATCTCGATAATAGATACATCGAATGTACCACCACCAAGGTCATATACCATGATCTTCTGCTCTTTTTCATTATCAAGACCATAAGCCAGTGCAGCGGCTGTCGGCTCGTTGATAATACGTTTTACTTCCAGACCGGCGATCTTACCGGCATCCTTTGTTGCCTGACGCTGGGCATCGTTGAAGTAAGCCGGAACTGTGATAACAGCCTCTGTTACTTTCTCACCCAGGTAAGCTTCTGCATCGCTTTTCAGCTTCTGCAGGATCATAGCGGAAATCTCCTGCGGAGAATATTTCTTGTCATCGATCGTTACACGGTAATCGGAACCCATATGTCTCTTGATGGAAGAGATGGTCTTCTCGGAGTTTGTAACGGCCTGACGTTTTGCCGGCTCACCGACAAGACGCTCACCGGTCTTTGTGAATGCTACTACAGACGGTGTAGTTCTGGCACCCTCTGTATTTGTAATAACTGTCGGCTGTCCACCTTCCATAACGGCTACACAGCTGTTTGTTGTACCAAGGTCAATACCAATAATCTTGCTCATAATCGTGTCCTCCTCAAACTATATTTAAAATTTGAAAATCTCTTAGTTGGCTACTTTTACCATGCTGTGACGAACAACGAAGTCCTTGTAGGTATAGCCTTTCTGGAACTCCTCTACGACGATGTTCTCGCCGACTTCTTCGTCCTCAACATGCATCACCGCATTATGATAATCCGGATTGAACTCATTGCCTACAGCCTCGATAGCTTTTACACCAAGCTCGTCAAAGCAGGTCATCATCTGCTTGTAGACCTTGTTCATACCGTCTACAAACGGATCTTCGAGCTGTTCTTCTGTGGCTGTGGCCAACCCTCTTTCGAAAGAATCCACTACCGGGAGAAGCTTCTCTACGATCTCTTTGGCTCCGATCACATACATACTTGCTTTCTCCTTATCGGTACGCTTTCTGTAGTTGTCGAACTCGGCCATCTGGCGTTTGAGCTGATCGGTAAGTTCTTCGATCTTCTCGTCCTTTTTATCCTTTTTCTTGGAAAAGAGCTTTTTCTTTTCCTTAGCGGTTTCTGTATCTTTTGTTTCCTCGGCTGTTTTCTCTTCGGCGTCCGCAGCCTCGGTTTCCTGTGCAGCTTCGGCTGTGGCTCCGGTTGTTTCTTCCTTCACCGCTTCTTCGGCTGTCTGTTCTTTCTTCATTTCTTCAGTCATGCTCTACCACCTTTCCAGGTATCTATTGGATAGACTATTTATCTTTATCTTTAAAGATACTGTCCAACTGCTGCCGGAGTACTTTAAGATTATCTACCACATTTTCATAATCCATACGCTTCGGTCCGATAATACCGATCGTACCTTTCATGCCTTTGCCCAGATTGTAGCTTGCGGTTACGACGCTGCAGTCCTTCATGGTCTGCATCTGGGACTCTCCGCCGATATATACCTGAATACCGGTACCCGGATCGTCGGCATCTGCTTTCTGACCCTCCCGGATCATATTGACTAACGGTTCCTTTTCTTCCAGTGCTGAGATCAGCTCGCTGGCTTTGCCGGAATCGGAAAGCTCGGGGTATTTGAAGATGTTGGTTGCTCCGCTTGTGTAAACCGGAACTTCATCTTCCTCCGTTGAGATCGCCTCTGCCACCGCATCCACAACGCTGGCGATCACGCCGCTGTGGATACCGGCCTCTTCTTTCATCTTGGTAATCAGCCCCAGGCTGATCTCTTCGATGGTCAGACCGTTCAGACGGGTGTTTAACAGAAGATTGAGCTTTAACAGCTGATCTTCGTCGACCGGCTCTTCCAGATCGATGATCTGGTTGCGGACGATGTTGCCATCGCTGACGATTACGGCCAACAGCTGCATATCGTGTACGCGGGAGAGCTGGATGAATTTCAGCTTGGTATTGTGCAGGCTCGGTCCGGTGATCATGGTCGCATAGTTGGTATTGGATGCGAGTACTTTGACAACCTGCTGGAGCATTTTTTCCATGCGGTCGGTCTTGTTGATCATCAGCTGTTTGATTTCGGATACTTCTTGATCTTTGCTGCGGATGATTTCGTCTACATATAATCGGTAGCCTAGATCGGAGGGTATCCTGCCTGCGGAGGTATGGGGCTGTACGATGTAACCCATCTCTTCGAGATCTGCCATTTCGTTACGAATCGTAGCGGAACTTAAATTCAGATCGGTGTATTTGGATATCGTACGGGAGCCTACCGGTTCGCCTGTCTCGAGATAGGTACGGATGATGGCATCCAGGATTTTCTGTTTTCTCTCGCTCAGTTCCACGCCGGCACCTCCTTTCGCTTCTTCCGTTTGTTAGCACTCATTTAATTGGAGTGCTAACATCTAGGTATAAAATAGCACCACCCCTGACAAGTGTCAAGGGAATTTTGAAATATTTTTGTAATTTTTTTTATAATATTTTCCGGTCTCATAGTTTGTAACTATAACTGTCTATCCATCTTTGTTATTGGACACTTTTCATATGAACATGGTAGGATATTGGAAGTGGATTTTGACGGACGAAAAAAGTAGGTCAGCCGCAGGGAGATATATCTTTCCCCTTCGCTCCGGCTCCGTCGGTCCGAGCCTAAGGTCTCGGACGCTTACTCGCTAAAGTCGCTTAGTTGAAAGATATATCTCCCTGCGGCTGACCTGCTTTTTTCTGGCTATGAAGGATTGATATGAATAGGGTAGCTTAGAACCCAGTTTTGCGATCTATAATCTGTTTTTACAAATTAAATATTGAGGAGGATTTACCTATGACATATAAGACAGATACCGTGTGTGTGCACGGACAGAATATATACTGTCGCCAGCATCCGTATGGGGCTGTGGCGACTCCGATTTATCAGACGGCTACATTTTCACATCCGGCGGTTGGTTCTTCTACGGGGTTTGATTATTCGAGGGAGAGTAATCCTACACGGTCGGAACTGGAGGAGACGATCAATGGGCTGGAGCATGCGGTGCTGAGTCTGGCGTGTTCGAGTGGTATGGCGGCGTTGACATTGTGCCTGGAATTGTTTAATGCAGGGGATCATATTTTGTGTACGGAGGATCTGTATGGCGGGTCTGTGCGGTTGTTTTCTACGCTGGGGGAGAAGCGGGGGATTTCTTTTTCCTATGCGGACACTTCTAATATAGAAGAAACACGGGCGAGGATTACACCGCAAACGAGGGCTTTATATATTGAGACGCCGAGTAATCCGACGATGAGTGTAACGGATATCCGGGCTATGAAGAAGCTGGCGGATGAGTATTCGTTGTTGTTGATCGCGGATAATACATTTCTGTCGCCGTATTTCCAGAATCCGCTGGATTTGGGAGCAGATCTGGTGATCCACAGTGGAACGAAGTTTTTAAATGGGCATAATGATGTGCTGGCTGGCTTTGTGTGTACGAACCGGGAGGATCTGGCTGAACAGCTTCGCTACTTATATAAAACGGTGGGTTCCTGTCTGTCAGCTTTTGACAGTTATCTTTTGCTGCGTGGTCTGAAAACGCTGGCTGTCCGTATGGAGCGGCAGCAACAGAATGCGCTGCAGATTGCCCAGTGGCTGAAAAAGCAGCCACAGGTGACGAATGTGTTATATATCGGTTTACCGGAGCATCCGGGATATGAGGTCAATCTTTCCCAGTCGAGAGGGTTTGGCAGTATGATTTCTTTCCATGTGGACAGCAAGGAAACAGCGATCCGGATTCTTGACGGGGTGAAGCTGATTACGTATGCGGAAAGTCTTGGTGGAACGGAATCGCTGATCACCTATCCGCGGTTACAGACGCATGCGGATGTGCCGGAGGATATCCGGGAACGGCTTGGGATCAATGACCGGCTGCTGCGATTCTCTGTCGGACTGGAGGATGTGGAGGATCTGATCGTGGATCTGAAGCAGGCGTTTTAATGGGAACGTATCTCTCACAAATACTTTTACAGACCCTATAACTTTTCATATAAAAACAGCGGGGTAGATTTGCCCCGCGTGGTTATTTTACAGGAGGAAATATCATGTCTTATGATTTTGATACGATAACAGACAGAACGGGTACAAGCTGCCTGAAATATGATTTTGCCGTAGAGCGTGGAAAACCGGTGGATATCCTGCCGCTCTGGGTAGCAGATATGGATTTTCCGACGGCTCCGGCGATCCGGGAACGTCTGGCCGAGGTGGCGGCTTACGGTATTTACGGTTACAGTGATGGAAAAGATGATTATTTTGCGGCGATCGATAGCTGGTATACGAAGCATTTTGGCTGGTCAGTCCAGAGGGACTGGGTGATCTATACGCCAGGTGTTGTGTTTGCTCTGGCGGTGGCGGTGCGTGCTTTTACAGCTCCGGGAGACGGTGTGCTGATCCAGCAGCCGGTCTATTACCCTTTTACCGAGGTAATTACGGACAATGACCGTGTTGTGGTCAACAGTTCTCTGATTTCTGTAAATGGCAGATACCAGATGGATCTGGCTGACTTTGAAGAAAAGATCATTGCAAATCATGTACGGCTGTTTCTTCTGTGCAGTCCGCATAATCCGGTGGGCCGTGTATGGACGAAGGAGGAATTGCTGGCCGTGGGTGAGATCTGCAAAAAGCATGATGTGACGATCGTCAGTGATGAGATCCACAGTGATTTTGTATGGGATGAACACAGGCATCATGTGCTGGCTTCTCTTTCCGAGGATCTGGCTAACCGCACGGTGGTGTGTACGGCGCCGACAAAGACGTTTAATCTGGCGGGGTTGCAGATTTCCAATATTATTATTCCGAACGAGAAGCTGCGGAAGCGTTTCAAACATACTGTAAACCAGGCGGGCTACAGTCAGGGGAATCTGATGGGGCTGGAGGCTTGTAAGACGGCTTATACGAAGGGGGAGGACTGGTATGAGGCGTTGAAGGTGTATCTGCAGAAGAATATTGCTTTTGTCCGGGAGTATCTTGTCGAACATCTGCCACAGCTTCGGCTGATTGAGCCGGAGGGAACGTATCTTTTATGGATTGACTGCCGGGGGCTTGGGCTTTCAATTGAGGCGCTGGAGGATCTGATCGTGCACAAGGCTGGGCTCTGGCTGGACAGTGGAGCGATTTTTGGCGCGGATGGTGAAGGGTTTCAAAGAATCAATGTGGCTTGTCCGCGGGTGACGTTGCAGAGGGCGCTGGAGAGGCTGGAAAGAGCGATTGGAAATTTATAGAAGGAATGACAGAAGCTGTGGGGAACGGCTTCTGTTTTTTTGTTGGGGAGGGACGGTCGAAGAGATGCCCACCGGGGGAGGGGGCATCCCTTCGACCTGTCTTTGATGAAATGTTGGCCTCGCCTGACGGCATCGGCTTGTAGTTTGAAAGTATTTATTTTTGTTTAGGACAGATTGTTGTGAAATGCCTCGCCTGCGGCATTGGCACTAGTTTGTTGTGGCAAAACACACTTTATTATCTGATCTTTTATGTATTGGAATGGGACTAATATATATTCAGGAAAGTATCAGGTGTTGCACGAGAGCAATTCCCTGTAGCAGTTCATGGATGGTGGTATATTCGTTTACGGAGTGCGGGTTGTGCATACCGTTGGAAAGGACCAGTCCTTTGATGCCATGCTCTGCGAAGGGGTTGTTATCACTGCCGCCAAAGGTCTGGGTGAGTTCACCGGAGAGACCGAGGGTATGGGCGGCCTGCTGGAAGTTTTTGACGCAGGGCGCTGTCTTTTTGGTTTCGTAGGCTTTCAGATGGATTTGTTTAATAAAGGTGCTGCTTGCGCCGTATTTCCGGGCGATCTGGTGTGCGAGTTTCTTTGTCTGTTCGCAGAGATCCAGGGCTTTCTGGTGATCGTAGCTGCGGATTTCGCCTCGGAACACTGTTTTATCAGGTACGATATTGGTCAGTGTACCGCCTTCGATCACGCCGACATTAAAGGTGGTATCGTCACCGATGTGTCCCTGCTGCAGGCCGGTGATGATCTCGGCGGCGATTTGTATTGCATGGATCCCCTGCTCCGGGCAGAATCCGGCATGGGCGCTCTTGCCGGTGATTTCCACGGCAAAGGAAATCAGGGAAGGCGCTTTGTACGCCGCACGGCCGATTTCACCGTCCAGATCCAGCACATACGCTTCCTTTGCTCTGATTTTCGTATAATCAAACACGCTGGCGCCCTTCGTATATAATTCTTCACCTATCGTAAACAGCACCTCTATATTCCGATGCGCTTTCCCACTGTCCAGCACCGCCTGAATACCATACAGAATCTCCAGTATTCCGTTGATATCGTCTGCCCCAAGCACCGTATCCCCGGCCGATGTGATCCGGTCACCGTCCACAACCATCCTTTTACCGCAGCCCGGCTCCACAACATCCATATGCCCACTGAAAAGCACCGGATCTCCCTCCAGCGTCCCCTTCAGATATCCATACAGATTCCCCGCATTGCCGCCATAAACCGCTCCTGCATCATCCTCTGTCACCGTAAATCCCATCTCTTCCAGACGCTTCACCAGAAAATCCGCCACCTCCCGTTCCCGGAAACTCACCGCATCCAAGGAAACCAATGTCTCAAAATCCTTCAAAATCGCATCCCTGTACTTCTCCATCTCACTCTACCTCACTCATCCTACTGTCACTTTCCATCAATACCGTCTGCACTATTTCCTCAAAGTCAGTAGCTGCCGCTGTGGTCATGGGCTGTGGTGTCAGAGGGAGATAGATATGTGTTTTCAAACGATTCAAAGTGCGCCTTTAGCTTTGATGAGATCCACGGCTTACGGAAACTTATGCGCGAGCCCGCTTTAGCGAGCGCATTAGTTGCAGTTAGCCGTTAGCTCAGCAAAGCGTTGCACTTGTTTGAAAACACATATCTATCTCCCTCTGACACCACAGCCCATGACCACAGCGGCAGCTACGTCCGTCTTATAACCTACCCTGCAGCGGATTGATGCTGGCATCCACCGACAACTTCCCATTCTCCGGATTCGACGGATCCCTGTCCTCCTGTCTCGGGCTGTTCCACTTGCTCACCGAGATCTCACTCTGATACTCCTCAGCTGTCTCTCCCTCCGGATGACGCAAAAACATCTCCTCCGGTGTCTTACTCAAAGCCTTTCTGGCTCCGTCATCGGTCCACAGCTCATCAAAATTGATCTGTCTTGCAATACGGTAGTTCCAGTCAAAGAAGATATCCTTATCCTGATCGCCCTTTTTCGACCCCAGAAGTAGCTCGCTCATGTAGGTATTATCCTTGAAAGCCGGGATATTGTAAAGCTCTCTTGCATAGCCCCAGATATTCTTATAATCCTGAATACGCTTCTTCACCGGTCCGATATTGCGGAAATAACTGATATCCCAGCGCACGATCGTTACAAAGAAACGGATATCCGAATCTGTAATATAATCACCAAACAGAAATCTGTTCGTCTCCAGACGCTTGTCCAGCTTATCCAGCGAATCATAGAAATCGTCAAACGCTTCATTATATGCTTCCAGCGACTGACAAAACGCCATACGATAATGACTGTTATTTACATGTGGGAACAGCCAGTCGTTCAGCTCATCGATCTCCTTACGGAAAGCCTTCGGGTACAAATCCGGTGCATCCTTTGGCTGCAAAGCTCTGAACTGTACCTCCAGATAATTGGTCATTCTGTGGTAATCGTTGTTGACTGCCTTCTGCTCCAGCACATCGACCAGCGTCGGTGTCGTAGCTCTGCCCTTGAAATCCGGGTTGGCATTTTTATAAAATTCGCTTAAGAAGTATACGCCGGTGATCGGATCTCTGTGATCCGGTGCATCGCCAAAGCCATGGCCGTAGATATCACTTTCACCGGTCTTTGTCACCAGCTGATCCCCCACAACCTCTTTCAGTCCCAGAAGATCCCTTGCGATCACCGGACGGTTGGACCAGTTGCAGCCCTTTGCCCAGTAGATCACATATCTTCTTGCTTCTGCCTTCCTCTCGTTCTCTTTTTCGCCAAATGGAACGATAAAGGCATTCGGCTGCCGTACAAAAGCGCCCCTTGCATCAATCTCATTTTTTGTTTCCATCGGTCTCGGATTTACACCGACCTCCTCAGCGTATGCCTGTGCTTCCTCATCCGTATATACTGTATGTGCATCAAAACCGCATCCGCATCCTGCCATGTTCGTGTCCTCCTGTCTGTGTTTCATCCCGCAAGCTGTCATTTTCTGCTTCCGGGCAATATTTTCCATATACTGTCTGTTCTGTTTGTCCACATGCTCGCTGTCCGTAGTTTCTTTCAGATATCAAACAGCTTAAATAATATACTCCGGTGCTTCCATCCGGTTGATCTTTGTGATAAATTCCTTCACACGGTCATTCTTCGGATGATTGAATACCTCATCCGGCGTACCGTCCTCCAGAATCTTTCCATGATCCAGAAAAATCACTCTGTCCGCTACATTGCGTACAAAACTCATCTCATGGGATACCAGAAGCATTGTGTATCCTTCATTGGCCGCCTTTTTGATCGTATCTAAAACCTCGCCTACCAGCTCCGGGTCAAGAGCTGACGTCGGCTCATCCAGCAAAAGAAGCTTCGGCGCCATAGCCAGCGCCCTTGCGATCGCCACACGCTGCTGCTGACCGCCGGACATATGCCGCGGAAAATGATTCGCGTGGTCATAGAGTCCTACATTTTTCAGCTGCCGTACTGCGATCTCCTTTGCTTCCTCTTTGGAAAGCTTCTTGACAACTGTAAGCCCTTCCATAACATTTTCCAGTGCCGTTTTCCGTGCAAACAGGTTAAAGTTCTGAAACACCATACTGGTCTTTTTTCTGAGCTCTGTCAGCTCCTTACCATGCGCCTTTGCCAGATCTATCGTTTCTTCATCAATGGTGATCGTGCCGCTCTCCGGCTTTTCCAGACGGTCCAGGCAGCGCAGAAACGTGGATTTTCCTGTACCGGAGGGTCCGATGATCGCCACAACCTCACCATCATGGATCGTCAGATCGATATCATCCAGCACGATATTATCTTTAAATTTTTTTGAAAGATGTTCGACTTTGATCATATGCTTTACCCTTCCGTTTTCTGCAGTGCAGGAGCTTCCTCCGGTACACGTATCTTCTTTTCAATCAGTGCGATTACACGCTCAATAATAAATGTAATGAACCAGTAGATCAGTGCCAGCGATACATACACCTCAAAATACCGGTAGGTACGTCCGGCAATGATCTTGCCCTGCGCCGTCATTTCCACTACGGAACAGACGAAAGCAAGCGATGTCCCCTTGATCAGGCCGATCAGGGAGTTGCCAAGAGACGGCAGCGCCACCTCGATGGCCTCCGGCAGGATTACCCGACGAAGCGCCTGCAGATACGTCATACCCAGCGCATGAGCTGCTTCGATCTGTCCCTTATCTACAGACTGTAAGGCCGCACGGATGATTTCCGCATTAAATGCCGATTCATTGATAGACAATGCCACAAACGCATAGACGATCGGCGCCACGCCATTGACATTATAGTCCGTACCCCAGCGGGCATTGATGGCCTTTAGGATCAGCGGGATGCCAAAATATACCACATACAGCTGTACCAGAATCGGCGTACCACGGATAATGGAAATATAGGCACTGCTGATCGGCGTCAGTACAGCCACCTTTTTCATCCGGATCACGGCAATCAGAAGGCCGAGAAGCAGACTGAACACCATGGAGATACCGGCCAGCTCCAACGTTACCGGCAGATAGTTTAATAATTCCGGTATCTGTGTAAATACCAGTTTGAAATCAAATAAAGTTCCCATCGTGTTATCTACTCTCTCTTTCTCTGGAATAGCGGTAAACAGCTTCAAAGAAATACGAACTGCTCACCTCTGACCGCGGACTGATCAGCACCGGCTTTCCCGGATGCAGATAGGTTTCCACAAATTCTTTCGCTTTTTTGTCAATTTCTTCTTCTGGCAGATCCGCCGGTATATCCGGTGCTTCCACGCCGAGGAGAAGCTTGTCGCCCCATGTATCGTACAGAGCCTTTTTATCGTTGTTTGGCTGTCCGGACCAGGTATCTACACCGATCTCCAGCATCGCCGGTACCAGCTGTTCCACCTGCCCGCAGCAGTGCATGTCATAAAACAGGCCATGGCTGTGCAGATGATCCGCCACCTTTTTCATCGGCGGCACCAATAGCTTTCGTGCCGTCTCCAGGGAAAAGAACGGGCTTTTCTGACCGCCCCAGTCATCGTGGATCGTCACACCGTCAATCGGGAAATACTGCACCAGCTTATCGATCAGATGGCAGTACAGATCCGACAACTTATCAAGGAAAGAAACGACAGCGTCCTCCTGTTCCTCATCGATCAGCGCCACACAGGCATTTTCCACATCCATCATGGAGATCATACGTTCAAAATATCCGGAAAACAGCATCGGCACCAGCGCACGCTCTGTCTGATCTATAAAGTCTTTGCTGATCTTTACCTGGCCTTCCCAGTCCCAGCTGTCGAGATCCGGCCAGACGACCTTTTCTTCCCAGTCATTCATATCGGTAAACAGAGGATGTCCCGGTCTGACCATCGCACCTCCGGCAATCTCACCATAAATCCATTCGATGCCAAACATATCTTTTCCACCGGTCTTCGGCAACGGCTCACCGCCATCCATCACGAGGCATCTGGCCACGCTGTCCGGAATGCACCGGGGATTGAAATGTTTGAAATCACGAAAATCCGGCATATACATACATTCATGGGCAAAGATCGCACTTTTGATATTTTCTCTGGCACTGATCGGTGCGTCAAAATGTGGTATATCGGCAAATCCACGGGGATTCGGGATGGTGTAGGTCACCTTCAGTTCTTTCGGGTCAAACGGTATCTTCTTCATGTTTACTTACTTCCTTTGATATCTTTCCTTGTCATTACGCAGGTAAACTCGCCCTCGCCGGAAATCTTTGTAAAATCCGGTGCATAGCCAAGCTTCTCATACAGACCAAGGGCTACCTTTCTGGCATTAATCCAGATGGTCTCAACCCCCTCCTCAGCCAGCCATTTTTCTGCCTCTTTAATGCAGTCACTGGCAAGTCCGCGGTGTCTGTATTCCTCCAGCGTCACAACTCTTTCTATCTTTGCGTTTTTTTCATCCAGTCGGTGAATGCGGCAGGTGGCCGCCGGTGTGATCCCGGAAAGTGCCAGTATGTAAATACTGTCCGGCGTATCTTCCCCAAATTCCAGTGTAAGGGACAGCTCAAAGCCCCGACACATGGCCTGGGTGCGTACATAGTACACACCCGCCCGTTTCCATTCTTCACCTTTTGTTACTCTTAAAATCTGTCTGTCATCAGTTGAGTGTTTCATTGTACTGATCCTCTTCCGGTGTCAGGTCACGGTTAAACCATTTCTGTGTCAGCTTGCTTAAGGTTCCGTCGTCATGCAGTTCCTTGATCACCGCATTGATCTCGGTTCTTAACTCCTCCTGATCCTTCGGAAGCAGGAAGTACGCATTCAGGTTCTTGGAGATCACATCCACGCTGGCCTGATCCAGATCCGTTGCCTGCAGATCGTAATCATATTCTGCAAGATACGTGTCATACATTACAGGATCCATGATGTAGAAATCAATCGTGCCATCCTCGACATGCTGCAGGATCACCGGAATCTCAGCCTCTGTATAGGTCTGGTTGATGGTCTTATCCGGATTCTGCTGGTTCCAGATCTCGATACCGTTCTGGATCGCACCGCTTGTGCCGCCCTCTGTGGAATGTCCAGCTGCTTCCTCGAAGGAAGTGATCGGTGTGGCTCCTGTCTTCTGGATCACAACGTAGGCATTTTTATCATAGGGGAAAGAATACAGGAAGTTCTGTGCTCTTTCTTCGTTATAGGTAAAGCTGTTGACACCGATCTGATACAGTCCGCTATTCAGTCCGGAAAAGATGGAAGCAAAATCTGTAACTTCAATCTGCAGTTCGTACTGTGGCAGACGGTTGAATACCTCTTTCAGAACTTCGATGTCATAGCCGGTAATTTCATTGTTCTCATCGACATAGGTGTACGGCTTCGGGGAACCGCCGGTAGCGGCTTTGATCACTGTCACATCCTGTGTATCTGTAGCGGATGCTGTGTCAGCTGCACTGGATGCTCCGGAAGCTTCTGTTGTATCAGATGTTACAGAAGTTGTCTCTGCTGCGCTTGCATTGCTGCCAGATGTTGTATCTGCTGCGGATGATGATCCGGTGGAACCACATCCGGTTGCCAGAATGCCAATCGCTAATGCTGCTGCCAGTACCTTTGTTATCTTACGGAATTTCATTTTTCATTTCTCCTCTTCATATGTGTTGTCTTTACTGTCGGAACTTTATTGTTCTGTACTATCTGTTTTTAACTGTCGGACATTTTTTCTTACTGTCCGTTATCCTTTTGTTTCATCTTCGCTGTCTGTATTTCTTAGCGGCACATTCGCCAACACATATCTTTACAGCAGCGATGTCTTCTTTTCCTTGGCTGCATGTTTTGTTCCTCCCTTGTGCGTCCTTATACTATCACGGGAAGTACTTTTTCCGCCAATACATAAAAACTGGTGCGGCTTATAGATTTTTCCTATAATCCCCACCAATTTTCTATGAATTATTTTTTTTACTGCATAACAAAGCAGTTGTAGACGTGCCTGCAACTGTCACTTTTCAATTTTTCACGATTTTACATCTGACCGTTTGCTACTCATCCCTGTCATCCAGAGCCTTTTTCAGTTCGATCATCTTGTCACGCAGCTCTGCAGCGGCCTCAAAATTCAGATCTGCAGCAGCCCGCATCATCTGCTTCTGGACATCGCCGATCAGCTTCTTCAGCTCCTTGCTGTCCATCGACTCCGGATCCTTGGCCAGCTTCTTCTCGGTCTTTGCCACCTCTTTGGATATGCTGATCAGCTCACGCACGGCCTTTTTGATCGTGGTCGGCGTAATGCCATGCGCTTCATTGTATGCCTGCTGCAGCTTACGTCTCCGCTCCGTCTCGTCGATTGCCGCCCGCATGGAATCGGTGATCATATCCGCATACATCACGACATGCCCCTGGGCATTGCGGGCCGCACGGCCGATGGTCTGGATCAGAGATGTCTCCGAACGCAGGAAGCCCTCCTTATCCGCATCCAGGATCACAACAAGGGAAATCTCCGGTATATCCAGACCCTCTCTGAGCAGGTTGATACCCACCAGCACATCAAACACGTCCAGACGCATATCCCGGATGATCTCCGCACGTTCCAGCGTATCAATATCCGAATGCAGATACCGCACCCGGATACCGACCTCCTTCATATAATCAGTCAAATCCTCCGCCATACGCTTTGTCAGCGTCGTTACCAATACCTTATTGTGCTGCTGTATCTCTTTGTTGATTTCGCCGATCAGATCATCGATCTGGCCTTCGATTGGCCGTACTTCGATCTTCGGATCAAGAAGCCCCGTCGGCCGCAGCAGCTGTTCCGCACGAAGCAGCTCATGATCCGCCTCATAATCGCCCGGCGTTGCAGAAACAAACATCATCTGATCGATACGCTGCTCAAATTCCTCAAAATTCAACGGACGGTTATCCAGCGCCGACGGCAGACGGAAGCCATACTCTACCAGCGTCCGCTTTCTCGACTGGTCACCGGCATACATACCGCGCACCTGCGGCAGCGTGATATGCGACTCGTCCACAATGATCAGAAAGTCATCCTTAAAGTAATCGATCAGCGTATATGGCGGCTCTCCCGCCTCCAGACCGGAAAAGTAGCGGGAATAGTTCTCGATACCGGAGCAGAAGCCCGTCTCCTTGAGCATCTCCATATCAAAGTTTGTCCGTTCCCAGATCCTCTGGGCTTCGATCAGCTTGTCCTCACTTTTAAAATATTTCACCTGGCTGTCCAGCTCTTCCTCGATCTCCTGCGCTGCCTTTTTGATCTTTTCCGGGGCAACGACGTAATGGGACGCCGGGAAGATCGCCGCATGGTTCAGCTGGCTGATGGCTTCCGTCGTCAGCACATCCCGTTCCGTAATCCGGTCGATCTCGTCGCCGAAAAATTCCACTCGGATAAACTTATCCGAGGCATCCGCCGGGAAAATATCCAGGACATCGCCATGTACCCGAAACGTACCACGGTGAAAATCCAGCTCATTTCGGTCATACTGGATATCGATCAACTCCCGCACAACCTCATCCCTGTCTTTCAGCATACCCGGCCGCAGGGAAATGATCATGTTCTGGTAATCGTCCGGACTACCGATACCATAGATACAGGACACGCTGGACACAATGATCACATCCCGGCGCTCACTTAAAGCCGCCGTAGCCGACAGACGCAGCTTGTCGATTTCATCATTGATAGCTGAATCCTTCACAATATACGTGTCCGTCGACGGCACATAGGCCTCCGGCTGGTAGTAATCGTAATAAGAGACAAAGTATTCCACCGCATTCTCCGGGAAAAACTCCTTAAACTCGCCATACAGCTGTGCTGCCAGTGTCTTATTGTGCGCCAGGATCAGCGTCGGCTTATTCAGCTGCGCGATGACATTTGCCATCGTAAACGTTTTACCGGAACCGGTCACGCCCAGAAGCGTCTGAAACTGATTGCCCTCCTGAAAGCCCTTCACCAGCTTTTCGATCGCCTGCGGCTGATCGCCGGTGGGCTTGTATTCAGAATGTAATTTGAAATGATCCATATGTTTCTCCTGCACAAACTTTTCAAAATATCTTTAACATAATACATTGCATTTTTCTGTGTTATTTTCCACTTATACTGCATTCACTATACCATTCCCCTGAAAAAAAGTACAGGGCAAACCGAATGTTTGTTCTGTACTGTGCTTGTTTTATTTATGGGTATTCATCTATTTCCGGCATTTTACAGGATTTTCTCCAAACAGAGTTTTGATATTTTTCGTTTTCTCACATTTTCTTCATGGCTAAGACACAACTTGCACACACTTTTTTTCTACACTGTAACCATCAACAAAAGGGAAGCAGACAGCGGATCGATACACCGCCAGATATGATACGCTTCCTGTACCAGAAACACTGCAGAATATATATTCTACAGTTTCATATATACATTGTTTTTACACTTTTTCTCCTTCTAAAGGCCATCCGAAAACGGATGGCCCCCTTTTTTATACATCGTATTCTATTTTCAAAACATATGGGATATCGATGCACCCACATATTTATAAAAACGCATGGACTACATCCCACATAAACTTTTTCCTTCCTATCGGTAATCCCCCAGAAAGAACAGCGCCAGCGTTCCCGGACCGGAATGTGCGCCGATCGTTGCACCAATGGTATTCACCAGCACCTTACTGTCCGGATACCGTTTATGCAGTTCCGTTTCCACAAGCTTTGCATCTTCTATACAATCACCGTGACTGATCATAAATATCGGATTCTTTTCTTTATATGACCCGATCCGCTCATCCATCATGTCCAGCAGCTTATATACCGAATGCTTCCGTCCTCTGACCTTTGACAGATTGATCAGATGACCTTCATCATCTACATGCAACATCGGTTTGATATTGATCATCGTACCAAGAATCGCCGTCGCCCGTGACACACGGCCACCACGATACAGGTGAAACAGGTCTTTCACAGTAAACACATGACAAATATGCAGCTTATTTGCTTCGAGCCACGCATATACCTCATCGATACCTTTCCCCTCTTCCTTCAGCTTCTGCGCATACCAGACAAGCAGCCCCTCACCAAGCGACGCACACAGGGAATCCACCACCAGAATCTTTCGATCCGGGTACTTCTCTCTGAGTTCTTCCGCCGCCAGCCGGCTTGAATTGTAGCTGCCACTCAGCCCCGACGAAAATGCAATATGTAAAATATCCACACCCTTTTCCAGATACGGAATCCAGAGTTTTTTCGCCGCCTCCGCATTGTACTGGGATGTCGTCGGCATCGATCCGCTACGCATCCGACTGTAAAATTCCGCCACCGGCAATTCATTTTCCAATGTATACTGCTGTCCCTCCAACGTATATGGCAAGAACAGAAAATCAATATCCTTTTTCCTGTAAAACTCATAGGGCAGGTCTGCCGTATTATCCGTGGTTATTTTATACATATACAAATCCCCCTGCATTATATTTTTACAGACAAACTATCCTCTGTCTGTGGAGTATTTCTATTATACACTGTTTTCGTATATGTAGCATCTTTTTTAGCCAACAAAGTAAATGAAGTTTGTCTGCCTCCTACGCCAATATAGCCTTATCGTTGGCAAATTCCTCCCCGGACACCACCTCAAACTGATGCAGCAGATCCGCCACCGTCAGCTTCTTCTTTTCCTCTCCGGAAATATCCAGGATCACCCGCCCCTCATGCATCATGATCAGCCGGTTCCCATGCGCAATCGCATCTTTCATATTATGCGTAACCATCAAAGCGGTCAGATGATGTTTGGCAATAATCTGATCCGTCACCTTCAGCACCTTCTGCGCCGTCTTCGGATCCAGCGCTGCCGTATGCTCATCCAAAAGCAAAAGCTTCGGCTTTTTCAGCGTAGCCATTAAAAGCGTCAGCGCCTGTCTCTGCCCACCGGACAACAGCCCGACCTTGCTCGTCAGACGATCCTCCAGCCCCAGATCCAGAATCTTTAACATCTCCCGGTACTCTTCCTTCTCCTTATGGGTAATCCCCCAGCCCAGCGTCCGCTTCTTGCCACGCCGCGCCGCCATCGCCAGATTTTCCTGAATCTCCATGGTGGCTGCCGTACCCGTCATCGGATCCTGGAATACCCGGCCAAGATATGCCGCACGCTTGTATTCCGGTTCACCGGTCACATTGATGCCATCCACAAGGATCGCACCCTGATCGATCGGCCATACACCGGCCAGCGCATTTAAAGTCGTGGATTTACCGGCACCGTTACCGCCGATTACCGTACAGAAATCACCCTCATCGAGATGAAGATTTACCCCGCACAGTGCCTTTTTTTCATTGATCGTACTGGCATTAAAGGTTTTGTGTACATCGATAATATCCAGCATACTACTTCTCCTCCTTTGCCTGTCTGTCCTGCAAAACAGCCTGTGAATTTTTCGCTGCCTTGGCAAATGAGCTTGCCTTTCCGGCCCGCAGATACGGTACTGCCAGGAAAATAGCAACGATCACTGCGGTAAAAAGCTTCAGATCGTTGGAATTGAGCTTCAGCCACAGAACGATACCGATAACAATATAGTAGATCACACCACCCAGTGCCACAAATAGCATACGCAGCATGAAATTCATACGTTTTCCAATGATCGCATTGCCAAATACTTCACCAATAATTACGGCTGCCAGACCGATAACGATCGCACCACGGCCCATATTGATATCGGAATAGCCCTGGTACTGCGCCATCAGTCCGCCGGACAGGCAGACGATACCGTTGGAAATCGCCAGCGCCAGTACCTTCATCGTATTGATATTGATACCGTTGGCCTTGCTCATGGACGGATTACAGCCGGTAGCACGGATCGCAGAACCGATCTCCGTACCAAAGAACCAGTATAACAGAGCGATCAGTACTGCAACGATAACAGCGGCTACAATAATAGCCAGCACAATATTTCTTGCACTGATCAGCAGGGTATAGTTGTTGACATTGATCGCTTTATTGGCCGACATACCCATGATATGCAGGTTGATCGAATACAGGGCGATCTGTACCAGAATACCGGACAGGATCGGCGGAATACCCAGCTTTGTATGTAAAAGTCCGGTCACAAGTCCGGCCAGAAGTCCGGCTGCCACAGCGACCAGAAGGGCTGCCCAGACCGGCACACCGGCCAGTGTCAGCACGATCGTCACTGCACCCCCGGTAGCAAAAGATCCGTCTACAGTCAGATCGGCGAAATCCAACAGACGGAAGGTTACAAATACGCCAAGGGCCATGATGCCCCAGATCAGTCCCTGTGCTGCGCAGCCCGGAAGGGCTGCCAGCAGATTTAAGGGATTTAAAGATGCTAAATACGTCATAACGGTTATCTTCCTTTATTTACAGGGAATTTATTCAGCCTCGATGGCTACATAGTCTTCCGGAATGGTCAGACCAAGCTTTGTTGCTCTGTCAGCCATGTACTCGTATGTAACGTTCGGTGCAAACTGGATATCCATGGTAGATACATCTGCACCATTTTCGAGGATGTCGTAAGCCATGTCACCGGTAGCCTTACCAAGCTCATAGTAGTCGATGGACAGTGTGGCCACGCCACAGCCCTTGCAGATACCTTCCTCACCGGCTACGATCGGGATACCGGCCGGATCAGCCACGTTGTTGATGGCTTCTGTACAGGAGGCAGCGGTATTGTCTGTCGGGATATACAGTACGTCAGATTCGCCGCATGCAGACTGGGTAACCTGGGATACATCGTTGGAATCCGCGAATGTGTATTCTTTTACAGTGTAACCCATATCCTCCAGATAACCTGTGATCACTGTGGACTGGTATTTGGAGTTCGGCTCAGCGGAGCAGTACAGGATACCGACATTCTTTGCATCCGGGAACAGGGTCTGGATCATGGCTGCCTGCTGATCCAGCGGTGCCAGATCGGAGGTACCGGATACGTTGATACCGGTCGTTCCTGTCCAGTCAGAGATATCCATAGCTGTCGCATAGTCTGTGATGGATGTACCAAGGATCGGGATATCGCTGGTAGCGGCAATGGCTGCCTGCAGGGAAGCGGTGGCATTACCAAGGATCAGATCATAGTTGCTGGATACGAACTGGTTCGTAATGGTAGAGCATGTAGCGGAATCACCGGCTGCATTCTGCTCATCAAAGGACACTCTGTCACCGAGCTTTTCCTTCAGCTCATCCTCAAAGCCCTTTGTAGCTGCATCAAGAGCCGGGTGCTGTACCAGCTGGCAGATACCTACCGTATATGTCTTGCCATCTGTGGATGCAGTCTCACTTCCTGCTGCACTTGCTTCGGAAGAAGCCGATGCTGTACTTTCTTCTGCTGCTGATACTGTACTTGCTGCAGAAGCAGCTGCGGAAGCTGCACTTCCTGCTTCAGAGGTTGCTGCAGAAGATGAGCTTCCACAGGCTGTCATTCCCAGTGTCATCGCTGCGGCCATTGTCAGGGCCATTACCTTTTTCATTTTCATATCAGTTCTCCTTCTCTTTTCCATGTTAATCTTTAGCACTTTTATGCTTTTATGTATAAAAGTTTTATGGGGTAAATTATACCATGTTCCGTCGATATGTCAATCCTCACATCGACAAAACATGGTATTCTTTTTGATACGTTATTGCCGGGAAATATGCCCTTTTTACCGTATGTTCACTGCCTGCAAGATCCTGATCATTCCGCCTGCGTGCCGGAGATTTTTTCCTTTGTGACCTCTATGGCTTTATTTAACTGTACATCCTCGGTGGCATCCTCCGGAAGCTCCACCTCCACATCCGGGGTGATACCCTCGCCGTGGATACATACACCGTTTGGCGTATAGTACTTGGCGATCGTCATCTTGATCGCACTGCCGTCCGTAAACGGGAAGGTCTGCTGTACGATACCCTTGCCAAAGGTCTTTGTACCGACCAGCGTAGCGATCTCGTGATCATGTACCGCTCCGGCAAAGATCTCCGATGCACTGGCCGAGTTTTCATTGACCAGCACCGTCAGCGGAATTTCGATCGGTGTCTCACCGTCACAGGTATACTCTTTCTTCGTGCCGTCCTTTGTCTGCGTATACACGATCATGCCCTCCGGCAGGATCTGGCGCAGTGTATCGACCACGCTGTCCAGAAGACCGCCCGGATTATTCCGCAGATCTACGATCAGCGCTTTCATCCCCTGATCCGTCAGCTCCTTGTACTGCTCCGCGAACTGATCCGATGTCAGGCCGGTAAACTGGGTGATCTGGATATAACCGATCTGGTCGTCCAGCAGCTTGCCGCCTACCACCGGTACCTCGATCTCCGCTTTTTCCACATCGACCTCATATTCCTCTTCATCCCGGCGCAGCTTCATATGCACGGTATCCCCGCTGCCGTTTTTGATCGCGGCTGCGATCACATTCAGATCATTCTCGGTGCAGACCATATCGTCCACCTCTTCGAGAATATCCCCGGCCTTTATCCCGGCGGTTTCTGCCGGTGTACCTTCATACACACCGACGATCAGCACCTCTTTGGTATCCGCATACTGCTGCATGATCATACCAACGCCGCGGTAATCGCCCTGCGTAGTGTTCATGATCTCCTTGTATTCATCTGCGGTATAGTACGCTGCATAGTCATCGCCCAGGCCATTCATCAGACCTTTGAGCATATCGTCCGTCAGCGTATTCTCATCCACCTCATCCAGATAATGTTCATCGACCAGACTCTCGATCAGCTTGATCTTTTTCTGCGTAATGGCAGCTGTCGGCCCCTCCTTGCTCTGTGTGATCTGGCGGACGCCCAGAATACCGGCACAGATCAGGATTGCCAGCACAATACCTGTAACCATGCCTTTAAAAAATCTGGAATTTTCTTCTTTCATATCGTACCTCACATTTTCCTTTTCGTACGTCTATATATATGCAAAAGGGCAGGTACTGAAACCTGCCCTTCTATCATACCAGACATCGGACTGTCTGAACATCCCTTTTTTATTCTGTGCATCAGACTTTCAGATGCTTGCGGATCGTGAACCGGCTGCCAACAAAACCGATACCGATACCAAGCACCAGACCTACCGGAAGCAGTACGGCAAATACCTGCTTCACATCCAGAAACTGCACGATATCGTTGAGGATATGGAATCTCGTCAGTACAAAGCTGACCGTCTTGCCATACAGCACATACACCAGACCCAGCGGAATCGCAGAACCCACAAGGCCAAGGATAAGACCCTCAATCGTAAACGGTGCGCGTACAAAGAAGTTGGTCGCACCGATCAGCTTCATGATCGCAATCTCGTTGCTTCGCACGGAAATACCGACGGAAATTGTATTGCTGATCAGGAAGATGGATACCGCCAGCAGAATGATGATGATTGCTGCGGATACATAACCAAGCAGCCGGTTAAAGGTACTCAGCGTCTGTGTGGCCGACTCGGAGCTGTTGACTACGCGGACACCGGAAAGACCCTCAATGTAGCTGATCAGCTCATCCTGATTCTCGATCTTGTCTACATAAATCTCATAGCTGGACAGCTTGGCCAGCGGGTTATCCCCCTGGAAGCTCTCTGCTGCCGCATCGGAACCGTTAAAATACTCATCGCGGAAGGAATTCCATGCCTCCGGTGCGGAAATATAATTGACCTGTACAACCTCGTCGCGAGCATTGATCTCCTCGCCAATCTCGTTGATCCGGCCCTGATCGAGTCCCTCGTCAAAAAATACGGTCATCGTCACATTGGATTCCGCATTGCGGACAATATACTGGAAATTGACCACGATGGAGAAAAACAGACCAAACAGGAAGATACAGGCGCTCATCGTAGCGATAGACGCCACGGAGAACATCAGATTGTTCCAGATATTTTTAAAGCCCTGTTTAAAAGCATACATAATCGTACTAATCCTCAATGTAACCACCCTCCTGTTCATCACTGATGATCACACCGTTTTTCAGTGTAATAACTCGCTTTTTCATCTCGTTAACGATCTCACGGTTATGGGTAACCACCAGAACCGTCGTGCCGCGCTCATTGACCTCCTCCAGAAGGCGCATGATCTCGATCGAGTTTGTCGGGTCGAGGTTACCTGTCGGCTCATCGGCCAGCAGAAGATTCGGACGGTTGACCAGTGCTCTGGCCAGAGCCACACGCTGCTGCTCACCACCGGACAGCTCATCCGGCAGGGATTTATACTTGGCAGCCAGACCAACCAGCGTCAAGATCTCCGGTACACGCTTTTTAATGACGCGGTTCGGACGCTCGATAACGCGCTGGGCAAAGGCCACATTCTCATATACATTGCGGTCCGGCAGCAGACGGAAATCCTGGAATACACAGCCGATACCACGGCGGAATTTCGGGATCTTTCTGCGGCGCAGCTTATTGACCTCAAAGCCATTGACCTTGATCGTACCGGACGTCGCCTCCAGCTCCTTTAACAGAAGCTTGATCAGCGTGGACTTACCGGAACCACTGTTACCTACGATAAATACAAATTCCCCCTTATTTATATGTAAGGATATATTGTTAAGGGCAGGCTGTCCCTTTGGATTATAGGACTTTGTAACGCCTTCCAACGTAATCATACAACTCCTCCTTTTTACACGTATGCTCCCCATCGTGTTTTTCATCCCACTGATTGTAAACCATTTTTCTTAAATTGAAAAGGGATTCTGTAACATTTTTAACATTTTCATAATATTTTCACAGGCTGGCCTATTCTTCCAGCTGCTTTGCCAGATACCGTCCGGTCACTTTGGAAAAATTGTTCAGATCCCGGATATACGCAAAATCCCGGCCAAAGATCTTTTTCTCCGCCTCCAGATCCTTCTCCTCACCGGCAAAAATACCAAGAACAGCCACGCCGTTGTTTCTGAGTCCCCGCACCTCGGCTGCAGTATCCTTAATGGCATAATCCCCACAGTAAGCCGCCGGATTTCTGGCATTCGGACGGTTGGCGATCACATCGTAGGGTCGTCCGTCGCTTAAAAACAACAGGATCTTCTTTTCCTCATCCCTCTCCATCAGATCACCGGCGGCCGCTCTGAGCGCCAGTCCGTCCCGGTTATTGGAGCCTGTCGTAAAGGCAAGGATCCCGGCATCTGCTTCCGGCGGATCATCGTAATCCCGGTACTGCTGCAATACCGTATAATCCCAGAACGTACAAAAGCCCGTTACCCGATGGGCAATCCCCACATTGCTCAACGCCCTCGTCAGGATATACGCCTGCATCGCCACCTGTGGCTGGCGCACCCGCTGGGAACCGCTGGCATCGATCAGGATCTCCACCACCAGCTCCTGCTGCCGCTCCTTTTGTTCCTTTATAAACAGCTTCGGATCGCACACCCGTCCCACCTTCCACAGCCGGGACGGCACAAGCGTGCCGCTGTCGGACGGCAGATAATTGATCTCATCCTTTAAGACCATCGTTTTTTTCAGAAGCTCCGTCAGCGTCTTTATATTCTGCCGTACCAGTGTGTAATGCTGTTTCAGATAGTTTTCGTTGTTTCTTTTTTCCCTGCCCGCATACATATACTGGTAATTGCGCAGCACCGGGGATGCAAGGATTCCCTTCGTATAATATACCCCGCAATCCGCATGAATCCCCTTACAGTACTGGTAATTCTTCTTTTTTTCTTCCAGCGGTGTCATATAGGTGCGGCCAAAATTCTTTTCTATATAACTGTAGACTTTGGCAAAATCCTCTTCCGTTACATAGGTCACCTTTTTTTCCTGCCGTATAGACTCCTGCTTTTCCTCCGTCTCTTCCGGATGATGGGTCGCCATCATCTCCCGGCTCATCTTTTCCAGCAGATTATCCAGATTTTCCTCGATCATCTCCTCGGAAAGGAAATCCTTCCAGTCAAAATCCTGCATTTCCTCGATCGTCACCGCCAGCACATCAGCAAGCGTGCCGTGCTCCCGCACAAAAGATGTGTCCACCCAGCGGTTATACAGCTCATCCAGCCGGGCGATCAGTTCATCCGTCTCTGTGATCTCACTGATATCCTGTAGAAGTCCCAGATGGCGTTCCCCTTCGGAGGATGTAAAACGGTAGATGCCCAGTCTCGACCGGATCCAGACCAGCTTGACACGCCCCATCTTATGCATCACCATATTGGCTTCATCCGTGGCCAGAATCGCCTGATAAGCTCTTTTTCTCACCGACACACTGCCCGGACGGTCCTTTGCGATCTTCTCACTCACCGCAGCTTCCATACAAAGCTGGGACAGATATAAAAGCTTCGTCTCATCCGCACCGAGATAGATCTTTTTGATCAGATACAGACTCAACGCCCCCTGATCAAAATACCGGGAAAAGGCCCCCTGCTTGATCGCATCGTACAGCGCGATATCCGGTGCCTTTCTGTACAACTCGATATCCGGCCGGGCTTTCAGGGAATAATCGCCACAGATGGTCCAGACCATATTCTTTATTCTGTTTTCGATCTCCAGCTGATAGGTACTGATATAGTCCGTGTTCATATATTAAAAAATATCCTCCGATGTCCAGTCCTCCGGAATCCGCACATTCACAACATCCTGCACGATATCTTTCTCAAACGCATCAAAACACTTATTGACGATCCCCATCTGCATCGCTTTTACAGGAGATAATCCACAGCGGATCGTCTTTAATGCAGCGATCAGTCCACGCAGATCCAGCGCCTTTGTGGAAATCTCGCCATTCTCCGCCTTTTCCTGCAGATCCAGAAATACACCGATAAACTGGGACAGCTTTTCGGCATCGGCTGTCGGGAAATCCTTTTTCAAAATCTTTGCCAGCGTCTCCTCGGACTGCTTCGGCATCTCGATCACCATAAAACGGGATACCAGCGCCTCGTTTAACTCTCTCGTACCGGCATAGCCATGGTTCATCGTCGCAATAAAGCGGGTGGCATCGTCCAGATACATCCGGTCATAGCCCGGAATATCCATATACCGCCGGTCATCCAGCACCGCATGCAGCACTGAAACCGCATCGTTTTTAGCCATATTGATCTCGTCGAGGATACCGAATCCTCCCTGCTCGGCGCACAGACAGATGCTGCCCTTTCTCAGCTCCACCTGATTGTTGCGGAAGGTATCCGTACCGATCAGCTCTGCACTGCCCGTCTGGACATGGAACGATACATTATAGGAAGGTCTGCCAAAAATCCAGGCCAGATTCTCCGCCAGCACATTTTTACCGGTGGCTTTCGGTCCGGTCAGCAGAAGGTTCTCGCCCTCTAAAAGTCCGGTGATCGCCATGATCAGGATCTCCTTCCCATAAAACGGCATAACCGGTTTCCGAAGACGCGCTGCTGCCTCCTCCGGAAGGGCATGTGTGCGGCGAAACTCCAGTATCTTCTCTGTTAATTTCTCAGGAACCTCCTGTTCTGTCAGCATCGTTCGCAGTTCCTTTTCCTGTTCATATATCTCTGTCATAGGCTTCTTCTCCTTTTTCATCTGTCTGTATTTTGTATATGTCATGATCACAGTGGACAGGCTCATCTGCCAGCTCCACCTTTTTTATGCTTTTGTTCTGCTCCGATTTTAGCATATCTCTTTTTGCTCTACAAGAAGCCACAAATTACAGACTGTATAATCCGCTTCACTTTCGTACGATATTGTATATCGATTTGTGCAATTTTTCATGTGTCCACTTTCAAAAAAATCCCGAAAATCTGTTATATTATTGACAATCAACTATTTTATTGCAATTTTTGTAAGATATATTGCATTTTTTGTTTTTTTGCATTAAAATATCAAAGTCGAAACAAATCTTGCATAAAAGCAAAAACAAAAGGGAGAATTGCGAAATGAGTTATGTAGATGAAGTACTCGAAAGAGTCAAAAAACAGAACGCTGCAGAACCGGAATTTTTACAGGCTGTTGAGGAAGTCCTCGACTCTTTAAGACCGGTCATCGATGCCAACGAAGAAAAATATCGTAAAGAAGCTCTGTTAGAGCGTCTGTGCGAGCCGGACAGACAGATCAAGTTCCGTGTGCCGTGGGTAGACGACAAGGGACAGGTTCAGGTCAACACCGGTTACCGTGTACAGTTCAACAACGCTATTGGACCGTACAAAGGAGGACTTCGTCTCCATCCGTCCGTATATATCGGTATCATCAAATTCCTTGGATTTGAGCAGATCTTCAAGAACTCTCTGACAGGACTGCCGATCGGTGGTGCCAAGGGTGGTTCCGATTTTGACCCGAAAGGAAAATCTGACCGTGAGATCATGGCATTCTGCCAGAGCTTCATGTCAGAGCTTTACAAATATATCGGTGCTGACGTAGACGTACCGGCCGGCGACATCGGTACAGGTGCCCGTGAGATCGGTTACATGTTCGGTCAGTACAAAAAGCTGCGCGGCACATACGAAGGCGTGCTGACAGGTAAAGGTTTAAGCTTCGGTGGATCCCTTGCCCGTACAGAGGCTACAGGTTATGGTCTTCTGTATCTCACAGAAGAGCTGATGAAATGCCACGGCGAGTCCATGGAAGGCAAGGTATGCTGCGTATCCGGTTCCGGTAACGTTGCGATCTACGCCTGCGAGAAAGCACAGCAGCTGGGTGCCAAGGTTGTTACTGTATCTGATTCCACTGGCTGGGTATACGATCCGGAAGGTATCGATGTAGCTCTGCTGAAAGAGGTTAAGGAAGTACATCGTGCCCGTCTGACAGAGTATGCTGAGAAGAGACCGAGCGCTCAGTATCATGAGGGCCGCGGCGTATGGCAGATCAAATGCGATATCGCTCTTCCGTGTGCTACACAGAATGAGCTGCTGATCGATGATGCAAAACAGCTCGTTGCCAACGGCTGCAAGGCTGTATGTGAGGGTGCTAACATGCCGACCACTCTGGATGCTACCAAGTATCTGCAGGACAACGGCGTACTGTTTGTTTGCGGTAAAGCAAGTAATGCCGGTGGTGTAGCCACATCCGCACTCGAGATGAGCCAGAACTCCGAGCGTCTGAGCTGGACTTTCGAAGAAGTAGATGCCAAACTGAAAAACATCATGGTTAACATCTACCACAACATCGACGATGCCGCTAAACGCTACGGCATGGAAGGTAACTACGTTGCTGGTGCCAATATCGCCGGTTTCGAAAAGGTTGCTGATGCTATGCTGGCACAGGGTATCTGCTAATTCCTATGTATATACAAAGCTCCGGTCACACCGATTTGGTGTGCCGGAGCTTTTTTAATACTCTTTTTTCATGCTATTTACAATTGAAATGCTTTTACAAATGTTGATTCTCTAATTTTCATCCAAATCTTCTATATATATTTCCCTATATGCCGCATTGGCATTTAAAGCATCTCTGTATATATAATAACGACTTCCACAAAATACTAACCACACTACAACAGCAACCGTGATACCGCTGTATATCAGTTTTCGTATTCTGTCGTTCTGGCGCATTTCCTGCACCAATTCTTCCGAATTCATTTCATGCCAGTATGAAGAGACCACCTCAGCTGGTGTCCCAAATACGTTTTCTATCTCATCCAGTGAATAGATCGGATGCTCCAGTGTATATTCCTGTACTCCGTCCAATAAATGTCTGACGTATATTTTTTCCCTTTTTCCATACTTTGGAAATGTTTTTCGTATATTTACCGCATATTTCTTTACATATTTTTCCATTGTGTGCACACAAACTCCTTAGCATCTATGAAAGTTTTCCTGACGCACTGCATGTCAATGTCACTTTTTGTGTCTGCGTATCTGTCACTTTGGAATTTTCATATTTTTTAAATGTAGCAGATGCAGTTCCTGATGCATCACTTTTTGAAGCGGATGCCGCATATTTTTTCCAATACGTACTATAGGATGCCGTGCTGACAGATGAACTTGTGCATTTTGCAGACTTCCCATCATATGTATAGGATGCAGTTACTGTCACACTCCACACTTTATCCCCTGAAGCATTTTTCTTAACGGCTGTCTTTTTCCCTGATTTTGACTGAGTTCTTGCAAAGCTCTCCGTCTCTTCTATATATATTTCCAGCGAACTGCCATCCTCCATATATTCAATAGATACAGGTGCTTTCATATCCATTGCATATGTATTCACCGGCCACTGAATCATAGCAAATAATGTCATCACTAATAACAATCCTGAAAGTATTCTCTTCATCTACTTGTCCTCCTCAAATTTTTCATAATAAATGTATTCTTTGCCCGTATCAGAATTCTGACTGGCTACATGGCCTGCGTATAGTAAACACTGATCCCATATGGTATAGCTAAGCAGTAAAGCCAAAAGGACTGCTACAACTGCCTTTAGCCATGTACGAATCCGCATTTTTTTATACAGTATTTTTTCATCAGATTCTTGCAGGTATACTGCTGCGACTTCTGGCGGTGTACCAAATTCTTCCACCAGCTCTTCATAACTGCATCCCTCATGTTCTATCTGGTAATCCTGAATCCGTTCCTTCATTTTCCGCAGAAAAGTTCTTTCTGTTTTTCCATATAATTTCAAAAAGAGTCGTATATCCTTAATGTATCTTTTCGACACCTTATTCATTTCCTATACTACTCCCTTCTGCCAATGTCGCTGCAAGAATCTTTTGCATACCAATCTGCGTCTGCTTATATTCTTCCAGCAACTCCTGAAAGTAGCTTTCTCCTTTTTCATTCAGATGATAATATACTCTTTTCATCCGCCTGCCAACCAGCCGTTCTTCCTCTGTCACGTAACCCTGATCTGACAGTCGATACAGAATAGGATACAATGCTCCTTCCGTTACTGTGATCCGCTCTTCTGACAACTCTTTTATGGATTGTGTAATCTGATAGCCATAACAATCTTCTTTACGAAGAATAGCCAGTAATAGTAATTCAATATTTCCTTTTTTAAATGAATTTTTTGCTGCCATAAATTCACCATAATTACCCTTACATAGTATATCTGTCTTTAGATTATATTTTCAAACAACATTTGTCAATCATTTTCTTTTTACAATTATATTTGATTCAAATATAATTTTTTTCAAAATATTATTGACGCATTGTTTTTTTATATATACAATACAGATAATTCAATTACAAATTCATCGAAGGAGGTGTTTCCGATGGTTATTTTATAGTTTTAATCATTAAACTACATATTCTTGAATTTCAGAAAGGAGAGTACCATGTCCAAAAAATTTCCATTATTCGATACGGTATTTTTTCTTTATTGATTGCTACTTGCTTATTATTTTCTTCTTTAACCACGGCTTCCGCTCTCACTTGGCAAAACAGAACTGTATCTGCCGGAAAATATAAGCATTTTGTTGATACAGATTCGGACGATTTTTACAGAGATATTACTG
>CAVCMG010000016.1:0-61730 GCA_963603285.1 Ruminococcus bromii
CTAGCCAACACGTTTCATGACGCATTGGTGTCTTTCGCAGAAAGACGGGTTATAATGATGAAACGCCGGATATCGGCAAGGTACAGGACTTTCTGGTCTATCAGGGTTGGAATAAATCTGACCGTTACCTCTGTCTGCGGCTCGAAGCCGGTTCCAACGCCGAACAGATGTATTCGACCCAGGCTACTCTCGGACATATTGAGCTGCAGATTCCCGATGGCTGTGCCTTTGTCTATGGACAGGGTATCGTTGTCTGCGTCAATCTGACCATCAAAAATTCTTCTATATCCGAGGTGTTGAGCGGTCTGGCGATCATCCTGCGCGAAGGACTGTTCAAGATGGGCGTAAGCACTGAGCTGCACGATTTTCTCTATTTCCGTCAGGGCTATCTGCAGGCCTGCGCTGCCCTGCGTCTCGGACAGAAAAGCGGCAGCATGATCTGGTGCTACCGCTTTGACGACTATATGATGGACTATGTACTGGCCAGAAGCACAGAGCAGATCTCGCCGACGCTTTTATGCTCGCCAAAGCTGCGTATTCTGAAGCAGTACGATGAAAAGAATCATACCGAGCTGTACCGCACCCTGCAGATCTATCTGTCACTGGAGCGCAACGTCCTGCAGACAGCCAATACGCTGTTTATCCACCGCAGCACCCTCTTTTACCGGCTCGAACGTATCCAGAAGCTGGCAAAAACCAATCTGGACGATGCCGCAGAACGGCTGGCCCTGCAGTACTCCTTTGCCTTGATGGAGCTGGTGAAGGAGCCGGAAAGCTGATTTCATACATGTTTTATGGAAACACGCCAAACAGCTTTACTGAACCATTTTTCATATGCCTGACAAAAAAGCCCCGGCAACTGTCTGTTTCTGACAGTTCCGGAGCTTTTTTCTGTACACGACAGATTATTTATTTTTTGTTTTTGCCCGTTCATCCCAGACCGGTACATCGATACCGACAACCTCGGATGTGAACGGCGTACCGTCCTTTTTCTCAAAATGCTTCGTCGCACGACTGACATACTTAAAACCGATGTACAACAGTGGAATATTGCAGTAAGCAATCAGAATATTGGCAAAGTCTGACAGATCCCATAAGGAACCCAGATCCATACCGGCAATGCTGGTCAGCACACCGAAGGAAACAACGAACAGACACAGCACACGGATCACATTGATAAAGACCTTGCTCTGGGAAATACGGTTTGCACAGATCTCCGTAAAGGACATAAAGCCCAGAAGACAGGTGAATGCAAACAGACCAAAGCAGACCGAAACCAGCAGGGATATCGCCGAATTAAAGGTCGTACCCGGCGTCAGCTCTGTGACAGAAGCCAGGAATTTCGGCAGCTTGCCGAGATCAAACCATGCCGCAGAAGCGTCCGTCTGCCATACACGGCCCATAACGACAACAAAACCGGTCAGTGTACAGATAACGATAGTATCCAGAAATACGCCGACAGCCTGTACACAGCCCTGATCACACGGATGCTCTGCATTGGAAGCAGCAGCCGGCATGGTGATGGTACCCTGTCCGGCTTCGTTGGACATCAGGCCTCGCTTGACACCCTGTACCAGCGCGATACCAAAGGCTCCGCCAAAGACAGCCTCCGGCTTGAAAGCTTCCGTAAATACGGCATAGAAGAACCACGGGATTCTTGTCACATTCACTACGATCAGCACCAGAACGGTCAGCACGTAGATCACTGCCATGATCGGTACCAGAACGTCGGTCAGCTTTGTAACCTTTTTAATACCGCCAAAGGAAACCGCGATCAGCACAACGATCAGTACCGCAAAGGCGATCCAGTACAGTGCCGAATTGGTATCGATACTCTTTCCTGTAACGATCTCGGCAATCTGCCCCACAGAGGATACCGTATTAAAGCCCTGCGCCGGGAAGCACAGAAGGGCGTACACGATATACATAACCGAAAGGACAACACCGGCTATGGCAGAGCCCTTTAACAGTCTCTTACCATAGAAGGAAAGACCACCTATGTATTCATCGTCTTTCTTTTCCTTGAAAATCTGCGCCATGGTCGATTCGGTATAGGCTGTTGCCATGCCGAAGAATGCGGAAATCCACATCCAGAACAACGCGCCCGGGCTGCCAACAGAAATCGCACCGGTAACACCAAGGATATTGCCGGGCCCGACTCGCATCGCCGTGGACAGGAAGAACGCAGCCAGCGGGGAAATACCCGTACTCTCTGCCTTGCTCGTCCGCAGAACATGTATACCATGACGGAACTTGCGCAACTGAATGAAGCGCAGTCTGCAGCTGAAGAAAACACCTGTACCGATCAGCAGGATGATCGCCAGTGAAAAATTGCCCAGAATCGGGATACAGGCATACCAGGACAGATTGGTCGGAAAATCCCAGAACAGATCAGAGACGATCTGTATCTTACCGCACACTGCATTGATTGCATCAAATAATGCCTGCATAACTCTCTTTCTCCTCTCCGCCTGTTCTTCAAACAGGATTTCCATACTTTTTGCGTATGGACTTGTTTCAGTTTACCCTATTTTGGCATACCACGCAACTTCTCTTTTTTATCAGATATGTAGTATTCCTACTTTTTTACTCTGTTTTTCTTTTTCGACCTCATTTTTTCCGGTTTTTGGACATTTTCATCACTCCTGCCCTGATTTTCTGAGCTGTCCGCCCTTGTTTTCCTCTTTTTCCAATGATATGATAGGAAACAGCTTACACCTAAGGAGAACATTATGACACAGGATGAATTTTACCAGCATCTCGACACCCTTTACGAAGCCGGAAATCCGGCAGAGGTCGAACGCTTTCTGACCTTCCACGTAAATTTCTATAAAGACGGAGAAACCTTTAACTCGCAGCTGCTTCTGGCTGCCGAAAGTGAGCTCGGCGGCTTTTACCGGAGCTGTGGCCGCTACGAAGAGGCCCGGGAGCTGTTTTCCAAAGCGCTGGAGCTCTGCGCCCTGAACAAGGGCAAAGACTCCATGGCCTACGCTACGACACTGTACAATCTGGGATCATGCTGCCGTCCTTTGCAGGCAAACGAGCAGGCGGAAAAATGCTTTACCAAAGCCCGGGAAAGCTTTGAATCCCACAAAGCAACGGACAACTATCTGTATGCCTGCATCTTAAACGAGTTGGCCCTTCTTTACATGGACACCGGCCGCACCGAGGACGGTATCGATCTGCTTTCCAGAGCCACCGAACTGCTCGACGCCTTCCGTGCCATGCAAAATTAAGTTACGAGGTTTTTTATGTTTTCATTTCACAAAGTTACATTAGCTGACAAGGACTGGATGCAGCCGCTTTTATTTCACGATGGCTGGTCCGGCAGCGAATACACCTTTGGCACCAATATTCTCTGGGGTGTCAAATACCATATCGAAGCATGTGAATCCCACGGCTGCTGTATCGTCCGTTACGGACTGTGCGGCGAATATCCCTGGGATGAACTGATGCACGGTGACTGCTTTATCTACTCCTTTCCGATCGGCCCCGGCGACAAGAAAGCCGCTCTGGATGAGCTGATCGCAGATTTCCGGAAAAGCGGCCGCACACTGATCATGAATTCCATCAGTGAAGCCGACAGAGAGCTTCTGCTGAACTGGTATCCGGATCAGTTTCTGATCGAGGAGGACAGGGATTACGCCGATTATCTGTACGACAGGGACAAGCTCGCCACCCTGACCGGCCGCAAGATGCATAACAAGCGCAACCATATCGCCCGCTTCAAGGACGCCGGAGAATGGAGCTATGAACCTCTGACCGACAACAATCTGGAAGAATGCCGCGCACTCTGCAAGCGCTGGGTCTTCTCCCGGGAGGATAAATGGAACGATGAGATGGCCATTGAGCTGAAAGTGCTCGAGACAGCCTTTAAAATGAAGGATACCCTCGGTCTGACCGGCGGTGTTCTGCGCCAGAAAGGCCGTGTCGTTGCTTTCTGCATGGGTGAGCCGGTCAACGATGACGTTTTTGTCGTTCATTTTGAAAAGGCGCTGCCGGAATATCAGGGCGCCTATCCGATGATCAACCAGCAGTTTGTCGAACATGCCTGCAAGGGCTACAAATATATCAACCGCGAGGACGATGCCGGCGATCCGGGGCTTCGAAAGGCCAAGCTTTCCTATTATCCCGAAATCCTGCTGCGCAAATTTGACGCAAAACTCTCTCCGGTAGTCTTTATGCACCGCCCGGCCCATGAAGCGGATATCATAGCACTCTGGCAGGAAGCCTTTGGCGATACACCGGACTTTATCCGTTTTTATCTGGATCAGCGTCTGACTGCTGAAAATATGCTGATTTACTGTATCGACCAGAAACCGGTTTCTATGGCCAGCTTCCTTCCGGCACAGATCTGGCAGGGAGAAGAACGTATACCTGTACGCTATGTCTATGCCGTAGCCACCGCCAGAAATGCCCGGGAACAGGGATACGCCAGAAAAGTGCTGGATACCGCCAAGGATCTGTGGGAGGAAGTGCTTCTTCTGACACCTGCTGAAAACTCGTTACAGAGCTACTACGGGGCACAGGACTTTATTTCCTGTGCAGACGGACAGCAGCAGGAGCTTTTGCTGACGAATCTGGCCGTTGATCTGGGCTGGCTTTCCAGTCACACCTGCAATCCATGCTCTGCTTCCGACTATCACCGCATCCGCGATGCGCATTTTGGAAAAGACGGCTACGTCGAGTGGGACGATACGGCGCTTGCCTTCGCCATCGCCTGCGCTGAACGTGAAAACGGTGAAGCACTGGTTTATACAGTTTCTGTGGCTGAAGAAACCGGTACAGATGATACGCCTCACGCTTCTGATACAGAAAAATCTCTGACAGAGGATCTGCTTTTATACGACTGTGACGGCGATACCTTGCTAGTTCTGGAAACCACCCTTTCCGGCAACGCCCTGCATACCGCCCTGCACCAGCTGCTGACAAAACACCAGCTGCAACGTGCTGTACTCTACACTCCGGCTGCCATGCTGTGGACACCGGAGGACAGTCCGCTTATCAGGGATCAAAAGCTGGATTTCAAGCTGGATCTGTCATGATCTTCTGCCACACCCTGCTATATATAAAAAATGGGCTTCGATTTTTATCGAAACCCATTTTTTTATACCCCGGCCAAAAGCCACAGGGGAGGTTCACTTTAAAACGTCAGCACCACATGCAGCACCAGCATGCTTTCTCCGACATTTCTGTACACATGTGCCTTATCCGAATCAAATCGCACGGAATCCTTCTCCTCCACAGTATACATGGCATTGTCAACTTCCAGCTGAAGGCTGCCCTGGGATACCAGCACGTATTCTCTTGTGTGCATGCCGTGGCCACCGCTCGTATAGCTCTGCCCCGGCATGATCTCAATCTGGTAGATCTCAAAATTCTTCTTTTCCTCCGGGGAAAACAAATTATAGATCTGGTACTGGCTTCTTCCCTCCTTGACCGGCCGCAGATCCTGCTGCCGTTGCAGTACCAACGCATTCTGTGGCTCCTTTGTCAGCTCCTGCAGCTCGATATGCAGTCCACTCGTGATCTTTCCCAATACGCCGATCGAAGGATTGGCCTCGCCTCTTTCGATCTGTCCCAGCATACTCTTGCTGACGCCTGTCTGATCCGAAAGCATGTCCAGACTGATATTATGCTGCTGCCTGATTTTTTTCAGATTATATGCAATATTTTTCTGTAAGTCCATACGTTACCTCACTGCCTGCCATCACTGCATGTTTATGGTCTGTTTTATATTATTCCACTAAAAAACGCCCGTGTGATCTTCACACGGACGCCTTTGTCCTTCATGCCTGTCATTATTACCGAATTTCTGTTTTTTGTCAATAGTTTTTTCCGCCGAAACGGACACCAAAACGGGCAAAGTGTGCAGTTTTCTTTCCGACAGGCTCTATTTTTTCTGTGCCTCGATGGCCTCGGCCAGCTCGTTTAAATACTCCCAGCGCTCCATCTTCTCTTCCAGCGCCTGCTCCTTCTCTGCCTTCTCCTTTTCCAGCTCGCCAAGCTTGACGAAATCTCGGGAAAACTGCAGAAATTCCTTTTCGATCTGTTCCAGACGATCCTCTAGAGCGGCGATATCGTCGTCAATCGTCTCGTATTCCTTCTGCTCCTTATAGGAGAATTTCAGACGCTTTTCGTGGGTTTTGGCTGTCTTTTCCTTTTTCTCCTCTTCCGGCTTCTCCGTTATCTCCTGCGGATGGCGGAGCTTATACATCTCCCGGTATTCCGTATAACCGCCCTCATACTGCTGCAGGTAACCATCGTCCTCAAAGGCAAAGATCCTGTCCACAACATTATCCAGAAAATACCGGTCATGGGATACCGTGATGATGATGCCCACAAAGCTGTCCAGATAATCCTCCAGGATTGTCAGTGTCGGAATATCCAGATCATTTGTCGGCTCGTCGAGGATCAGTACATTCGGAGACTCCATCAGCACCTTGCACAGATACAGACGGCGCAGCTCCCCTCCGGAAAGCTTTTCCAGCGGCGTATACTGCATCGCAGAATCAAACAGAAAACGTTCCAGAAGCTGTGACGCCGAGATCCGGCCATCCTTTGTCTGGATATACTCTGCCGTATCCTTGATATAATCGATCACACGCTGTCTTTTATCCAGAATCGGCGTCTCCTGGGCAAAATAACCGATCTTAATCGTCTCACCGATTTCAATCGTACCCGCATCCGGGGTTTCCTGTCCGATCAGCATTTTTAATAAAGTAGATTTTCCACAGCCGTTCGGACCGATAATGCCCAGCCGCTGGTTCTTCAGAAGGATATAACTGAAATCCCGGATCAGCACCCTGTCGCCATACGCCTTGCGGATATGGGAAAATTCGATCGTCTTTTTGCCCATACGGGTCTCTATGGAATCCAGCTCCACATGCTGTACCGGAGCCGGTGCTTTACCGTTTTTCAAGTCTTCGAGACGTTCCAGCCGGGCTCTCTGCTTTGTCGAACGGGCGCGGCAGCCACGGCTGGCCCACTCCAGCTCCATGCGCAGGATGCTCTTTCTCTTGCGCTCGCTGGCCAGCTCCATCTCTTCCCGCTGGGCTTTCATTTCCAGAAATCCCTCGTACCCCGCCGGATAGCTGTACAGGCTGCCATGGTCGATCTCCAGAATCCGGTTTGTCACACGATCCAGAAAATAGCGGTCATGCGTTACCATGACAACAACGCCACGAAACGCTTTCAGATAGTCCTCCAGCCATACCACCATCTCATTGTCCAGATGGTTGGTCGGCTCATCCAGCACCAGCACATCCGTGGGATTGACGACGGCCCTTGCCAGTGCCACACGCTTCTTCTGCCCGCCGGACAGATGGGTCACGCTGGTATCATAGTCGGTAAATCCCAGCCGGTTTAAAATGCTCTTGGCTTCGCCCTCGATATTCCAGTCACCGGCGGCCTGCGCCATCACATAGGACAGGATGGATTCTTCCTTCGGAAATTCCGGATTCTGCGGCAGCCAGGTGATGTGCAGATTGTTCTGCATCACGACCTGTCCGTCATCCGGCTCCTCCACACCGGCCAGAATGCGTAAGAGTGTCGTCTTGCCCGTGCCATTGATGCCGATAATCCCGATCTTGTCTCCCTCCTGAATACCACAGGAGGCATCTTCAAATACCGTCTTTTCTCCGTATACTTTGTGAATATGTTCTATTGTCAGCAGATTCATCTATATTCTCTCCCGTTGTCTGCACAGCTTCCTGCTGCATATTTTTCATACATGCATACTACAGACTCCTGCAATCCTGCAGGAGTCTGCAAAAAAATCCTATCGTTTTCCCAGATATACATACCGTACATACTCGTACATGGCGTCCTCGCCATCCTCCGCAAGGATCCTCAGAATATAGGACAGCTCCCGCTTTGTCTTCTCATGCACAAACCAGAGCTTGTCCTTGTTTCGCTCATAGTACTCCAGCGGCATCTGGTTATTGTAATTTTTGCCATTATACACCTGTGAAGCGCTGATCCGGTCCATGACCATCTCAGCCACATAGCGCCTTGGCATCCGGGCTCCCGCAAGGATGCGCTCACCCCGGTTCGGATCATAATCTACCCAGTATTCGTAATGGTGCTTGTTGCGGCCCTTATGATGCAGCCAGGACAGCGACACGCCAATATCCTCCCGCTCCGCATTGTTCGGGCTTCTGTTTCCCTGATAGTAGCTGGCGCCGACCAGAAATTCTGTGGGCGCATATTTGGACAGATCGTGCATCAGTCCCTGCCGGTACAGACCGACCTTAAAGCATTTCTGCATGACCAGTACTTTATGTGTCGTAATCGTTTTAAAATGGTGCAAAGCGCCATACAGCGTTGGTTTTCTCATGGATTCACACTTTCTGTCTGTTACGTTTTTCCTTTACCGGCTTTTTCTCCGGCTCTGCCGTTTTTCTGGCACAGTAGATCTGCACACAGCGGCCTGTCACCTTCACCATCTTCTGATCCATCAAAGGCTCCTCCTGCCCGACAGCAATAAAGGTCTCCTCCCGGCGCGTATCCGCCAGAAGACACCACTGCCATCCGCTGCCAAGTGTCGGCAGTGCAAACTCTGCCTCACCCCAGTACATACTGTAGACAACGTACAGATACTGCTCTGTCTCCGCCTCCACATAAGCACCATTGTACAGCATCCCGACGCCGCGGTCGGCAGGCTCCGTCCCCACAACCCAGGCACGCGCGGAATGGTACGACAGATCCGGCGCTCCCTTGGCCTGATAATCGGTATTGCGCGGCTGCTTTTTCATCGAAAATACCGGATGTGCCCGGCGGAAAGCGATCAGCTGTCGCACAAACTGCAAAAAGCTCTTATCCGCCTTTTTGCGGCTGTAATTCACCCAGCCCAGCGGATTATCCTGACACCAGGCATTGTTGTTGCCCTGCTGGGAATTGCCACATTCGTCCCCAGCATACAGCATCGGTATACCCTGGGCCAGATACAGCATCATCAGCGCATTTTTCTTCTGGATCGTACGCAGGGAAAGAATCTGCTTTTTGCGGGAAGCGCCTTCCTCACCGCAGTTCCAGCTGTAATTCTGCCAACTGCCATCCCGGTTGTCCTCACCGTTGGCCTCGTTGTGGCGGAAATCATAGCTGACTGTATCCTGCAGCGTAAAGCCGTCATGGGAGGCCACATAATTGACCCTCTCGATATACGGCGGATTGCTGCGGCTGGCCTGCATAAAGGCATGCAGCTGGTTCTCATCACTCTTCATATAGGAACGGACACAGCACTGGAAATGATTGTCCGCCGTCGCCACATGGCGGCATACCGGCTTATCCTCCCCGTAGATCTGCTCATCCGCCCAGGAAAAGATCAGCCGTGTAGCGGCAAGAGCCGGATGCTTCGCAAGCTCTGCCACCGGGATGTCCGGGCCAAAGACGGCAAAGCCATCCACGCCATACTGCTGCTTCCAGAATAACAGTACCCGGCTGATAAACGCTGCCGCGGCATTCTTTCCAAAATAGAACTCCATATAGACGGCCAGACCAGCGGTATGTGCAGCCTGTACAAGATCTGTGAACTCCTTTTGTGGATTTTTACCATAACAGTAGGAAGACTTCGGTGCAAAATAAAAGCCATCGGTATACCCCCAGTAATTGACGGGGCCCGCCATATCCTCCGGCGCTTCATATTTCCCGATCGTCCGGTGCGGTTTTCTTTCAAAGAAATCGTAACAGGGCATCAGCACCAGTCCGCTCATGCCAAGCTCCCGGATATATCCCAGACGTTCCTTTACCCCGGCAAACGTCCCCTTGCGGCGCACACCGGAGGACGCATCCATCGAACAGCCACGTACATGCAGTTTATACAACAGCGTATCCTGTGCTGCCAGATACGGCTGCTCTCTGGCCAGATATTTCGGCGGCAGATAACCGCACAGACAACCCCCGATCCGGTCTGTGCCAAAGGCCTCCCGGCCATAAACGATCCCGGCATACGGGTCCGGGGTCTCTTTGCCATCCAGCACGAACGTATACAGCCACGGAAAATGTCGGATTCCTGTCAGCTGTACGGATGCGATCTGCCCGACACAGCTTTCCTCCGGGAAAGCGATTTCTTCCACAAGCGTTCTATCCTTCGGATCATATAAGCGCAGGCTGACCTCTTTTGCCTGTTTTTTTTCTACAGCGGCCTGAAAGCCGTCCGCTGTCTGCGTCAGTCCCAGGACATCGTTATAACCGGGCCAGACTGTGATCTTTTTATCCGCCATGCACTTTCTCCTTATATATTGATATCCAGCTCTACCGGACAGTGATCCGAACCCTCGATCGTCGTATGGATCTTCGCATCCTCCAGACGATCCTTTAAGCTTTCGGACACACAGAAATAGTCAATACGCCATCCGGCATTCTTCTTTCTGGCCTGGAAACGGTACGACCACCACGAATATACCCCCTCCGTATCCGGATAAAAATAGCGCCACGTATCAATGAAACCAGCTTCCAGAAGCTTTGTAAAGCAACCTCTCTCTTCATCGGTAAAACCGGCATTTTTCCGGTTGGTCTTTGGATTTTTCAGGTCGATCTCCTGATGGGCCACATTCAGGTCTCCACAGAAGATCACCGGCTTTTTCTCCTCCAGCTGTTTCAGATAGGTAAGAAAATCTGTTTCCCACTGCATACGGTAGTCAAGCCTTGCCAGCTCATTCTGGGAATTGGGCGTATAGACCGTCACCAGATAAAATTCCGGATATTCCAGTGTGATCACGCGCCCCTCATGGTCATGTACCTCAACGCCCATACCATAGATAACGTCAAGCGGCTCCTGCTTTGTAAATACCGCCGTACCGGAATAGCCCTTTTTCTCCGCATAATTCCAGTACATATGGTAGCACGGAAGGTCGAGATCGATCTGTCCCTCCTGCAGCTTGCTCTCCTGAATACAGAACACATCCGCGTCAAGCGCCGCAAAACTCTCCAGAAATCCCTTTTTCACACAGGCTCTGAGCCCGTTCACGTTCCATGATATCAGCTTCATTTCGTACCCCTCTTTTTGCCGTTTTCTATCCTTTGATTATAAACAATTTTGGCTATAACTGTCAAACTTTACATGGTCTTTCGGCAAAGGAAAAGGCCCGGCACAAACTGCCAGACCTTTTCCTTTACTATCCATGAAAAAAACTGTTCCAGTGAATCAGTTTTTTCGTATTTTCTTACTGACCGGATTTACTGTACCGCAAACGGATTCGGTTCATCCCTGAAAAATCCCAGAAGACCGCGGATCGAATTGCCAACCATATCGGATACAGCCTGTTCGGTATAAAAAGCCATATGCGGCGACAGGATCACATTCGGAAAACTGTTTAAGATGGCACGGTCACGGTTTTTCATAATTTCCTGCTCCATATTCAGATAATACAGACCGGTTTCATTCTCAAACGTATCCAGTGCGGCTGCACCAATCTTTTTGCTTTCCAGTCCGCAGATCAGAGCCTCCGTATCGATCAGGGAACCTCTGGCTGCATTGACCAGGATCACGCCGTCCTTCATCTTTTCCATGGCCTTACAGTCGATCATATGATGATTTTCCTGCAGTCCCGGCGCATGGAGCGTGATAATATCTGACTCAGCATACAGGGTATCGAGATCCACATATTCCACAATACCCGCAAGGCTGTCCTTCGGATACAGGTCATAGGCCAGCATTTTGCAGCCAAAGCCGCTTAAGTGTCTTGCCACCGTCTCACCGATCTTTCCTGTACCAATGATACCGACCGTAGACAGGGAAAGCTCCCGGCCCATCTTGCCCTGCAGGGCAAAATTCTGTCCGGCCGCCTGTGAAAGGATAAAGGGCGCTTTCCGGCAGGCCATCAGCATCAGCATGATCGTATAATTGGCCACGCTGTTCGGCGAATACGTCACATGGGCGATCTTCATGCCGATCTTTCTGGCATGCTCCAGATCAATGTGATCATAACCGATACTGCGGGTCGAAATGGCGCGGATACCCATGCTGTAAAACTTATCCAGAATCTCCGGATACATCGGATTCGTGATAATGGATATCGCGTCGCAGCCCTTTGCCAGCTCTGCGTTTTCCATTGTCGGATACGCCGATGTATATTCGTAGGTAAAGTCGTAGAGTTTGCTGTACTGCTCTACAAAGTGCAGTTCATCGTACTCTCTGAGTGCGAAGAAAAAAATCTTCATCTCTTTTCACCTTCTTGTCTTACAGATCCTCGCCGTCTACCAGCTCGTCAAACTCAGCGCTGTCGAGCATCTCATCGAATGCCTCGGAAGCTGCCTCGTATTCGTCATCATCCTCGATATTGTCGAGCTGCGGATTGCCGTTCACCTCGAAATAACGGTACAGATAGACTTCGCCATCATGATTTTCACCGTTTTCATCCAGCGGAAGCAGGGCAATATACTGCTTGTCCTGGCACAGGAAAATGCTGATGACAGAACATTCCAGTTCGGAATCGTCATCCAGTGTCAGAGTTACTGTGGAACGGTCGCAGTCATCACCGCAGCTTGCACAGTTGCCGCTGCAGCTGCCGCCACCATTATTAAATGTTTCAGCCATTGCTTATTTACCTCTCTTTTTCGATATATACAGTAACTTTAACAGATAGGCAGGGGAAAAGCAAGGGATAGCCGGGGATGCATGACAGAAAAAACTGTGTTATACTCAATAAACATAAAGAACTGTTAAAAGAGAGACAACTATGAACCAGAATAACGCGCCGCTTTTCACAGCGGTAAAAAACTATAAAGACAACCGGCCGGCCTATTTTTGCATTCCCGGCCACCGGGCGGCCCGGGGTATCTCCGATGTATGGGTAAAGGATGTCGGAGAACAGATCTTTGGCTATGATCTGACCGAAGCCCACGGACTCGATGACCTGCACGCCCCAGAGGGAGCCATAAAAGAAGCGCAGGAGCTGGCCGCCGGGCTGTATGGCGCCGACAGAAGCTGGTTTCTTGTCAACGGTACGACCTGCGGCAACGAGGCTATGCTTCTGTCCACCCTCCATCCCGGCAATAAGGTGCTGCTGCCCAGAAACGCCCATAAATCCATGCTGATGGGACTGATCCTCTCCGGAGCAGAACCGGTATGGATGCTGCCGGAATACATCGAATCCCTGCAGCTTTTCGGCGGTATCCGCCCGGAAACCGTAGAAAAAGCACTGGACACCGATCCTTCGATCCGTGCTGTTGCCCTCGTGTCGCCCAATTATTACGGCATGGTCAGCGATATCCGCCGGATCAGTGACATCTGCCATGCGCACCATGTTCCGCTGCTGGTCGATGAGGCCCACGGCGCGCATCTGTATTTTTCCGATGCTCTGCCTGCCGGGGCACTGGCCTGCGGCGCGGATCTGTGTGTCCAGAGCTGGCACAAGGTCACCGGTGCGCTGGGACAGAGCTCTGTTTTGCACCTGCATTCTGCGCTTGTTGACCCTGCCACTGTAGACGCTGCCTTAAAGCTCGTCCAGAGCACCAGCCCCTCGTATCTTCTGATGACCTCTCTGGATCTCGCCCGCCTGGAGCTGGCACTTCACGGTAAAGAGCAGCTGAATACGCTGCAAAAAACAGCCGCTCTTGTCCGTAAGGAGATCTGCGCCATTCCCAGCCTGCACTGCCCGGGTACGGAGCTGACCGGTCAGTACGGCATCTTCGCACTGGATGAAAGCCGCCTGACGATCGACGTAACCCGGCTGTCCCTGTCCGGTCAGGCCTTTTCTGACCAGCTGTTTTCCCGCTTTGGCGTGGATCTGGAGCTGGCAGAAGACAGGGTTGCCCTCGCTATCCTCACCGTGGCCAATACCGGCGAAGATATCCGGCGGCTTCTGGATGCCCTTAAAGCCGTCGCCTCCGGCCATCTGTCCACCGCGGACACAGCGGAGGCTTCCGCCTTTTCCACAATGCCGTCCCTGCCACCGATGATCTGCCCACCGCGGCAGGCCTGGTTTGCCCGGAAAGAAACCGTTGTCTGGGATCACGCCGTCGGCTGTGTCAGCGCCGAAGCCGTCATACCGTATCCGCCGGGCATTCCGGTACTATATCCGGGAGAAAAAATCACAGAAGAAATCTGGCATATGATCCAACATCTGCGGGCGCAGGACTGCCATATCCACGGCCCGCAGGATCTGTCGTTAGATACCATACAGATTATCTCTCCCGCCGGTATCTGATTTCTCTTTTCTACCGTAATATCTGCCTTTCTGGGTTCTGTCAGATACATGGAAAGCTTTTTTGTACGCAGTAAAAGCCGCCTGTCATACATTTCTTTGCATGACAGACGGCTTTCCTTATCCACTCCATTCTCTACAATACCTCTTCGATCACTCTCTGCAGCTCCCCGGCACTGACCGGCTTGGCGATATGGGCATTCATTCCGGCATCCCGGGCCTTTTGCCTGTCTTCTTCAAAAGCATTTGCCGTCACGGCAATGACCGGGATCCCGGCTATCTTTCTGTCGTCCAGCTGCCGTATCCGGCGGGTTGCCTCATAGCCATCCATCCGCGGCATCTGGATATCCATAAGCACCAGATCGTATGTCCCCGGCTCTGCCTTTTCGATCTTTTCCACAGCGATATCGCCATCCTCTGCTTCTTTCACCGCATAGCCGCTGCTTTCCAGAATCTCCCTTGAAATCTCCCGATTCAGCGGATTGTCCTCAACCAGCAGAATATGTAACCTGCGATCATTCTGTACAGGTTTATCCATCGTTTCCTGTGGCTGCAGATCCTCCCGGCTGCCGGTTTTAAAAATAAATTCACAGATAAATTCCGACCCTTTGCCCGGCGCACTGTGACAGGTAATCCTGCCGCCCATCTCTTCCACCAGCTTTCTGACGATGGACAGCCCCAGTCCGGCACCCTCGACGCCGGACATCACACTGTTATTTTCCCGTTCAAAAGCTTCAAACAGCTGCTCACGGAACGTCTCGTTCATGCCGATACCATCATCCCTGACCGAACAGCGGTAGGTCGCATAACCATCCTTTGCACCGGTCTGCTCCACCGCATAGACAATATGACCGCCAACCGGTGTATATTTGATCGCATTGCCGATCAGATTCAGCTCAATCTGGTTGATCCGCAGCAGATGGTCGCCGGATATATTGATCTTTCGCAGACAGTCCGCCACCTTTTCAGGATCGTGGATATATTTTTCTGCCATATTGTAGAATCCCATGATGGCATTCATCGGTGTCCGGATATCGTGGGACATATTAAACAGGAAGGTACTCTTGGCCCGGCTGGCGCTTTCTGCAGCTTCTCTGGCCCGCTCCAGCTCCTGTGTCTGGCGGATTTCGTCGTCAATACACCGTGTCAGGGATATGCTGTACACATCACCGGTAACATTCTGCATCAGAATATTTTTCGTCTCCATCCAGTGAATACTGCCATCGTCGCCACGCTGGCGCACTTTGACCTGCAAAAGCTTTTTGCCACTTTGATAGGCTTCCAGCTGGGCTTCACGGTTCATTTCCGCATACAACGTCTCATGATCTTCCGGCACACAGATGCTGCCCTCAAGTTTTTCCAGCATCTCATCCATCGTCATTGTCTCCAAAAGCCCTTTATTGACAATACTCTGGTTATATATCGTGCGCACTTTATTTTTTGTCAGATTTTCTTCCAGAATAAACGGATACACCGTACTGGCTGCCATTTCACAGGCCCTGTAGTTTTGCGTCACAGCTTTTCAACTGTTTTGCCAAAATCGTTCACTATTATTTTTATTATATTATTATATAAAAACTGCTGTCAAAAAAACAGCCCACACATAGCCACATCATTTCTTAGGGGATCACTTGTATTCTCTATACTCAGGAAGCTGTTCCTTTTTTATAACGTAAAAGGTCTCGTATTTCTACGAGACCTTCACCAACTAACTTATATCCCTCTTTGATGCCCCTGGGACGATATTAGAGAACTAATTCTCTGTTCTGACATTATAGGGCATTATGCAGGCAATTCATTTGCCGCTGGAACATGTTGCGGGCAATGGCAAATAATTCATTATCTACGCCAGAACTTCAAATTCGATTCTACAATGCACCGAGTACCATCTTAAGTATCGCTTCATCTACTCCAGATCGCCGGATGGATTCCTCATCCTCACCACTTCTTAAACGACGAATAATATCAACGAAGTTTTTTGCAGTACGGGCTTCTCCGATCTTTATTCCACGAGCTTCCCCACGACATTCTGCATCATTCACTTCTTCCTGAATTTCATCATCCAACAATTCTCTTAACGCCTGACACATATTTTTTCCCTCCTGTATAAGCTGTTTAAATATTTCTTTGTTATTCACCACCACCAACTGCAACACCGCATCCGCCCATTCCTGTTCGTCTGGATATTTCAACTTGTTCGCCTCCAATATCAACGCCCTCGCATGTTCCAGTGAATTTTTCCTCTGCAACGCCGTTATCCAGATATGCTTACTCCATTCCATTTCCCGCAGCACCAGAATCTGCACCGGAAACAACGGCTTGTCCGTTTCCACCCTGTAGATTCCTGGCGCACACTGTTCCACATGATACCATTCTTCCAGCTTCTGCAGCAGTTTTTCCGGCTTCCTTTCCCGAATAAACGTGATCGCAATCTCCGTCTCCGGAATTTCCCCCACCCTGCTTTCCTGCGCCTTATACAAACAGGCATATCCAACCGTCTTGTAAAACACATCCAGATTCCGATCATCATCCGGCGACTTAAACTCGATGATATTATGTTTCCGGAAATTTGCCGTAATCTCATCCAAAATCCACGCAGCTTCCCGATCTGCCCTCGCCAGCATATCGATCAGCAAAGACTTCATATTCAGAGGATATTCCCTTGCATACACATAGCCCTCCTTATTACCTTTCAGCTCCAGCCGCATCGACCCAAAATATGGCCCGCGCCACTGTTTCCTCTCCAGCTCCGTCGCATTAGCGGATGCTGCATCTTCTGTCTTTTCTACATTTTCACTGGTTCCTGTATCTCCTGCATTTCCCACATTTTTCTCCGTGTTTCTTCCTTCATTCATAGAAATGTCCTTTCCGCAAAGTCAGTCCGACCTGACCATTCAAAACACGGTCTTTATTTCTCAGATAAATGATAAAAGTACGTCCCAACTCTACTTATTTTATATTCATATGGGGATCGATGACCGATTGGTCTTAAGAACTTTCCCAGATATGTATCTTTACTATAACAAATCATATATATACTGTCAATAGTTCATCTAAATATATAGTCAAGTATTTTCTTTTTTCCGAACTATTTTTCCTATACACAAGAGGCCAGCCTCATCAACCTAAAAAAGAAGAGTGCCCCTCCCGACACTCTTCTTTCCTCCTACGCCACTTCCATCATATCTTCCGCAAATACGCCATATCCCCGCTTTGGATCCTTGACAAACACATGGGTTACAGCTCCAATCAGCTGGCCGTCCTGCACGATTGGCGCACCACTCATGCCCTGGACGATCCCGCCGGTCTTTGCCAGAAGGGCCGGATCCGTCACCCGGATCTCAAAGCTCTTGTTTTTATCCTTTGTCTGTTCCCTGACCTTTTCCACCTGTATCGTATACGTCTGTACGCCATCGCCGACATTACAGCAGATCTGTGCCTGTCCCGTATGCACCTCGGTGTGCTTTGCCACAGGCAGTCTGCGGCTGCCGGACACTGCTTTTTTCACCTTACCGAAGATCCCACAGCCGGAATTTCCGGTGATCGTCCCCAAAAGCTCACTGTCCGCATAGTAAATACTGCCCCGGAGCTCTCCCGGCGTACCGCTTTTTCCTTTCTGGATCTCAAGTATACCTGCCCGGTACAAAAGCCCTTCAGAAAGCTGAACCAGTCCACCGCTCTCTCCATCGCTGATTCCGTGTCCCAGCGCACCGAACCTGCCGTCCGCCCGCACAAAGGTCAGCGTACCGATACCCTGCAGATCATCCTGTACCCACAGACCCAGCTTGTAGTTTCCTTCGCTGTCCTTTGCGGGCTGCAGGGCGTATTCGACAGCTTCTCCGTCACGGATCACCTCCAGGCTGACCTTCTCTCCGCGATTTTTTCTCATACGTTCGATCAGCTGCTGTTTCGTCTGTATATCCTCCGTACCGATCCTGCGGATATAATCTCCGGCTCTCGCAATATGCTCTGCGGGTGAGCCTGCCTGCCCGGCATCTTCGTTTACCGTGCCGATATCCGCCACCAGCACGCCCTTTGTCTGGAGATACACGCCGACCGTTTCACCGGAGATCCATACCTTTTCTTTCGTATCTGCTGTTTTACCTGTAGCTTCGTCTTTGGTATCCGCTGCATAAACGTTCCTGCCACAAAACGCCACCATACACAGCAAAAGCACACCCAGAAAGCCTGCTCTGCCGTATCTTCTGCAACAGTCCTTTGCCATCTGACCACATCCTTTCTGAAGCTTTAAAACCGCAGTATATAGAAGGAGAGTTCAGAATGTATTCCAAACTCTCCTTCTTAGTATGCTTCGTTCCGTATGTTTCAAACTGACAGTTTACAGCAGTCATGGTAAAATTTACAGCGTACGCAGCTTTTCCTTGGATACATCGGCCAGCTGCTTCATCTCTCTGGCATTTTTCAGCACGGCTTCTGTAATTTCCATTCCGCCGAGCATTCTGGCCAGCTCTTCGCAGGACTGCTCCCGGTTCAACGTATGGATAGATGTCTGACTCGTACCGTCCACAACATGCTTTTCGATTTCAAAATGCTGATCGGCCATGGCGGCGATCTGCGGCAGATGCGTGATGCACAGCACCTGACAGCCCCGGCTGATCAGCGCCATCTTCTCAGCCACCTTCTGGGCCGTCCGTCCGCTGATACCGGTATCAATCTCATCAAAGATCAGCGTGCCGGTATGCTCCTGTTCGGCCAGCAGCGTACGGATACCCAGCATGATACGCGACAGCTCACCGCCGGAAGCCACCGCTGCCAGCTCTCTTAACGGTTCGCCCGGATTCGTCGAAATCAGAAAGCGCACCGCATCAGTACCGTTTGCCGTAAATGTCTTTGTCTTTGCAAAATCAACCGTAAAACGTACGTCATTAAAATTCAGATCCGCCAGATGCTCCGTCAGCTTTCGACCAAATACCTCTGCGGCTTTTTTTCTCGCACGACTCAACGCTTCACTGCTTTTTTCAAGAATATCTCTGTTTGCCTTTACTTTTCCCTGCAGCTCTTCTTTATATTCCTCATAATGCTTCAGTTTATCCAGTTCGACACGTTTTTCTTCGGCTGTTTTTAAAATATCTTCGATGGAATTGCCATATTTTCCCTTTAAATGGTTTAACAGATCCAGCCGCTTTGTCACGGTGTCAAACTCTTCCGCCGAAAACGTCAGATCACTAACATACGCCGAAAGATCCCTGTTAAAATCATTCAAAAGGCTGTCGATATCGCCGAGCATCCGGGTAAACTGCTCTGCCTGTTCATCGTAGGCACTGACAGACTGTATCCGCTGCATCGCGTAGCCGATGATGGAACCGGCGCTCTGCATGCCGTCGTAGCCGCACAGCTCATGGGTCTCATGCAGCGCCTCTGTGATCTTCTGGCTGTTGGACATCCGGCGATAGGCGGTTTCCAGTTCTTCATCCTCGCCCGGCTTCAGAGTTGCTTCCTCGATCTCCTCCACCTCGTAGGTCAGGAAATCCTGCTGCCGTTTTTTCTGTTCCTCGTCCAGGCACAGCGATTCCAGCTCCTTTTTGCAGGTTATGTAATTCTGATAATCTGCAGCCGTTTTTTCTTTTAATGCCGTGATTTTTTCCCAGTCATAGGCATCCAGATACGCTAGCTGCCGGTCAGCGTACAGAAGGGACTGGTGCTCATGCTGCCCGTGGATATCCAGAAGATACCCCGCCGCTTTACGCACCTGGGCCGCCGTGCAGATCTCGCCGTTGATCTTGCAGATACTGCGGCTTTCCTGAATCCTGCGGCTGATGATGATCTGGCCGTCCTCCGGCTCGATCCCCATCTCCTCCAGCTCCCTGACCGTTCTTTCATCCTCAACCTCAAACACAAGCTCCGCCAGCGCATACGAAGCGCCCTCACGGATCACATCGCGGGAGGTCTTTTTGCCCAGCGCCATCCCCACCGAACCGATCAGGATGGATTTACCTGCACCGGTCTCACCGGTCAGTACGTTTAAGCCCCGGCCAAATTCCACTTCTGCTTCGTCGATCAGGGCCATATTTTTCACATGTACATATGTCAGCATATTTCTACCGTCCGTTCAGCATCTTTTCGATCATAGCCTTCACCCGCAGAGCGATCTCCTCGGATTTCGTTGCACACATCACTGTATTGTCTCCGGCAATGCAGCCGATGATATCGCTGATCTGCATCTCATCGAGCGCTGCAGCGACCGCCATCGCCATGCCGGAAACGGTATGGATGACCAGCAGATTCTGGGCGGTATCCATGCTCACAAAGCCGTTGTGCAGCACCTGGCTGTACTTGCTGCCCAGCTCCTGATCTTTTTCCCGGTGAAATACATAGTGCGACCGGCCGTTTTTTCCGGCGGTCTTTGTCAACTTCAGCTGACGTATATCTCTGGATACCGTCGCCTGCGTAACCTGAAAGCCCTCTGCCTGCAGACGTCTGGCCAGATCCTCCTGCGTCTCGATCTGCTCTTTGGTGATCAGTTCCAGTATTTTGTCATGTCTTGCCAGTTTCATTTTATTCCCCCAAAAACCTGTATCAGGTATTGCTCATTTTCTTTCGCAGTGTCTCCAGAAAGCTCTGGTTGCTGATCTTGACGATCCGGGTACTGCAGTCCGCACAGCCAATCTCGATCCTGTCTCCCGTCACCAGCCGGATGCTGGTATCGCCATCAAAGGATACCATGCCATTTTCCTCTTCTCCGTCTCTGCCGGGGCCGATCTCTACACATATCTGATCCTTTGCCGACAATACGATGCTGCGGGTATTGAGCGTATGCGGTGCCAGTGGCGTCATCATCAGAAGCGACGCGCCCGGCGCAATGATCGGGCCGCCCGCCGACAGGCTGTAACCGGTCGATCCGGTGGGCGTGGATACGATGATCCCGTCTGCCTTGTAGGAGGTCAGATATTCGCCATTGACAAAGCTGCGGAAATTGATCACGCGGAAAGCGCCGTCCCGGCCGATCACGATATCGTTCAGCGCCAGATCCGTGGCGATCGCCTTGCCTTTATGGTACACCGTACCTTTGAGCATCATCCGGCTCTCGATCGTACAGGCATCCGCCATCAGATGTTCGAGCGCCGGGATCACCATATGGCGGTCGATCTCCGCCAGATAGCCCAGCGTTCCCAGATTGATACCCAGAAGCGGAATATTCTTGTCCACCACATCCCTGGCCGCCTGCAAAAGCGTGCCGTCTCCGCCAAGGACGATGATACACTCGGTATCCTCCGGGATCTGGCTGGCATCGGTGTAATGGTATTTGCCCGTACTGCTGCGCTGCTTGGTATTCATGACCGTACAACTGCAGCCGTGGGAGGTCAGATACGCCTCGATCTCCCCGGTTACCTCCAGATTTTTGTCCTTGACATCATTTGTAATTATCGTAAACGAATTCATAACGTTTCATCCTGTCTATTTGTCCAGTGCCGCGTGGGCTGCTGTCACGATCTGTTTCGGGTCGATAGGTATATTTTCCTGTACATACCCTTCCGGCTGTTTTTTCAGATGGAGCAGATATTCGATGTTGCCCTCCGGCCCCTTGATCGGTGAAAATTCCAGATGTAAAAGTTCAAAGCCAATGGATGCGGCATACTGCATCACGCTCTCGATGACCTCAAGATGGACAGCCGGATCACGGACAACGCCCTTTTTGCCGACCTTTTCGCGTCCTGCCTCAAACTGTGGCTTGATCAGGCAGACGATCTCACCCTCATCCGCCAGCAGCTGGCGCACCGGATACAGTACCTTGGTCAGGGAAATAAAGGAAACATCAATAGAAACAAACTGTGCCGGTTCCCCGATATCCTTCGGTACGACGTAGCGGATATTGGTGCGCTCCATGCACACGACCCGCGGATCGTTTCTTAACTTCCAGTCGAGCTGTCCATGGCCAACGTCGATGGAATATACCTTTACCGCACCGTTTTGCAGCATACAGTCGGTAAAGCCGCCAGTGGAAGCGCCGACGTCCATACAGACCTTGCCGTCCAGTGTCAGGCCGAAATGCGACATCGCCTTTTCCAGCTTCAGTCCGCCGCGGCTGACGTATTTTAATGTATTTCCACGTACCTCGATATTGACCGTATCGGCAAAGGTGGAACCGGCCTTGTCTTCCTTCTGACCGTCCACATAGACGATCCCGGCCATAATGACGGCCTTGGCTTTTTCTCTTGAAGCTGCCAGCCCCCGGTTTACCAGCAGTACGTCCAGTCTTTCTTTCATTCGTTTTCTCCTGTTTTTCTATCCATTACAGATGTATCGTTTTTACTGCACCGGTTTCTGTAGGCTCTGACTCTGCCTGCTACGGAAGCGGCGTCCATGCCAAGGATCTGGCGCAGCTGTTTCACACTGCCATGGGGTACAAAGCTGTCCGGCACGGCAACATGCTCGATATGCACATCCTCCTTGCGGCGGCAGATATAATCGGCCACCTGTTCACCAAAGCCCCCGGTGATCACATTATCCTCCAGCGTAATAATGCAGTCATGCGTCTCGATCAGCTGGTCGATCATACCGGTATCAAACGGCTTGACAAAGCGCATATTGACAACCGTTACCGCTTCTCCCTCCTTTTTCAAAAGATCTGCGGCCTCCAGTGCTGTCTCTACCATGCTGCCCACCGCCAGAAATGCAGTCCTTGCGCCCAGGCGCAGGATCTCTGCCTCGCCCGCATGGATCTCAGGCTGTGCATGGTGGATACCGGCAAGGGCTGTTCCTCTCGGATAGCGGATAGCCACCGGGCCATGGGCTTCCATGGCGTAGGTAAACATGCGTTCCAGCTCCTCGCCATCCATCGGTGCAAGCACCTGCATATGGGGCATCATGGACAGAAAGCTTAAATCAAAGCAGCCCTGATGCGTTTCGCCGTCATTGCCCACCAGACCGGCTCTGTCCACGGCAAACACCACATGCAGCTTCTGCATACAGACGTCATGAAGCATCTGGTCGATGGCCCTCTGTAAAAAGGAAGAATAGATCGCCACCACCGGCGTCAGTCCGCCTACGGCCAGCCCAGCGGCAAAGGTCACCGCATGCTCCTCGGCGATACCGACGTCAAATACCCGGTCTTTGCCAAGCTCCTGCATATATTTCACACCGGTACCGGATGGCATGGCAGCTGTCACGGCCACCGTATCCTTATGGGAACGCGCCCATTCCTTCAGCACTTTGCCAAATACATCCGTGTAATCCGATTTCTGTTTTTTCTGTTTCAGTTCACCTGTAGCCACATCGTAAGGGCCCGTACCGTGAAAACGATCCGGATGATGCTCTGCCGGAAGATAGCCCTTACCTTTCTTTGTGATCACATGGATCAGCACCGGGCCTTCGACGCGGGCAGCCTCTTTAAATACCCGTTCCAGCTTGTGGATATTGTGTCCATCCACCGGGCCCAGATAGGTGATCCCCAGATTTTCAAACAGCATCCCCGGGATCACGAGCTGCTTGATGCTGCTCTTGGTCTTGCGGATCGTGTCCACCATATGCGTACCGACGCCCGGAACCTTTTCCAGCGCATGTGTCACGCCCATTTTCAGATCCGTATAGGCTGCTGCGGTGCGCACATTGCCCAGATAGGTGGACAGTCCGCCCACATTCGGCGCAATGGACATCGTATTATCGTTCAGGATCATGCAGTAATTGGTCTTTAGTTCCGCGGCATTGTTCAGCGCCTCAAATGCCATACCGCCGGTCATGGAACCGTCACCGATCACGGCAAATACTTTATAGTTCTTTTTCTGTATATCCCTTGCACGCACGATACCCAGTCCCGCGGACAGAGACGTCGTGCTGTGTCCTGTGTCAAAGCTGTCGCAGTCGCTCTCCCCACGCTTTGGAAAGCCGCTCATGCCGCCATACTGGCGCAGCGTATCAAAGCCGTCCCGCCGTCCGGTCAGGATTTTATGGGTATAGGCCTGATGGCCAACATCCCAGATCAGCTTGTCCTCGGGGAAATCAAGCACGCGGTGCAGGGCGATCGTCAGCTCCACAACGCCCAGATTGGACGCCAGGTGGCCGCCGGTCACGCTGACCTTTTCTATTAAAAATTCCCGGATCTCTTCTGCCAGAAGCGGCAGCTTGTCTGCATCCAGCTTTTTGACATCATTTGGATGCTGTATCTGTTCCAGAATCATATACGTTTACCTTTTTCTCTCTGTCAGGCTTTTTAAGAGCTCTGTCAGGAAAGTATGTTCTCCCGGCAGCGTATCCAGAAGCGCGACAGCTTCGTCAGAAAGCCGTCTGGCCTCTTTCTTTGCTCCTTCCAGCCCCTGTAATGTTACATAAGTTACCTTATGGTTTTTCTCATCGCTGTGGATCGGCTTGCCAAGCTCTGCAGCCGTGGACGTCACATCCAGAATATCGTCCTCGATCTGGAAAGCAATACCTGTCAGATAACCGATCCGCTCCATCGTCTGTACATCCGTATCCGACGCACCGGCCAGCACGGCACCGATCATCAGCGGCGCTTCGATCAGCCGCGACGTCTTATGCTCGTAAATATAGTCCAGAAGCTCTGCATCCAGCGGCTTGCCGTCATTCATAACATCCACACTCTGGCCACCGAGCATACCGTAGATACCAGTCTTTTCCGTCAGGATCGCCAGCGCTTTTGCTGTCCGGTTTACTTCACCGCCCATGGCGAACGCCTGCACGGCCGTCTCATAGGCATAATTTAACAGCGCGTCGCCGCTTAAAATGCCCAGCGCCTCCCCGTAGACCTTGTGGGTCGTGGGCTTGCCTCTGCGCAGCTCGTCATTGTCAATCGCCGGCAGATCATCGTGGATCAGGGAATGGGTATGGATCATCTCGATCGCCGCCATAAAAGGCTCGCATACCTGTCCCTCTCCGCCGTAAGCCAGAAAGGCTTCCTGTAAAAGGATCGGACGAAGCCGCTTTCCCCCGGCGCGCATACTGTAATTCATCGCTTCTGCCAGACGGGCGGCAAAGCCCTCCTCCTTTGGCAGGAAGCGCTCTATGATCTCTTCTGTACGGGCTGTCTTTACAGCCAGCTGTTCTTTAAAATTCACTGTATTCTCCACTCTCACTGATCTGCAGCATCTTCTTTTCGACTCTGTCGATGGTTTCGCTGCAGCGTTTGATCAGCTCCATTCCCTTCTGGTACTCCCTAAAGGAATCCTCGAGACTGATCTCTCTGTCTTCGAGATTTTTTATCACATTTTCCAGTGCACTGAAATTTTCTTCCAGTGTCGGCTCTTTTTTTTCATTCTCCTGCATGGTCATCTTCTCCCTGGCGTTTTATCGTCTCGCTTTCCTGTACGACAGCCTGTATGCGGCCATCCGTCACATGGATCTGCAGCGTATCCCCTGTCTGTACCTGACGGACAGAAGTGATTCCCTTTCCGTCCGGATCTGCCACAAAGGCAAAGCCGCGGCTTAATCTTGCCAGCGGGGACAGGCCCTCCAGACGGCTGATGTATACCTCCAGCTGGTTACGGGACGCTGTATACTTTTGCTGCATCCGGTATGTCATACGGCTCGACAGCTCATCGAGGTACTGCTTTCTCTGCTGCAGACGGCTTTTCGGACTGACACCTTCCAGGCGCAGCTTTACATGTACCAGCTCCTGTGCCTTCCGGTCCAGCACAGCGCGCATATCCTGATACAGACGCTCCCGGATCTGCGACAGCTGCCGGTCAAAGGCATGGACGTCCATCACGGCCAGCTCTGCCGCCGCCGAAGGTGTCGGTACACGTAAGTCTGCCACATAATCCACGATCGTTGTATCCGTCTCGTGTCCCACCGCAGAGATCACCGGCGTCTCACATTCAAAGACCGCCCGGGCCACACATTCCTCGTTAAAAGCCCACAGATCCTCGATCGAACCGCCGCCTCTGCCTACGATGATCACATCCACACCGGCTCTGTCCAGCGTACGGATACCATGTACGATACTCTCCTTTGCACCGTCGCCCTGCACCAGTGCCGGAAACAGGATGATCTGGACGTAAGGATTGCGCCTGCGGGTGATATTGCAGATATCCTGGATCGCCGCGCCGGTCGGTGCGGTAACTACGCCAAGACGTTGCACCCGCTTCGGGATCGGCTGCTTGTACTGGGGTGCAAACATCCCCATATCCTCCAGCTCCTGTTTAAGCTGTAAAAAGCGGGCATACAGCTGGCCCGATCCTTCCAGATCGATCTTTCTGGCATACAGCTGGTATGTGCCGTCCCGTTCATAGACATTGACCGAGCCGCTGACAACGACCTTGTCGCCGTCCTTCATGCGAAACGCCAGACCCTTTCGCTGTCCGGCAAACATCACACAGCGGATCGCGCCCTCCCTGTCCTTCAGGGAAAAATAGATATGCCCGGAGGTATGGTACTTGCAGTTGGATACTTCCCCGCTGACGGCAATATTGCGCAGCAGATACTCCTGCCCGATCAGATTGCCGATAAAGCGGTTGACTTCTCCTACGGACCAGGTTTTGTTCATGCTTCTTCCTTCTCGCTCTCTTTGGAAGGCTGGGCGGCTACCTTACCCAGAATACCGTTGATAAAGGCCGCGGAATCGTCGCCGCCAAACTGCTTGCCAAGCTCGACAGCCTCGTTGATGGCCACACCGGTCGGTACGTCCTCATCAAACAGGATCTCATAGGCTGCCAGACGCAGGATCGTCAGATCCACCTTGCTCATACGGGTGGTCTTCCATCCTTTGGAAATACCATTTAAGATCGTATCGATCTCCGGCTCCTTTGCCAGTACATTGCCTACCTTTTCTTCCATGTAGGTCTGGTCATTTTCGGCCAGACGGTCCATATTTTCAAAGTAGAGCTTTAACTGCTCCGGCATTTCTTCTTTTTCGGTAAACATACTGACAAACAGCAGCTTGAAAATATTCTCTCTCAGTTCAGTTCTTTTCATTTTTTCCCCATTTCTGTTTTGTGTGTTAGAGTGTTTCTTTATGGTTTCTAGCAAAAAAGAGGGTCCTTGTCTTGTCTGCGGGCCCTCTTTCCAATCTCATCCTCGGATGCATTATTTAGTCTTGTCAACGTCCACGCCTGCAATGCTGATATTCACGTCTGATACGGTCAGACCGGTCATATTCTCGATTGCTGTCTTTACTTTGTCCTGTACCTGGGCACAGGTCTTCGGAATACTGTATCCGTACTGCAGATACAGATTTAATGCTGCCTTAACGATGCCGTCCTTGATCTCGACTCTGACAGCCTTGGCCAGATTCTTCCGGCCCAGTCGGGGAACATCACTGTTCGTGATATGTCCGCTTAAGGTAGACACACCCTCGACCTCTGTAGCAGCCAGTCCGGCGATAATCGCTACGACTTCGTCTGCTATCTCAACCTTGCCAATGGACTGATCGTCATATATCGTATAGGTGTCTCTTCCTTCGATTGTCACTTCTGCCATTTTGTCCCTCCTCTTGCACTGCACGTGCGTTCTTTAGTCATTATAGCAAAAACTGTCCCTGAAATAAAGGGATTTTCCCTAATTTTTGCTGAACTCGGACAGTTTCAGACCTTCGTTTCTGTCGAGGGTCATGCCAACACTCCACGGATTGACAAACAGAAGCAGTGGATTGCCCTTTAAGTCCATGACCTTCTTCATATCGCTGGTGCCGGTCAGGTGCTCCACGTCCACCTCATCCTTGTTCTCGATCCAGCGGATATGCTCGTACGGCAGATTTTCCAGACGGATATCGACCTTATATTCATTCTCCAGACGATATTTTAAAACGTCAAACTGCAGTACACCGACAACGCCGACGATGATCTCCTCCATACCGGTATGGAACTCCTGGAAAATCTGGATCGCACCCTCCTGGGCGATCTGGTTGATGCCCTTTATAAACTGCTTACGCTTCATCGTGTCGATCTGGCGCACTCTGGCAAAATGCTCCGGTGCAAAGGTCGGGATGCCCTCATAGGCGAACCTTTTGCCCGGCATACAGATCGTATCACCGATGGAAAAGATGCCCGGATCGAATACACCGATGATATCGCCCGCATAGGCTTCATCCACCACATGACGGTCAGAGGCCATCATCTGCTGCGGCTGGGACAGTCGCATCTTTTTATCGCCCTGTACGTGATACACCTCCATACCGGCGTCAAACCGGCCGGAGCAGATGCGCATGAAAGCGATACGGTCTCTGTGGGCCTTGTTCATATTGGCCTGGATCTTAAATACAAAGGCAGAGAACTCCTCCTCCATCGGATCGATGATGCCGATGTCCGACTTACGCGGCAGCGGTGAGTAGGTCATCTGTAAAAAGTGCTCCAGAAACGTCTCCACACCGAAATTGGTCAGTGCAGAACCAAAAAATACCGGAGACAGCTCGCCCTTGCTGACAAGCTCCTGATCAAACTCAGCACTGGCGCCATCCAGAAGCTCGATCTCCTCTAACAGCTGTTCCTTCTGATCCTCGTCCACGACGTCCAGAAGATGCGGATCGTCCAGAGCGATCATCTCCTCCTGTCCTTCCTTCGTACCCTTCATGGTATCGGAAAAGGTCAGCACCTTGCGGCTGTTTCTGTCGTATACGCCGCGGAATTTCTTACCGGAGCCGATCGGCCAGTTGATCGGACATGTCGCAATGCCCAGCTCCTTTTCGATCTCATCAAGAAGATCGAAGGTATCGTTGGCGTCGCGGTCCATCTTGTTGATAAAGGTAAAGATCGGGATATGGCGCATCACGCAGACCTTGAACAGTTTTCTGGTCTGTGCCTCTACACCCTTGGATGCATCGATGACCATGACCGCGGAATCTGCCGCCATCAGGGTACGGTATGTATCCTCGGAGAAGTCCTGATGTCCCGGTGTATCCAGAATATTGATACAGTAACCGCCATAATTAAACTGCAGCACGGAGGAGGTGACGGAAATACCTCTCTCCTTCTCAATCTCCATCCAGTCGGACACCGCATGGCGGGCCGTTGCCTTACCCTTGACAGAACCGGCCAAATTGATCGCACCACCGTACAGAAGGAACTTCTCTGTCAGTGTCGTCTTACCGGCATCCGGGTGAGAGATGATCGCAAATGTACGTCTTTTTTCTATTTCTTTTGTATATTTCCCCAAAATAACCTCCATTACTGTTACCTGCCGCTGCTTTTTTATCTGTGACAGTATCTGGCAGCGGACATAGTGATACACAATACTCCGATTGTACTATAAAATTTTTCCAAACGCAACCGGGAGCTTGCAGATTATTTTCCGGAACGCACCGGTGTAATGACGATCTTGTCAACACTCACACCGGTTTTCCGTGTAACAGCGTCCTCGATACGCGCCCGGTTTGTTTCGTTTAAGCTTTCCGCATCCACGACAACGTCCACACTGTCTCCCGTCATGCTGACCACAGCGTTGGAAAAGCCCTGGGCCTCCAGAAGCGTTTCTGCCGCGGCTTCCTTCTCCGCATAGTCCGTCAGTACGGCCATGGATTCCACCGCATCCTGGATTTCCTGCTTGGACAGCTGGTCATTGTTGATGATGCCTTGCAGCACCTCCCGGTTTTTCGAACGTACCTGCTCCCGTTCCAGTCTCGCCTGCGTGACATAGGCGGCAGCGGTGCTGGTCAGCACAGTTTCGCCCGGTACGCTGGTCGTTGTCTCCTGACTGGCCGCGTCCGTTTTTTCTGTGCTGTTTTCCTTTGTGCTGTCATTTTTCTGCGTATTCTTAGTATCTCCCGATGTTTCTGTACTATTCTGTTTGTTTTCCTCTGCCGTCTGCGTTTCTTTCTGTCCGTCTGTCTTTGTTTCCTCTGCCACAGACTCTACCGGCAGAGTGGACACGACTGTCTCACCGGTAATCTGCCCTGTTGTCTCCTCTGTCACAGAAGACGCGGCCCCGGCATCCTTTGTCTCCTCTGCCGTCTGGTTCTCCGCCAGAAGCGCTGTGGTATCCGTGATGTCAAAGTCAAGGCTGTCGATATCCTCTGTCACAGCGGACAGCTCCGCGGTCTGGGTCGTCGCCTCGCTGTCTGCTTTGTGAAGACTTGCTCCATTGTAATTCAGATACCCGGCGGCTGCCACAAGCAGGGCCAGTACCGTGATCATCAGACGATTCTTTTTCAGGGATCTTTTCAACTGAAAGCTCTCCTTTTTTACTTTCTTTTCATCACTTTAATTTTATGGGCTTCCAGATGGAATAATGCCATCGCCGCCTCCTTTATTTCCGCCACAACCTGCGGATCATCCGCGCCCTGTGCCACGACAAGCACGCCCCGGACCTCGGGCATGGTCTCCTCGATCACATACGGCGTCTTTGTGCCGTCGGCATTTTCCAGATAAACCGTCGTTTCTTCGCTGTTTTTGTTTTCCTTTTTGCTGCTTGTGCCATTGCCCGTCTCATCCGCTGTGCTCTCACTTAGCGGTACATCCTTTTCCACCAGCTTGCGGCCGGTGCTCTCCATCGTCACCGCCACATCCACTTCACCCACACCCTCTACCTGTAAAAGGATCCGTTTCAGATCTTCCTCGAGTTTTTTTCTCTCGTCTGTATCTATTTCTGTCGCCTGTGACTGCGGCTGTACCTCTTCTGCCTGCTGCTTTTCTTCCTTCTTACTGTCCGTCTGAGACGGCCAGAACACCAGAAGCAGGATGGCAGCCACTAAAACGACCGTCAGCAGCTGTTCCTTCTTTCGTTGTTTCCAGAAGGAACGGATCTGTTCCCGCCACCTTTTCATACGCCACCACCTTTACCGTCTGATCCTGAAATCTATCCTGCTTTCTTCAAGGCCGTACCTTTCCCCCAGCCGCCTGCACACCGCCGTCTCCCTGTCGTCCTTCTCCCGGGAGGAAAGCCTTTCTTTTCCCTCCACGGTATCTGCCACAACCGTCAGGCCATCAAGCCTGGCCTCCTGTTCATCCAGCACCAGCTGACAGTCCAGAGAGACTAACGTCAGCTGCTCCTCTGTCAGAAGCCGGGCGGTATCCTCGTTAAGCTTCTGGCATACAGCCTGTTTCACCAGCTGGTCTGTCCCGTCCGTTTCATACAGACCCATATCCACCAGATCCCTGTACTCCCAGCCGGCCAGCCAGTCCTCCACCTGCTCTGCCATACGCCCCGTGGCTCCGGTCACAGACAGTACCGGCCGGAACGCACACAGGAGAAATATGAGTGACAGAAACAGCCGGATATACCTTCGGTACGCTTCTTCGCTGACAAACTGCAGGATCAGCTGTATACAGACCGTACCCACGAGCAAAATTCTCACCCATTCATACAAAGCTGTCTGCATCCGCCGCTCCCTTCATGCCGTCTGCGTCATCACAGCCACCGCAAGGAAAAACAGAACCACCGTTCCCGCCAGCAGTCGGACATAGATCCCGTAGCCTCTGGCCACAACGCGCAGGCAGCCGACGATCCGCTGATCCGCCACGGGCTGGGCTATGGCCGCCAGCAGATAAAACATCCCGCAGCGCACCGCCATATACAACACCGGAGCCAGAGCACCGCATAAAAGGACCACCAGTACCGCAATCCCCATGCAGTTGCGGATCAGCACGGCACTGGCCAGAAGCGTCTGCGCCGCCGCATCCACCATACTGCCGATCCCCGGCAGTGACTCTGCCGCCCGTCCCAAAAGCGAACGCCGGAAGCTGTCAAAGGCCGGTGCCAGCATATTGCGCAGGATCTGTACGCCCGTCACCGTTGCCATCACCGTGTGAAAGCCCCACACGACCAGCTTTTCCATACCTTCGGTCAGCACAGAGATCAGCCGTTCCTCACTGATCTTGTCGCAGACGCCAAGCAGCACCGCACAGACCATGACCGGCAAAAATACACCGGCGATCAGCTTCTGCGTCAGCGTGATCACCAGAAGTATTCCCTGTGTAAAAAAAGCCGCGCTGACCGATCCCGATGCACCAAGGACAACGAGACTGTATGCCGCGCCAGACGCCTGCATGAAGCTGCACAGACTCCCCAGCAAAGTTTTCAGCTTCTCTGTCTCCGTCACAAAGTCCCGGATCAGCAACACGGCCAGCAGCATAAACAGAATGGAAAAGCCCATCTGCGCGATCTGTCTGTCCTCCACAAGTCCGGCCAGCACATGAAACAGCGCCGCACACAGGATCATAAGAAGCAGCTGCCGGAAAAGCCCGGTTATATTTCCGAGAAATTTTCCCGCAATATATTTTATCCGCTGTCCCATATCCACAGCCTGTACCGGATCCTCTCCCGCAAGCAAGCTGGAAAGCAGTTCGGAAATCTCCAGCTGGTCGCCGTCCAGCCAGTCTTCCCCTGCGGCCTGCATATCGGTAAGATCCGGCAGGGAAAGCTCTGCCGCCTGCACCGGATGCATAAAAAAAAGCAGCCAGACGAGCAGTACGCCAAAGGCTGTTTTCTTCATACGGTCAGTACGCTGGTGATCAGGCCGATCAGTGCCGTAAAAACGGGCACGCCAAGCACCGCCAGCGTCAGCCTGGCAAACATATCGATCTGTCCGGCGATCGCCGTATTGCCGCTGTCTTTGCATATCGCGGAGGCAAACTGCGCAATATAGGTCACGGCCAGCATCTTTAACAGGATCCGCAGATAGCCTTCCTCCAGTCCCAGCTCCTTCTGCATCAGCTTTACCGTATCTATAAGCTCTCCCAGCCGCCCCACAGCCAGCCCGAGAATCAGGATACCGGCCGCCAGGCTGACGTACAGCGCATATTCCTCCCGGCAGTTTTTTAAGAAAAGGCCCAGAAGCACACTGCCGGTACCGATCACTGCCGCTTTATAGATCTCCATAGGTCACTCTCCTTTTTCAGGGATATGAAAACAGCGTTTCAATAGAGCCAAACAGCTCCGCAATATAAGGAACGATCCACATCAGGACGAGCACCAGCCCAGCAAGGCTGGCCAGAAAAGCCTGTTCTTCCCTGCCGCTGTGCTTTAACACCTGGGTCAGCACAGACACCAGAATCCCCACCGCACCGATGCGAAACAGCATCCCGATCTCCACAGGCCATCCCTCCTTCCCGTTACCACAAAAGCACCGCCGCCAGTACACCGGCACTGATCCCCAGCGTCCGAAAGAGCCGGCTGGCCTTTGGATATTCCTTTTGCAGCTCATCCTTCCTCCGTTCCAGCTCCTGCAGATACGATTCCACGGTATGGATCTGCAGCTGCCGGTCCGGATAGCCCAGCTCCCGGCCAAACTGTTCGAGAAGCTGCAGATCCGTCCTGTCCAGATCCCAGCCGTTCAAATACGCCTTTATATTCCGTGAAAATATCTCACTGATATATGCTGTATCTGCCTGCAGATCCTTCGCCGTCTGTTGCAGAAAATCCTGCAGCGGCATCTTACTCCGTCTGGCCATCTTTTCAAAGATCTCCGGCAGAGGCTCTCGGCCAAATTCCAGCTCTCTGGCCACATGGGCCATAAACCGGATCAGCTGCCCCAGCGCCTGGATCCTCCGGCGCATCCGTTCTCCCTTTACCATGCCCAGCGCACCGGCACTGCCCACACACAGTATGCAAAGAATCAGACGAACAGACATGATCTGCTGCTTTTGCTGTATATGCAGCCCTTTTTCTGGTCAAACACAGCCTTCACCACGCCCGGCATCCCCTGTGCCTCCAGCAGTACACACCGGGAAAAGATACCATCCTCCCACAGGGCACGGATATCCTGCCTGCGAAACAGATCCTCATATTCCTGTCCATGGGCTGTCGCCAGGATCCGGCAGCCGCTGGACGCCGCCATACGTAAAGCCCTCTGGTCATCCTCTCCCGCGATCTCGTCCACGGCTATCACATCCGGTGCCATGGAGCGCACCACCAGAAAGATGCCTTCGGTTTTCGGACAGCCGTCCAGTACATCTGTGCGGATACCCAGATCGTATCCTGCCACGCCATGACTGCATCCGGCGATCTCCGAACGTTCATCCACAACCGCCACAGACTGACCTCTGGCCCTTGTACTGCCGTCCGACACCAGCCGCACCATATCCCGGAGTATCGTCGTCTTTCCCTGCCCCGGCGGGGCCAGTACCAGCGTATTTTTCAGCGTATCCGCCATATACATATAGGGAAGAAGCCCCTCGGCGCACCCTTTGACCTGATGGGCAATACGGATATTCAGATAGGCAATATCCCGCATACCGCGGATACAGCCGTCTTCGAGGATCACCCGGCCCAAAAGCCCGACCCTGTGACCGCCCTGTACTGTCAAAAAGCCCCGGCACACCTCCGTCTCATACGCATACAGCGAATAATTGCTGATACGCTCCAGCGTCTGCCGGATCTCCTCAGCAGATACCCGGTAGCCCTGTACAGCGGAGGACCAGACCCTCCCCATTTTATCCAGAAACATCTCCCTGCCGCCGTCGATAACGAGCAGCGGCTTGTCGGCCCGTAGCCGGATTTCCTGCAGATCCTTTTCTTCCAGTCTGGTCTTCTCAAAAACTTTACGGATTTCTCCCGTCAGAAGACGCAGGATTTCATCACTGTGCATATTTACCACCATCCCTTGTCCTTACTATATGCGCGGATTCTCCGGTTTAGACATGCTGTTTTGTCTTTCCAGTCTGGCCTCCTCCCAGAACGGGGATGGTCTGTCGTCTCCGTTTTCCTTCTGTACGCAGGAAAGCACCAGCTTTTCCCTGGCCCTTGTCATCCCCACATACAAAAGCCGCCGTTCCTCCTCGATCTGCGCCTCTTCCCGGGCCTCCCGCCAGGGGATATTCCCGTCGTTGATATCCGGGATATAGACCACATCGTATTCCAGCCCCTTGGCTCCGTGCAGTGTCATCAGCTGCACGCCCTCTGGGGAAACGGGCCATGCATAGGCTTCCACTGCCGCTATATACTGCGAAAGACTGCTTTTTCCTGCGGCCAGCTGCTGCAAAAGCTCCAGCATCGCCAGATATACGTCCGGATCCTTTCCCTGCCGCACAGCCAGCGCCTCAAGCCATGCCTCATAGCCCATATGCCGCCGGATATAATACAGCGCTGCCGCCGGTACAAGCCCCTTCATCCCTCCGATCTCCTGCCGCAGTCTGCACAGCCGCCCGGCCACAAAGCTATCCGCCCCTTCGATACTCTCCGCCCAGTCCAGCAGATGCCCTCGCAGCGCATCCCGGGGAATATACCGCTCCGGACGGTTCAGAATCCGCAGACAGGTGCTGCGCCTTTTGTCGCCATCTCCCAGCTGCAGATACGCCAGCAGATCCTTCCAGATAAACGAAAGCGCCGGGCTTTTACTCTCCTTTTGCGAACAACAGGCGATTCCCTTTCGCTGCAGCGTCATCTGCAGTCCCTCCTGTCCTTTTCCCGTCCGGGTCAGCACGGCCATCTGCGACAGCGGGCGCCCCTCTTTTGTTTCCCGGACGATATCTTCGGCTATTTTCTGCCATGCACTGCGCCTGTTTTCGGCAGTCAGACAGACCACCTGCCCTTCCTGCGGCTTTGCCGGATGCACCTCCTTTGCAAAACGTACCCGGTTGTGCCGGATCAGGCGGTCAGCACAGGCAATGATCTGTCTCTCACACCGGTAATTCGTATCCAGTACGACGGTCTCCAGCGCCGGAAAATCCGCGGTCACCTGCTGCATCAACGCCGGATCGGCACCGCGAAAGCCATAGATCGACTGGTCATCATCCCCCACCATAAACAGATTATCCTGCGGCTTTGCCAGAAGCTTTAACAGGGCATACTGTTGCCGGTCAATATCCTGAAATTCATCCACCAGAATATGCGAAAACCGCTGCTGCCACTGCTCGCAGACCCTGGGGCAGTCCGTAAACAGCCGCAGCGTCTCTGTGGCCAGATCATCAAAATCCATACTCTGACTGTGGAAAAGCGCAGCCTGATAGGCCTGATATGCCTGCCGGAAATCTTCGGGTGCAAGTGTCCCAGAAACAAACGTATCCAAAAGCTCCGGCATATGCTTGATGCGGCTGATCTCCTGTTCCAGAAGCTTAGCCTGTTCATCCAGTCCGGAAACCTCCTGCCCCAGACATTTCAGGATCTCCTGCAGAAGACGCTGTTTTTCTTTCCCGGCGATCAGCCGCTTTTCTTTCGTCTGCTTTGCCTCGCGCAATATGGCAAAAAAGACACCGTGCAGCGTGCCAAAGGTGATCGGTGTCGAGGCGCTTTTGCTCTCTTTAAGATACCTCTCCCGCATCTGGGCGGCGGCTGCCCGCGTAAACGTCACCGCAAGGATCTCCTGCGGTCTGGCTGTATGCGTATCGGTTAAATATTGTAATCGGGAAATTAAAACAGAAGTTTTTCCGGAGCCGGGCCCGGCGAGAACCAGCATGGCTCCGGAAGTATGGGCGACTGCCCTTTGTTGCGATTTGTTTAGATTCAGCTTAATTTTTCAATAGCTGCGCGGATACGGCGGATGGATTCCTCCTTGCCGATGATCTCCAGGATCTCTGTCGCACCGGCCGGTGTCATCTGCTTACCGGATACAGCGGTACGGATCGGCCACATCACATAGCCTGTCTTGTAGCCCTTTTCCTTGCCATAGGCAGACAGCAGGGCAAACAAAGCATCATTGGAATAGTCCTCCTGCTGTTCCAGCAGCGGAAGTACATCCTCCAGTACAGCTTTGGAGGTTTCCGGTGTGGTTTTCATCTTTTTATGATTGTACATGGCCACATCGTACTCCGGCATCTCTTCGAAGAAATCAACCATCTCACAGATATCCGGCAGTGTCTCGATACGGGTCTTTACCATACCGGCGATCTTTTTCAGGTCAAAATCCTTTGTCAGCACACGTTTCAGATACGGCTCTGCCATCGTATAAAACTTATCAGCGTCCATAGCTTTGATATACTCGCCGTTCATCCAGCGAAGCTTTGTCATATCAAAAACTGCCGGGGATTTGCTCATATGGCGGTAATCAAACTTCTGGATCAGCTCATCCAGAGACATGATCTCCTGATTGTCCTCCGGGCTCCAGCCAAGCAGTGCCACAAAGTTGACGATGGCTTCACGGACAAAGCCCTGCTCTAAAAGATCCTCGTAGGAGGAATGACCACAGCGCTTGGACAGCTTCTGGTGCTCCTCATTGGTGATCAACGGGCAGTGTACATATACCGGCACATCCCAGCCAAAGGCTTCGTACAGACGGTTGTATTTCGGTGCGGAGGACAGGTACTCGTTACCACGGACCACATGAGTAATCCCCATCAGATGATCGTCCACAACGTTGGCAAAATTGTAGGTCGGATAACCGTCGGATTTGATCAGGATCATATCGTCCAGTTCTTCATTATTTACAGTAATATCTCCGTAGATCTCATCATGGAAGGTTGTAGTTCCCTCTGTCGGCATATTGATACGGATAACGTACGGCTTTCCGGCTGCCAGATTGGCCTCGATCTCCTCCTTGCTCAGATGCAGACAATGCTTGTCGTATACGGTGATCTCCTTTCCGGCTACGGAAGTACGCAGAGATTCCAGACGCTCCTTGTCACAGAAGCAGTAATACGCATCACCCTGCTCGATCAGCTGTTTGGCATACTTCATATAAATACCCTGCGCGCATCTCTCACTCTGTACATACGGGCCTACACCGCCGTCCTTGTCCGGACCCTCATCATGTACCAGACTGGTATCTGCCAGTGTACGATAGATGATATCCAGCGCACCCTCCTGGAAACGCTCCTGGTCTGTATCCTCAATACGCAGCATAAAGCTGCCTCCCTCATGTTTTGCGATCAGATAGGCATACAGCGCAGTACGCAGATTACCTACATGCATACGGCCAGTCGGGCTCGGTGCAAATCTTGTTTTTACTTTACTCATAATTTCCTCCTATTTATATAACGATCCTGCGGGACCGGTATGTCAGTCCTTCAGCTTAATCCTTCGGGATACACTCAAAGCGATCGCCAGCTCCGCCATCTGGAAGAGACTCGACGTACCACCATAGCTGAAAAACGGTAAGGTAATACCGGTCGTAGGAATCAGATTGATAACAACGGCAATATTTAAAATAACCTGCAAAGCAATATGGGCCATAATACCGGTCACCATCAGCGAACCGAACAGATCCGGCGCATTCTGGGCGATAAAAAACAGCCGGTACAACAGATACCCAAACAAAAGCAGTACTAAAAGCATACCAAAAATACCAAGTTCCTCACAGATGATGGCAAAGATCATATCGTTCTGGGCCTCCGGGATACTGCTGATCTTCTGGGCACTGTTGCCCAGTCCTTTGCCAAACAGTCCGCCGGAACCGATCGCATACAGACCCTGGATAACCTGATAGCCGCCGAAAGCCGAATACTGCTCCGGATGCAGCCATACCTGGACACGGCGCAGACGAAAGTTACCCGTCGGATCGTATTCCAGCGTACTCGCATAGATAACGATCATTACGGCAGCCACAGCCAGAACAGCCAGAAGTATCATAAACGGCTTTGTTTTCGGATGGCTCACAAAGATAATGACCATGGTGATCGCACCGATAATCAGACCTGTACTTAAGTTATCGGTAAAATACCAGGCAAAAGCCGCCGGGACTGCACCCCAGAACAGCAAAAAAAGCGTGCCCTTTAATGTATTGATTTTTCGTCCAAGCTTGATAGCCAGATACGGAATAAAGATGATCACGGCAATCTTCGCTATCTCTGCCGGCTGAAACTGAATACCGATCTTCAGCCATCGTCTTGAACCATTGGCCGATACGCCAAGCGGTGTCAGACGCACCATCATCATCAGGCCAAGCGAGATCACATACAGTATCCCAGCCCAGCTTTTCAGGTAATGGTAATCATATCTTGAAATAAATATACAAAGAACCACAGCGATCGCACTGATCGGTGCCTGATGCTTCAGATACCACATACTGTCATTTGCCATCTTGGCATTGGAAGCGGCATCGTAGGAGCTGGCGCTATACAGAATAATAAGGCCAAAAGCTACCAGAAGAATGATCGCCGCCAGCAGATTATAGTCGTAATAATCCCGGCGCGTTCTGGCATCCCGTACAGCCTTTCCTATCTCTCGAAACATATTTTCCCCTTATCATGCCAAATATAGGATAGTTATATCATATAGAGCGGCTTTTTTCAAACGCTAATCCTGTTTTTTTGCACAATCCTGCCGCTTTTTATGAAACATTTTCTGTTGCCGGTTTTGCAGACCTTTATTTTGCACGTCGCAGCACTTACTCAACCTGGTTTACCTGATCATTTTTTTATGTGCGTGGCAATAAAATCTTTCGCATACTCTATAAACTTTCTGGCCGCCGGAGATGCCATCTGCAACGACGGCACAGCCAGACCAAGCCGTCGGACAGCACAGGGAGATAACGGCATCGTCTGCACATTCGTATCGTTATGCTCCAGTACCATGCCGGGCAGGATGCTGATCCCCAGCCCACAGGACACCATGGCGATGATCGTATAGTCATCCTTGGCCGAATACTGGATATCGGGATGGATATGCTTCTCATGCAGCAGACGATGGATATCGATGTCCGTACCCTTTTCGGAAATGACAAATGTCCGGTCATTGCACTGCTCTATCGGAAAGGCCCGGACACCCTCGCTGTCATAGTCCGGCGGCAGCACAGCCAGAAGCGGATCCTCTGCCAGAGGGATCCAGTCGTACCAGTCGTCCACACCTTCACTGAAAAATCCCATATCGACTTCCCGCCTTTGCATCCATTCCAGGATATCCTGCGCACCGCCCTCCTTGAAATGGATCTCGATCTGCGGATAGTCCTTTCGGAATTCCCGGATGATCCGGGGCAGCCATTTGCGGGAAATACTCGAATATGTACCGATCTGCAACGATCCCTGATTCAGGTCATGCAGGTTCTCTACGGTCTGCTGCAGATTGTCCTGGCACTGCACAATCTTGCTGACACAGTCTAAAATCTCCTCTCCGGCTGCGGTCAGATATGCACCGTTTCTGTTCCTGTAAAATAAGGCCAGTCCCAGCTCTTCCTCCATACGTTTCAGCGTATGGCTGACACCGGACTGGGTATAGCCCAGCGCCTCGGCGGCTTTGGAAAAGCTGTGATGGCGCACCACTTCCATAAAAATATGATATTTGCTGATTTCCATGCTTCATTCCTTCTTTCTTCCGCATATACGCCATTTCAAAGAATCGGATGCTTCGAGTCTATTTTACGGCAAATTTTTTAAATCGCTATGTATGCAGTATATGATTTACTGTCATGTTTGTCCATACTTTTATGAATCATTGTCGCTTTACCATTCTAAAATATCCGGTATAATGGAACTGTTGATTTACTGAAGGAGGAGATTATTATGGGTTCATCTACTATAGCAATTCTGATCGCCTTTGCCTGTTATCTGGCTCTGATGGTGGCGATCGGTGTAATCTGCATGAAAAAGACAGGAAGCGCCAGCGATTATTTCCTTGGCGGGCGTGGACTGAGTGGTCCGGTTGCTGCTCTTTCCGCACAGGCTTCCGATATGAGTGGCTGGCTGTTAATGGGTCTGCCAGGTTCGATATATGCATTGGGTACAGGACAGGCATGGATTGCCATCGGTCTTGGTCTTGGCACGATCGCCAATTGGCTGATCATTGCAAAGCCGTTGCGCCGCTATACGATCGTGGCTGACAATTCCCTGACTTTGCCGGAGTTTTTCGGTAACCGGTATAAAGATGAAAAGAAGATCCTTCTGGGTGTTTCTTCTGTGATCATCTGTATCTTTTTCCTGGTTTATACCGCCTCTGCACTGGCTTCCGGCGGCAAGCTGTTTAATTCTGTATTTGGTATTGATTACCATATCGCACTGTTTATCGGTGCTGCTGTTATTCTGGTCTACACGTTCATGGGCGGTTTCCTCGCTGTATGTACAACGGACTTTGTACAGGGTATGATGATGTTAATCGGTCTTCTGGTTGTTCCGATCATTGCATGGAATTTCGTCAGTGGTGATTTTTCCAATGCGCTGGCCAGTACGGGTGTCAATTCTGAGCACTACATGAGCCTGTTTTATAACGGGGATCATCCGATCACGGTCGTTGAGATCCTGTCGAATGTGGCATGGGGTCTGGGCTACTGTGGTATGCCGCATATTCTGGTGCGTTTTATGGCGGTCAAAAATGAGAAGGAGCTGAAGAAGTCCTCAGTGATCGCTATTGTATGGGTTGTGATTTCCCTTTCTTTTGCTGTTATTATCGGTGTTGTCGGCAGAGCTTTCCTGTTCCCGACGATTCTTGGTACAGAGGGCGCTGCTTCTACGGAATCTGTTTTCATTGAGATGATCACCCGTGTATTTACGGAATATCTGCCGCTGCCGTTTATCGGTGGGCTGTTTATCTGTGGTATTCTGGCAGCGATCATGTCTACGGCGGATTCGCAGCTTCTGGTCTGCTCTTCTGCTGTTTCTACGGATATCTACAGGGATATTCTTGATCCGAAGGCGGATGATAAGAAGGTGCTGATGGTCGGCCGTATTACGACGCTGGCTGTGGCTGTGATTGCTTTCTTTATTGCATGGGATCCGAACAGTTCGATCATGGGGCTGGTTTCGGATGCGTGGGCCGGACTTGGTTCGGCTTTTGGACCGCTGGTGCTGATGAGTCTGTTCTGGAAGCGGACGAATCTGGCGGGGGCTGTGGCCGGGCTGGTTTCCGGTGCGGGTACGGTGCTTGTGTGGGATTATCTGCCGCTGGTGGGTGGTCAGACGATTTATGCGGCTACTGGAATTTATTCTCTGTTAGTTGGATTCTTTATCAGTCTGATTTTCATTGTAGTGGTCAGTCTGCTTACTAAGGCACCGTCTAAGGAAGTTACGGATCAGTTTGAGGCTTATAAGGCTTATCGTGAGTAATTGATTGATGGACGGACGAAAAACAGGCCGCCCCCTGGGTGGGGGATATGGTTCTCATACAAAACGCGCTCTCGCTCTGCCTCGGCGTAGCGGTACTAAATTCGTCCGGCGCCTTTCGGCTTGGACTCATTAAGTGCCGACGCCTGCGGAAGGTTTTGTATGAGAACCATATCCCCCACCCAGGGGCCGGCCTGTTTTTCTGACTTTGTGGGAATGTAAAGAGCGGAAGGGCGTGGCCAGGGGCCACTGCTTCCGCTCTGTCGTTTTCTACACTATTCTTATTTTACATGCGATCCCAGCCGTTTTCCTGAATGAGGTCCTGGCGTTCGTCGTGGGTCTCGCGGTAATGGAAGACGAGTTCCTGATTTTTGAGGCTTACGCGGGCTCCGGCGGGGATGGAGGAGGTGATGAAGACGTTACCGCCTACGACGACATCATGACCGATGACGGTTTCGCCGCCGAGGATGGAGGCGTTGGAGTAGATGGTGACGTTGTCTTCGATGGTGGGGTGTCTCTTTTTATTCTTGAGGGCCTGACCGCCGCGGGTGGAGAGACCGCCGAGGGTGACGCCCTGGTAGATTTTTACGTGATCGCCGATGGTTGTGGTTTCACCGATGACGATGCCTGTGCCGTGGTCGATGAAGAAATATTTACCGATGGTGGCACCGGGATGGATGTCTACGCCGGTGATGGTATGGGCGTACTCGGACATGATACGGGGGATCATGGGTACGCCGAGCTTGTGCAGTACATGGGCGATACGATGTACGATGATGGCGTAAAAGCCCGGGTAGGAGAAGATGATCTCGTCCTTGTTAAAGGCTGCCGGATCGCCTTCGTAGGCGGCTTCTACGTCTGTTTCGATGCATTCGCGGATCATCGGGATCTGCTCAAAGAAGGTAAGCGCGATCTCCTGTGCTTCTTCCCATGCCTGCTCCGGTGTGATATTGGCCTTGCCCTCCACATGCTTCCATACGAGGGAAATCTGCTTGGTCAGATTATATAAAACATCTTCCAGAAGCATAGAAACCGTATTTTCCATCGTATACGTGCGGTAATGTTCGTTCCGGAAATAGCCCGGGAATATGATGATCTGGACTTTTTTCAGTATATCGACAACGACCTCTTTGCTGGGATCGTCAAAATGATTCTTCTTATCTACCACACGGCCTTTTTCATAATCCGCAAGGAGTGCACTGGTCAGCTGACGGATGCGCTGCTGTGTGTTTTTCTGCTCTGTCATACGTGTAAACCTCCGTTTTTCGCTTTCTACAGTATAACAGTATATGCGGGATTCGTCTATGAGAAATACTCCAATTATTCCCCAACTTCACAGATCCGGCCACCGCCGATCACGAGATCGTCGTCGTACAAAACTACGGCCTGCCCTTTGGTGATGGCGCGCTGGGGCTCATCGAATTTCAGATGGAGCTTACCGTCCTCCGTCTGCCAGGCCAAAGCCGGAGCTTCTTTGTGGCGGTAGCGGATCTTTGCTTTTACGCGGATCGGCTCAGTAATTTTTTCAAGTGCAATCATATTTACTTCATCCGCAGTCAGCTCGCGCTGAAACAGATCTTCGTTCTTTCCCAGAACAACGGTGTTGTCCGACGGGCGGATATCCGTCACATAAATGCGCTTTCCGGCAGCCAGCTTCAAGCCGCGGCGCTGACCGATCGTATAATGCTCAATACCCTCATGCTGTCCCAGCACCTTGCCTTCTGTATCCACAAAATCTCCCGGCGGCAGCATCTCATCTGTAAATCTTGAAATTGCCCGCGCATAATCCCCGTCCGGCACAAAGCAGATATCCTGACTGTCCGGCTTTGCTGCGTTGACAAAACCATGTTCTTCGGCGATCTTACGGATATCTTCCTTCCGGTATTCTCCCAGTGGGAAACGTACATGTGCCAGCTGTTCCTGGGTCAGATCATACAGCACATAGGACTGATCCTTCGTCGCATCCAGTCCTTTTTTCAACAGATACCGGCCACTTTTATCATCCTTTTCCACACGCGCATAATGTCCGGTCACAATAAAGTCCCTCTGCAGCTCGTTCATCCGCTGAAACAGTTTGCCAAACTTCAGGTAACGGTTACAGTCGATACATGGATTGGGCGTACAGCCGTTCCGGTAGGCTTCGATAAAGCGGTCGATAACTGCGCCGTGAAAATGCTCGCTGAAATTAAACACATAAAACGGCATATCCAGCTTATACGCCACTGCTCGGGCATCCTGCGCATCATCCAGTGAACAGCAGGTCTTTGTCCGCTCAATGCCCAGATCCTCATTCTCATACAGCTTCAGCATCACACCGATGCAGTCCGCTCCCGCCTCTTTCGTCAAAAGAGCCGCCACCGAACTGTCCACGCCGCCGCTCATCGCAATAATCGCCTTTTCCATACAATCTCCTTTTGTCTTTGCATATATATCAAATCACTTTTGCATCATTTTCTCTGCCATTATAGGGGATTCAGATATATTTTTCAATAGGGAGGTTGTGACAGGAATGAAGATGACGAGTGACTGGCTGGTGGTGTCTGTGCCTGTACGGACACCACCAGCCAGTCACTCGTCATCTCCATCCCATATACGTTGTACAGAGGGAAAATCCCCGGCAGGATTGCCCTTATATATACTCCAGCAAAACCCTCCGAAGGCGTCAGCACTTAGCGAGCGCAAGCCGAAAGGCGCAGTCGCGAGCTTAGTACTGTTACGCCTGAGGCGGAGCGAAAGCGCGTTTTGCTGGAGTATATATAAGGGCAATCCTGCCGGGGATTTTCCCTCGTCTGTCTCCAATTATTTTATTTATTGTACCGACAGATTCGTATACCCCATCAGACTCTCATCCACAGCCCGTGCCGCCTCGCGTCCTTCCCGGATTGCCCAGACAACCAGCGACTGTCCACGATGCATATCCCCTGCCGTAAACACATTTTTAACATTCGTCTCATACTGCCCGGCTTCCGTAGCCACATTCGTCCTCTGGTTCAGCTCAACCCCGAACGCCTTGGCCACATACTGCTGCGTTCCCAGAAAACCAGCCGCAATCAGCACGATATCCACATCCACGATCTCTTCCGTACCGGCGATCGGCACCATCATCATGCGCCCGGTCTTCTCATCCTTCTTGCTCTCCAGCTTCACCAGCTTCGCCTTGCAGAGTTCACCCTTCTCATTCTTGATAAACTCTGTCACCGTCGTGGTATAGATCCGCGGATCATGTCCCCAGAGTGCGATCGCCTCCTCCTGACCATAGTCCGTCTTGCAGACTCTCGGCCACTGTGGCCACGGATTGTTTGCCGCACGGGTATCCGGCGCTTTCGGCATCATTTCCAGCTGCACAACACTCTGTGCACCCAGACGGATCGCCGTACCACAGCAGTCATTACCGGTATCACCGCCGCCAATGACCATGACCTTTTTGTCTTTGACTTTGACATGCTTTCCATCTTTTAAGTCCGAATCCAGCAGACTCTTTGTTACCCCCGTCAGGAAATCCACCGCAAAATAGATCCCCTTTGCATCTCTTCCCGGTACATTGATGTCCCTCGGATTAGAAGCACCGCAGCACAGTACGATACGGTCATATTCCTCCAGCAGCTTTTTGGCACTGATATTTTCCCCCACATTGGCATTGGTCACAAAATGGATGCCCTCTTCCTCCATGATCTTTACCTTACGGTCGATCACGCTCTTCTCCAGCTTCATATTCGGAATACCGTAGCGGAGCAGTCCGCCAACACGGTCATTACGCTCATATACCGTTACTTCATGACCACGTTTGTTTAACTGGTCTGCTGTAGCCAGTCCGGACGGGCCGCTGCCGATCACAGCAACCTTCTTTCCGGTGCGCACCTTCGGCGGATTGGCCTTGGCCCATCCCATCTCATAGGCATGCTCAATGATCGCATACTCATTGTCCCTTGTCGTCACGGCTTCCCCGTTCAGATTACAAGTACATGCCTTTTCGCAGAGCGCCGGACACACACGGGACGTAAATTCCGGGAAATTGCTGGTCTTTTTCAGACGCTGGTAAGCGACCTCCCAGTTGCCCAGATACGCCAGATCGTTCCATTCCGGTATCAGATTGTGCAGCGGACATCCGCTAGCCATACCGGCGATCGTCATGCCGGACTGGCAGAACGGTACACCGCAGGCCATACAGCGTGCGCCCTGCTGCTGCTGTTTTTCCAGCGGCAGGTGCACATGAAACTCCTTAAAATGCCTGATTCTCTCCAGAGGAGCCTCCGATCTGCTTTCTTCTCTTTTATAATCCATAAATCCAGTTGGTTTTCCCATCGTCTCTCCTCCTTACTTTCTCGCATTCGCATAGAATGCTTCGATCTGTGCCTGCTGACTATTCAGACCCTTTTCTTCCATCTGCACGATGGCCATCTGCATACGGTTGTAATCGTGCGGAATGATCTTTTTAAATTTCGGCAGGTAATCAGTAAAGGAATCGAGGATCTGTTTGCCCTTGACAGAATTTGTCGCAGCCACATGCTCCTGAATCATCTGCTTGAGCTCCAGGACATCGTATTTAGAGGTAATCTTCTCGATACCTGTCATTTCCTTGTTGATACGGGTATACACATCGCTGTCCTCATCAAGTACATAGGCAATACCACCGCTCATACCGGCAGCAAAGTTCTTGCCGATCTTGCCGATGATAACAACACGACCGCCGGTCATATATTCGCAGCCATGGTCGCCGACACCTTCAACAACCGCCATAGCACCGGAGTTTCTGACGCAGAAACGCTCACCGGCCACACCGTTGATAAAGGCTTTACCGCTGGTCGCACCGTACAGGGCAACATTACCGATGATAATATTTTCATCCTGTTTATAGGTAATACCTGTCGGCGGATATACTATCAGCTTACCACCGGAAAGACCCTTGCCAAAATAATCGTTGGAATCACCCTCCAGCTCGATCGTCATACCCTTCGGAATAAAGGCACCAAAGCTCTGTCCGCCGGCACCCACACATTTAATCTGATAGGTGTCATCCTTCAGCATATTGTCGCCGTATTTTCTTGTAATCTCTGCCCCAAAGATCGTACCGAAGGTACGGTCTACGTTCGTAACATCCACCTCAAGACGCTTCGGTGTACCCTCATCCAGTGCTTTTTTCAGCTGCTTTAAGAGGATCTTTTCATCCTTTGTCTGCTCCAGCTTGAAGTCATAGACCTGCTTCGGATCAAAGATGACCTTTGCACCCTTCTTTGCAAAGGGATTGTCAAGGATGCGGTGCATATCTACCTTGGACACCTTCAGTCCGTCGATATGCTCTTTAACCTCCAGAAAATCACTGCGGCCCACCAGCTCATCTACAGTACGCACACCCAGCTTTGCCATATATTCCCGCATTTCCTGTGCAATAAAGTGCATGAAATTGATAACGTATTCCGGTTTTCCGCGGAAATTCTTGCGCAGCTCCGGATTCTGTGTGGCTACGCCGACCGGGCAGGTATCCAGATTGCAGACACGCATCATGACACAGCCCATCGTGATCAGCGGTGCTGTTGCAAAGCCGTATTCCTCCGCACCCAGCATGGCAGCGATCACAACATCACGGCCGCTCATCAGCTTACCGTCTGTCTCGATGCGAACCTTGTTACGCAGGTTGTTGCGGATCAGGGTCTGATGGGTCTCAGCCAGACCGATCTCCCACGGCAGACCGGCATTGTGGATCGAGCTTCGCGGTGCCGCACCTGTACCACCGTCATAACCGGAGATCAGGATAACCTGTGCACCGGCCTTTGCCACACCTGCAGCGACTGTTCCGACGCCTGCCTCGGATACCAGCTTGACAGAAATTCTCGCATTTTTATTGGCATTTTTCAGATCATAGATCAGTTGCGCCAGATCCTCGATCGAATAGATATCGTGATGCGGTGGCGGCGAAATCAGGGATACACCCGGGGTCGAATATCTGGTCTTTGCAATCCACGGATACACCTTTCCGCCCGGCAAATGACCGCCCTCACCCGGTTTAGCGCCCTGCGCCATCTTGATCTGGATTTCTTTGGCACTGACAAGGTAACTGCTCGTTACACCAAAACGGCCGGAGGCTACCTGCTTGATCGCAGAACAGCGGTTTTCACCGTTTCTTCCCGGTTTCAGACGGCCGGGCTCCTCGCCGCCCTCACCACTGTTGGACTTGCCGTGGATGGCATTCATGGCAAGAGCCAGCGTCTCATGGGCTTCCTGGGAAATCGAACCGTAGGACATCGCACCTGTCTTGAAACGGGTCACGATGGAATCCACGCTCTCAACCTCCTCGATCGGGATACCCTTCTTCGGATATTTGAAGGCCAGCAGGTCACGCAGCGTACCTTCGCGGTGCTCGGAATTGACCTGTGCCGTATATTCTTTAAACTTGCTGTAATCCCCGGTTCTGGTGGATTCCTGCAACAGATGGATCGTCAGCGGATTGTACAGATGCTGCTCACCGCCGCTTCTCATCTTGTGACGGCCGATGCTGTCCAGCGTCAGATCGCTGTCAAGGCCCAGCGGATCAAAGGCCTGATCATGCAGATCGTTGACCTCATCCTCAATATCCCGCAGGGTGATACCGCCGATACGGCTGACCGTATTAGTAAAGTATTTGTTGATCACAGATTCATCAATACCGATGGCCTCGAAGATCTGTGCACCCATATAGGACTGGATCGTGGAAATACCCATCTTGGATGCGATCTTTATGATACCGCCGATAACAGCCTCATTATAATCGTTGACAGCAGCATAGTAATCCTTTTTCAGCATGCCGGTCTTGATCAGATCGTCGATGGCTTCGTATGCCAGATATGGGTTGATGGCGCAGGCACCATAGCCGAGCAGTGTGGCAAAATGATGCACCTCACGCGGCTCACCGGATTCCAGGATCACAGAAAGAGATGTCCTCTTTCTCGTGTCTACCAGATGATGGTGAACAGCTGATACCGCCAGCAGTGACGGAATGGCCACATGGTACTCATCCACGCCGCGGTCAGACAGGATGATGATATTCACACCGTCTCTGTGGGCCCGGTCAACCTCGACAAACAGACGGTCGATCGCCTTCTCCAGACTGGTATTCTTGTAATATACTAAAGATAATGTCGTAACCTTGATATGGCTTTCTTCCTTAATATTGCGGATCTTCATCAGATCCGTATTGGTCAGGATCGGATTGTTGATCTGCAGCATATGGCAGTTTTCCGGTTTTTCCTCCAGAAGGTTGCCCTCTTCTCCGGCAAATACCCGGGTTGCAGTAACGACCTTCTCACGGATCGCATCGATCGGCGGGTTAGTTACCTGGGCAAACAGCTGCTTGAAGTAATTAAACAGCGGCTGATGTCTCTTATCCAGCACTGGCAGCGGTGTGTCGATACCCATGGCTCCGATACCCTCCGAAGCGTTGGTCGCCATATTCAGGATCGATGTGCGGTATTCCTCATAGGTGTAGCCAAAAGCCTTCATCAGACGCTTACGTTCCTCATCGCTGTAGGACTGTACGCTCTGATTCGGGATCTTTAAGCTGCCCAGTGTGATCAGATTGCTGTCGAGCCATTCGCCGTACGGCTGACGGGAAGCATAATACTCTTTCAACTCATCATCGGAGATCACCTTTTTCTGTATAGTATCTACCAGAAGCATCTTGCCCGGATGCAGTCTTTCCTTCTGTACAATATGGGCCGGATCGATCTGTAAAACGCCGACCTCAGAGGACAGGATCAGATAATCGTCATCTGTAATATAATACCGGGATGGACGCAGACCATTACGGTCAAGTACCGCACCCATCAGATCACCATCAGAGAATACGATAGAAGCCGGACCATCCCACGGCTCCATCATCGTTGCATAATAATGGTAGAAATCCTTTTTTTTCTGGGACATGGTCTTGTTGTTTGCCCACGGCTCCGGGATCGTGATCATCACGGCCAGAGGCAGCGGCATACCGCTCATGACCAGAAATTCCAGTGTATTGTCAAGCATCGCAGAGTCGGAGCCCTGTGCAGAGATAACCGGCATAACCTTTAACAGATCATCACCCAGGATCTCATTGTCCATGGTCTCCTCACGGGCAGCCATCTTGTCGGCATTGCCGCGGATCGTATTGATCTCACCGTTATGTACAATAAAACGGTTCGGATGGGCTCTCTCCCAGCTTGGCGTCGTATTGGTACTGAAACGGGAATGTACCATGGCGATCGCAGAATCATAATCCGGGCTCTGCAGATCATCAAAGAACTGTCTGAGCTGTCCTACCAGAAACATACCTTTGTAGACGATGGTACGGCTGGACAGAGACAGAACGTAGGTGTTATCGTTACTGAGAGCAAAAACACGGCGGGCCACGTAAAGTTTCCGGTCAAAATCGAGTCCTTTTTCCGTATTTTTCGGACGCTCGACAAAGCCCTGCTCGATATACGGCATACAAGCCAGCGCTACGGAGCCCAGGATTTCCGGATGGGTCGGCACCTTTCTCCAGCCGAGGAATTTCATGCCCTCCTTCTGGACAATGACTTCAAACAGCTTTTTTGCCTGATTTCTCTGCAGCTCATCCTGGGGGAAGAAGAACATACCCACGCCGTAATCTCTTTCATCGCCGATGGCGATGTTCTCCTTCTGACAGACTTTCTTAAAGAATTTATGGGAAACCTGCAGCATAATGCCGACGCCGTCACCGGTCTTGCCTTCTGCGTCTTTACCGGCACGGTGTTCGAGATTTTCTACGATCTTGAGCGCATTGTCTACAGTTTCGCGTGTCTTGATGCCTTTGATATTTACAACAGCACCGATACCACAATTGTCGTGTTCAAACTGCGGATCATACAGGCCCTGTTTTTTCATCTGATTCTCCTGAAACATAGCTTTTTCCTCTCATGACTTTGATGGTTTAAAGTTTTAATGAGGTTACTATACACCCGTTTTGAATTGTTGTAAATGCCATGTTTTCTTGAATTATCAGATTATTTGTTAATTTATAGTTTTTTCTTTTATTGTCTGATTATTTATTTTTTATATTGTACAGGTCGTGCACTATATTTTATAAGTTATTTACGGGTTCATGTTTTTGGGTGTTTTTTTGTGCAGTTTGTCGTTTTATTCTCTGCATTTGGCGTTTTCTTTTGTTATTATTGTAGATTTTTGTGCAGAAAAGCGGTATACTTAGGAAAAAGGTATTGGGAGGTATCATTATGTTGCATCATTATGTTCTTTTCAAATATGAGCCAGGTTTCCTGACGGATGAGGTGGTCAGGGAGCTTCGGGACGGCTTTGCATTGATCAGAGCTGAGGTGCCGGGTGTGCGGAGTGTGGTGATCGACACGAATGTGGTGGATCGCCCGGCGAATATGGATCTGATGATCCGGATGGCGCTGGATGATGATTCGGTGCTGGATGCTTATCTGCATCATCCGGAGCATGTGAGATTGGTGGAGAAGATGAATCCGTTTATTGAGAAGAGGGTTTCGTTTGATTCCCGGGTTTGATACTGGCAAAACGGACGAAAATGCCCGGCTGCTCAGTTGATGGTTCATTACTTCTCCGACAAAACGCGCTTTCGCTCCGCCTCAGGCGTAACAGTACTAAGTTCGCGACTGCGCCTTTGGCTTGCGCTCACTAAGTGCTGACGCCTTCGGAGGGTTTTGTCGGAGAAGTAATGAACCATCAACTGAGCAGCCGGGCATTTTCTGTTTTATGCTACTTACTATATTTTCTACCGAAAGGCTTTTCTTATAATTTTATAGTTTTCACCTTTTCACTGTATAAAATAAGAGACAGGACACATATCTCTATGGTGTTCTGTCTCTTTATGTTTTCTTTCCTTAAACGGAACTATATACTTTTATTCTTTATCTTCTGTTTCTGCAGCATCGACTTCCGTTTCAGGCTCGTCGTTTCTGGTCACTTCTTCGAGTCCTTCTACTGATCTTTCCAGTACTTCGGCTACTTCTTCGGCGGTTACATCTTCAGTTGCAGTGACTGGTTCTATTTCATCGCCGGAGTCTTTTGGGGCTGCTGTTTTTTTCTTTTTGCCAAGGCCGAGGAGGCTGAAGCCGCTCAGGAATACGATGGCCATGACGATGTCTACGGCGATCTTTGTGGTCTGGCTGTTACCGGCGAGGGCGGATACAACGGACATGCCGAGGACGGACCAGAAGTTGGCTACGATGTGGCCGACGGTGGGAACCCATACGTTCTGGGATTTTTCCATGGCGAGGCCAAGGAAAATACCCAGAAGGCCGGTGTAGACAAACTGCACGGCGTTACTGTGATAGATGCCGAAGCACAGGGCACTGAGCAGGATACCGGCTACGGGGCCGAGGTAATCGCGGATACGTATCATGACGAGACCGCGGAATACGAGTTCTTCAGCAATGGGCGCGAGCACAGCGACTACAATCATCATAACAATGATATTCTGCCCCTGATAGATCTTTGTTTCGACCTGTGAATAATACGGAAACAGCTGTTCCAGGCCACTTAATGTAATCAGATCATTGAGTACCTGGCACAGACCCATGGACATCAGAACTGTTCCCAGTACGATCTGCGGTGTCACGCGTTTTTCCGGTGTTTTGTGTAATACATAATGGCCGGACTGGCGGCGGGCTTCATCCTGTTTCAGGAAAATGCGCAGGATTGGAATGCTGACCAGATCACCAAGACCTACGATCAGAAGTGCCTGCTGTGTTGCCATTGCCGTCAATTCATTACTGTCACATATTCCCAGTATGATCATGCCGACAAAAGTAAGCGCTATAGTGGCCACAATACTAATCCCATTAGCAATGCCAAAATGCGTGAGGATCGGATAGACAATCCGCCAGAGCTTGCGTCCGATGGACTCACGAAGCGGATATTCCTGCTCTGTTTCTTCTTTTCTGCGGCGTTTTTTCTTTTCCTGACGCAGCTGTTTTTCGAGCTGCTTTTCCTGCTTCTGGGAAAGCTCGGTTACGTCGATCGACTTGATCTCCACCTTTGGATCTTCCTGGTCATTACCGGCAAGGATTTCCAGTTCTTCTACCGAGTCTGCCACATAGGTGACACCGGCTTTGATCAGCTCATCCATCGAACCGTAGCCATAGGCTACACCGATACACTGGATACCACAGGCATGGGCACCGAGAACGTCATAGCACCGGTCACCAACCATAACCACATCCTGGCGACTAGATTCCATATGCAGGCGTTTCAGGGCTTCTTCGATGACTTCTTCCTTTTTAGATATTCCTCCCTCTTCCAGCTCTGCACCGACGATCTCGGTGAAATACCCCGTCAGATGGAAATGCTCCAGGATCTGGCGTACGAACGGCTCCGGCTTTGAGGAAGCCACAGCCAGTACACAGCCCTGATCCTTCAGATAAGCCAAAAGCTCCTCGACACCGGGATACAGGGAATTTTCAAACATGCCCGTCTTTGTATACCGTTCGCGGTAATATTTTGTTGCCTCCTCGGCCTCTTCCTTTGAAAAACCGGCATAGGCCATGAACTGATCCATTAAAGGAGGTCCGATAAATACTTCCAGCTTTTTCAGATCCGGTTCGGGTCTGCCCATCTTTTCCAGTGCATATTGTACACAGGCTGTAATGCCCGGGCCGGAATCGGTGAGTGTACCATCCAGATCAAATAAAATTACTTTCATATAATTGTCTCCTTACGACAAAAACAGATGCAACAGACACAGATTTCCTGTGCCCCTGGCATTTGTTTACATCTTATCCGGTGCGGAGAATCCGAGCAGATGCACAGATGTCTCCAGAGCGTCCTTTGTCAGACCCAGCAAACGGATATAGGACTGTCTGCGGTCGGTATCCTCTTCACTGAGGATCTTTGTTTCATGATAAAAATGATTAAACGCATTGGCAAGATCATAAATATAGGAACAGATCTTGTGCGGTGCCTTTTCGGCAAATGCATTTTCTACAGTCGCGTTAAAATCTGTCAGTGCCAGCATCAGCGCTTTTTCACTGTCGCCTGCCGGTGCGAGGATCTTACCTGCAGCTGTATCACCGTCATTTTCTGTATAGCGGTTCAGGATGGACTTGATACGAACGATCGTGTACAGGATGTACGGACCGGTATCTCCCTCGAAAGAAGTAAATCTCTCGGTATCAAAGATATAATCCTTGGCTGCCTGATTGGACAGATCGCCATATTTGATCGCTGCCAGGGCTACCATCTGCGCGGTCTTGTGCGCATCGGCTTCCTTGATGCTTCTGTTGTCCACGATCTTTTTGTACATTTCCTCTGTGATATCGTTCAGCAGAGTTTCCAGACGCATAACGCCGCCCTGTCTGGTCTTGAACGGCTTGCCGTCCTTACCATTCATTGTACCAAAGCCGAGGAAGGTCAGAACGGTATCCTCATCCACCAGCTTTGTTTTTCTTGCGCAGCGGAATACCTGTGTAAAGTACAGGGACTGTCTCTTATCTACAACATAGATGATCTCGTCTGGATGATAGCATTTCATACGATCCATGATCGTAGCAAGGTCTGTTGTATTGTACAGGGATGCACCGTCCGATTTCAGGATCATGCACGGCGGGATTTCCTTGGTATCTGTCTCTTCCTTGACATCCACGACCAGAGCCCCCTGATCCTCATGGGCATAGCCCTCTTTCTTCATATACTCTACCATGCCCGGGATATACGGCTGGGCATCGGATTCCTTTTTCCAGAGGTCAAAGGTTACGTCGAGCTTTTCGTAGTTTTTCTTCAGGTCATTGACAGAAACCGTCATGATATGGTTCCACAGCGCCTGATAGCCACGCTTTCCCTGCTGCAGCATATGAGTAGCTTCCATAGCCTTTTCTTTAAACGCCGGATCCTCCTTTGACTTGGCGCTGGCCTTCGGATAGATCTCTTCCAGCTCGCTGATCGTAAACGGCGCTTCCTCGGGGTATTCGCCCTCGAAATTATCATCAAAATAAACCAGATCCGGTTTTCTTTCTCGCAGCTCGGAAATGATCAGGCCCATCTGCAGACCCCAGTCCCCCAGATGCACATCGCCGATCATCGTATGCCCCATAAAGCGGCCCATGCGCTTGATGGATTCACCGATAACTGCGGAACGTAAATGGCCAACATGCAGCGGCTTGGCTACGTTTGGTCCGCCGTAATCGATCATGATCGTCTTCGGCTCCTTCACGGTCTCTACGCCAAGATGGTCGTCAGCCTGCATACCGTTTAAGTAACCGGCCAGAAACTCACCGTCCAGCTTCAGATTGATAAATCCCGGATTGACCGCCTGTACATCGGAAAATACAGGACTTTCCTGTAAAAACGGCAGCACCTGCTGCGCAATCTGGATCGGTGCCTTGTGATAGGTCTTGGCCGCAGCCATCGCGCCATTACACTGGAACTCGCACAGATCCGGACGGTTGGATACGGTGATCTTTGCAAAAGAGGTATCCAGACCGGCTTTTTCAAAAGCCTTTACTGCCTCTTCATTTAATCGGGCTATGATTTTTTCCATAGTTCCTCCTCTTTCTCAAGTAATTTCAGCTTATAAAAATATAATAATATCTTCACACTCTATTCACGCTTTATCTCCCCTTGTCCTGTATAATAAAGAAAGAGTGAGCGGTATATGTACCGGCTCATCACGGACTTTATCAACAATACCACAGGAGATTATACATATGAATATCTTATTTTTTCTGACCCCAAAAAGTGACGTAGCTTTCCTTCCCGAACACTGCACACTGCGGCAGGCTCTGGAAAAAATGGACCATTACCGCTACACCGCACTCCCGATCCTCAACGAGCAGGGCATGTACATCGGTACGCTTACCGAAGGTGATCTGCTTCGTTACATCAAAGATCATGCTTCCTTAAATCTCAAAAGCGCCGAGGACGTCCGGCTGGATAAGATCCCGCGCCGCTGGTATTACAAACCGGTCAACATCGGCTGTACCATGGAAGAGCTTGTCGAAGCCTCCATGCAGCAGAACTTCGTCCCGGTCATCGACGACAGCAAGGTCTTTATCGGTATCATCCGCCGCAAGCATATCATCGAAAACCTTTACAAGAACGCGCAGCAGCCACAGCCCGTGGCCGTGCAGCCGTTACAGGAAAGAGCCTCTCACTGAGAGGTTCTTTTTGCCTTACATATAAAAGAAAGCTCCAGTGGAGGTTTCTTTTATTCTTTGCCTTTCAGAGCAGAAAGCCGTCCCTAAAGACAGCTACTTTTTATTATACCATCTTTACAATAGAAATAAAAGATATTCTTCCCGCTGCAAATGACCGTACCGGACTTTTGTTACAATCCACAGAAATTCCAGTACGGTCTTTTATTTTTCTGCCATTTTAGTCAGAAATTATGCATATCAGCCTTCACAGACAGCCTGTAAATGCCAACCTTTATTCTTCTTTGCCCATGCGATTCATCAGCATAGCCTCGCCCTCAGCCGGGGCCAGACCTTCGTTGATGATACCGTTGACCATCTCACAGATCGGCAGCTCCACATTGTACTTCTTCTTTAACTGCATCGCCGCATCCAGCGCATAGATACCTTCGACAACCATGCCCACCTCTTTGACCGCCTCATCACGGCTCTTGCCCTGACCAAGCAGCATACCGGCTGTCAGGTTACGGCTGTGCAGACTCGTACAGGTCACGATCAGATCGCCGATACCGGCCAGCCCGTTAAACGTCTCTGGCTTGCAGCCCATCAGCTCGCCCAGATTGGAAAGCTCCCGGACGCCACGGGTAATCAGCGCCGCACAGGTGTTATCCCCATAGCCTAAACCTCTGGCGATACCTGTCCCCAGCGCGATAATATTTTTAAACGCACCGCAGATCTCCACACCGTGGATATCCGTATTGGTGTACACACGGAACTTCGGGTTCATAAAGACCTTCTGCACAAAATGCGCCGCCTCCTGATCCGGACTGGCAGCTACGATCAGCGTCGGCAGATCGATCGCCACCTCCTCCGCATGAGTCGGACCGGACAGTGCTACCAGCTTCACATGCTCCAGACCACCTTTTTTGTCCAGCTCATCCCGGATGATCTCGGTCATCGTATACAGCGTGCCCGGCTCAATACCCTTGGCCACATCCACGATCACCTGACCGTCCTGCATATATTCTGCCGCCGCTTTCGCTGTGGAACGGACAAATACCGACGGCACGGCAAACAACAGGATATCTTTATCCGCACAGGCCTCTGCAATATCTTTCGTATACTTCAGCTCTTTGGGAATCACCATATTTTTCAGCTTCGGATGTACGCCGGTACGCTCCAGCTCATCGATCTCCTGTCCCAGCGCAGACCATACCTGCACCTCATGTTTCATATTGCAAAGCATTCTCGCCAGTGCCATTCCCCAGGTACCGGCACCCAATACACCGATTTTTGCCATAACTTACCTCCATAAGTCTTTAATCATTTACAGTCTGCGCGCCCTTTTCTACAAGTCCCGGGCGCCCTGCATATATCTGTAGCCAGTGTACCATATTTCTAAAAAAGGTGCAATTTATACTGTCGGTGCTGTCAAAATCGGCTGTCACTTCATATTTCTTAACCTTATCCCCAGAAAAAACCAGTTTACTTTTTCGTCATAACCTCTTATAGTGTTATAAGAATCTAACAGTTACATTTTCAGATTTGCAAAGGCTATTCAGACTGACAAAGGAGGGACTTTTCATGCCCGCATTTTATGCACATAAGCGTTTCGGTGCCCAGATTGCCGGAAAAATACCGGAAAGTCTGGAATCCATCATACGCACCAACTACACGGCCTATGCCATCGGCTTACAGGGGCCGGATATTTTCTTTTATTACCGCCCTTTTTATATCAATAAGATCATAAAAACCGGCGTTGAACTGCACCACGCACCGGCAAGGGCATTTTTTGAGCATGCGCTCACTGTTTTGAAAAAATATCCACGAAACAGTGCGCAATATGCCTATCTCTTAGGCTTCATTGCTCATTTCACACTGGACAGCGAATGTCACGGTTACGTGAACGAATATATGGAAAGCCACAACGTTGCCCATCTGGAGATCGAAGAAGAATTCGAGAAAAAGCTGCTGCGCATCGACCATCACGATCCCATCGGCTACAAATACGCCCGGGAAATCCCTACGGACCCGAAAACAGCCCATGCGATCAGCTGCTTCTATCCCACAATTTCCGGCCCACAGACCTGGCGGGCGCTGAAGGATATGGTGCTGGTCAAACGGCTGTTTACTGCACCGAACCCTGTAAAAAGGAAACTCTTAAATGGCGTTATGAAGTTTTCCATGCAGTACAAGCTGTACGGCGGACTGATCAACCAGGCTAAGGATAATCCGAGGTGTAAGGAAAGCAATGAGGTGCTGCTGAAAAAGCTGTATATATCGGTTCCGGTAGCGATCGGATTGATGGAGGCTTTTGACAAGTCGCTGACGGAGGGCCTTCCGCTGCCAGAACGATTTGACAGGAACTTTGAATAAATCCATGTCATATTTGGAAAGGAAAGGTATTTTCATGAAACGAACCATATTTTTTCAACTGCCTGTTCTGTTGCTTGCTGCATTTCTGATCTTTACCCTGTCGGTCCGCGCAGAGACAGCGCAGTTAGCATCCATAGCATCTTCAACAACAGATACTGAGCAAAGCGATACCACTCAGCCGTCCTCGATCACAACACCGCCTGCCAAAAGTGACGTTGCCGTTCCAATCTCTCTGGAACCGGGCAGCGATGTCCAGCCGGTGATCGATGCACCATCCTCCGATATTGAGACCGTACCTGCAGACAAAGTACCGACACAGCAGGCCCCGTCCAGTAAAGGTACAGAAAACACGATGGCTATGCTGCTGAAATTTGTTGTGCTCTGGTCGATCATCTATATCATTATTAAAGTGGTGCGGATGAAGCTGGATGAACAGAAAAAGATCAAGTAAGGAAAAAGGACATTACCGTGTATCCAGTTCCTGTCCGACAGACAGAAAGCACCGACACACGATAATGTCCTTTTTTCAGCCTGTATAAAACTTTAATACGCTCTGATTTTGCATTATTTTTGTTTACAGATCATTTATACTATATCTTCATTTTCTGTTTTTCCATTCAGTCCAGATTAGCCACTTTTTTATATGTCGCATATTCCGGCTCTGCCACTTTTCCTGTCATTGCATAGGGATCCAGCAGCTTTTCTGCCTCTTCTTCCGTTACATATCCTTCCTCAATCGCAAGCTTCCGGACAGACACACCGGTTTTCAACGACTTTTTGGCCAATGCTGCCGCAGCTGTGTATCCAATCGACGGGCAAAGTGCTGTCGCTATACCGGCACTGGCATCCACTAGCTCTTTACAATGCTCTTCATTTGCCGTAATGCCCAGAATACAATGATCCGTCAGTGTCTGTGCCGCATGGCCCAGCGTCTCGATAGACTCAAATAATGTATAGAAGATCACCGGCTCAAAAGCATTCAGCTCCAGCTGTCCGGCCTCCGCTGCCATCGTAATCGTATAATCGTGTCCGATAATATTAAAGGCAACCTGCGATACCACCTCCGGGATCACCGGATTGATCTTGCCCGGCATGATTGAAGAACCATTCTGTCTTGCCGGCAGATTGATCTCTCCGATACCTGTCTTTGGCCCGCTGCTCAAAAGCCGCAGATCATTGCACATCTTTGACAGGTTGACCGCACAGGTCTTTAATACACCAGATACTGACACGAAACCATCCAGATTCTGTGTCGCATCAAACAGATCGTCGGCAATATAAAAGCTGCCTTTCGTAACCTTATTTATGTTCTTGCAGATATTTTTAAGATATGCCGGACTTACATTGATCGAAGAACCGATCGCCGTACCACCCATATTCAACATCTTCATTGTATTCTTTGCCGCTTTCAGACGTTTGATATCCCGGTGAAGCACAGATGCATACGCATGGAACGACTGACCCAGACGCATTGGCACCGCATCCTGCAGCTGTGTCCGTCCCATCTTCAGAACACCGTCAAACTCTGTCGCCTTATCCATAAGCGCTCTCTCCAGGCGCTCCAGCTCTCTGATCGTATCCTTCAAAAGCACAATCGTCGTCAGCTTTCCGGCGCTCGGGATCACATCATTCGTAGACTGTGCCATGTTGACATGATCGTTGGGATGAACGATCGTGTAATCCCCCTTTTCACCACCAAGGATCTCGATCGCACGGTTTGCAATCACCTCGTTGGCGTTCATGTTGGCAGATGTACCCGCACCGCCCTGGATCGCATCTACAATAAACGACGTATCAAACGCTCCCGCAATCACCTCATCACACGCCTTCATAATCGCTGCTGCCACCGGCAGAGGAAGAAGCCCGGCGTCACGGTTCGTCATAGCCGCAGCCTTTTTAAGTCTCGCCAGACTCTTGATAAACACAGGATGTAACGGCTGGTGTGTGATCGGGAAATTTTCTTTTGCACGTAAAGATTGTACGCCATAATAGGCATCTGCCGGAACTTCCATAACACCGATCGAATCTGCTTCTTTTCTTGTTTTCATCATAATTACACCCTCCTGTTTATCGTACAGACGACGCTGGAACAGCCTCTTTTTTCCTGCCCGTTTCATTGCTGTCTGATTTATGCTGTTCAGATTACACCCACTTTTTGGGTTTGTAAACAGCCCGGAAAGGAGTCTGAAAATAAAGGAGAATTCTGGCAATTACGCTTTTGATTTTTAACAGATACCTCGTTTTGCCTTATTTTCTTAAGTTTATCCTGCGAACATATTGTGCTTTTACCCGCTCGCGCATATACTTGTTAAGTGAGATCTGACAACCATGTTTTTTCATACACAATTTACAGATAAAAAGGAGAGTCCCATGGATCATATTGACGAACAGCTCATTCACCTGTTACAGAAGAACGCCAGAACTTCCTTAAAAAGTCTGGCTAAGGAAGTATACCTTTCCACCCCGGCTGTCTCAGCCCGGATTGAAAAGCTCGAAGAAGAAGGCATCATCAAAGGCTACGGCGCCCGGATCGATCCCTTAAAGCTTGGCTTTCACATCACCGCATTTATCAATATGGAGCTCGAACCCGTCCAGAAGCCGGAATTTTATCCCTTTATCGCCAGCATTCCTAACGTCATCGAATGCAACTGCGTTACCGGAAATTACTCCATGCTCATGAAAGTGGCATTTCCCAGTACGATTGAACTGGATACCTTTATCGGCCAACTGCAGCACTTTGGCAAAACCCAGACACAGATTGTCTTTTCCACACCGGTGGAACCCAGAGGATTGGATATTGAAGCGCTGGACGAAGAGAAAGCGGATCCGTCACGTTGACAGATCCGCCTTTGTATTGTGCTGATATACCTGACGCTATGTAATGCGTCTTTCTCTTTGCATCGTTTATTCTTTCTATTTTTTCAAAACATTATCAATATGTCTCAAAAGACCCTGACAACCGGCAACCACCTGCTGATAGGTTGTCTCAAAATCACCGGTATACCACGGATCCGCGATCTCGCCCGGCTGGCCGGTGAAGTCACGCAGCATATGTACCTTGCCTTTTGGATCATTCGGCACGAAACGCTTGAGGTTACGCAGATTACAGTTGTCCATGACGATCAGGTAATCATAATCATCGTAATCTGCCCGGGTCATCTGTCTCGCATGATGGCCCTCGCAGGAAATTCCATGCTCGGCAAGCTTACGCTTCGCCGGTGGATAGACCGGATTGCCGATCTCCTCTGTGCTGGTAGCAGCGGAAGAGATTTCGAAGTCGGCAGAACGGTTTGATTTGTTGACCATGTCCTGCAGGATGTACTGGGACATGGGGGAACGGCAGATGTTGCCGTGGCAGATGAATAATATTTTTATCATAACTTCTCATATCC
>CAVCMG010000017.1:0-55884 GCA_963603285.1 Ruminococcus bromii
TTATTTGCTATGCCCTTTATTTCTTGGTTGAATTCTACTAATTTGTTTCAAACTTCACATCACCTTCGTATTTTCATGCATCTTATCTGTCTGAGATGCTACTAACGCATACAGGCTGCGATCCTCTGACAGATCGCAGCCTGTGAAAAAATGTTTTGTTCAGAAAACCTGTATTTCACAAGCTTTCCTATTATAGCGTATTTACTGACGCAGTACAATACCCATAGATTCAAGACCTTTGAGAATTTTCTGCATAACGCCGTTGATATCCTCCTCGGACAGGGTTCTGTCGGAAGCACGGAAGGTTACGGAGTAGGCAACAGACTTGAAGCCTCTGTCGATCTGGTTTCCTTCGTATACATCAAACAGTGTCAGCTTCTCTAACAGCTTGCCGCCACACTCTTCGATCATCTTCTCGATAGAACCGACCATGATCTCTTTCGGAACGACCATACTCAGGTCACGGGTTACTGCCGGGAATTTGGCAACGCCCTTGTATTTGTAATCGAAGGAGCACATCGGTGTCAGGGACGGCATATCCAGAACGGCAATATAAGCTCTGGCGCCGATCTCATAGTTTTTGGCAGCCTGCGGATGCAGCTCACCGAGGAAACCAACCTCTACGCCATCGTAGATGATCTTTGCCTGACGGCCCGGATGCAGATACGGTACACCGGCCTTCGAATCGTATTCCGGTTTCTTCTTCATGCCGACTCTTTCGAAGAAATTCTCGATCGTGCCCTTCATGGTGAAGAAATCACCGGCATCGTACATACCCAGTGTGAGTTTCTTTCTCTCATCCGGCAGTTCTGTCAGCGGCAGGCTCTTCGGCAGGTATACATTACCCAGCTCATACAGCTTAACACTCTTGTTTCTGTGGTTATAGTTGGTGCCAAGGGATGTCAGCAGACCATGTACGGAAACCGTACGCATGATACTGAAATCCTCGCCCAGCGGATTTAAGATCTGGATAGCCTGTCTTTCCGGGGCATCCGGGGCAAATAACAGCTTGTCGTATACCTTCGGGCTTTCGAAGGAATAGCAGTAGCCCTGGGAGAAACCGTCCATCTCTGCCACGTCACGGGCCATCTGCTCGATACGCTCTGCGAAGGATACGCCACCGGCTGTTGATGCGTGCGGCAGTGTTGTCGGGATATTGTCATAGCCGAAGAATCTGGCTACTTCCTCTGCGATATCTGCGGTGCGGAACACATCCTGACGGAAGGTCGGTACAACGATCTCGTCTGTTGCCGGATCCAGCTCCAGCTCTACGCGATGCAGGTAGGACAGCATCTCTTCTCTGGAAAGATCAGTTCCCAGCAGAGCATTGATTCTGTCCGGCTCAAATTTCACTCTTCTCTCGCTGACCGGGTTCGGGTAAACATCCACATATCCGCCGATAACCTCACCGGCACCAAACTCTTCCATCAGCTGGCAGGCACGGTCGATCGCTGCCTGGGCATTTTCCGGATCCAGACCCTTTTCAAATTTTGCGGAAGCATCGGTACGCATACCGATACGTTTAGAGGACAAACGGATGTTCGTACCGTCAAAGCAGGCAGCCTCAAACAGTACATCCTTTACCTGATCTGTGATCATGGAGTTCTGACCACCCATAATACCGGCGATACCAACCGGGCCATTCTCATCGTTGATCATCAGGACGTCATGATCCAGCTTACGGGTCTGACCATCCAGTGTAACAAACTCGTCACCGTCATTGGCACGTTTTACGATGATGTGTTTACCGTGGATCGTATCCAGATCGTAGGCATGCATCGGCTGGCCGTACTCTTCCATGACATAGTTTGTAATATCGACCAGATTATTGATCGGACGGATACCGACAGATGCCAGGCATTCCTGCATCCATTTCGGGGACGGGCCGATCTTGACATTCTTCACAACTCTGGCCACATAACGCGGGCAAAGATCGTCTGCCTCAACAGTAACTTTCACATAATCTTCTGCTTTTTCGGCATTTCCGGTGGCTTTGACCTCCGGTGCATAGAACGGTACATTGAAGGTAGCCGCTGCCTCACGGGCCACACCGATCACGCTGTAGCAGTCTACACGGTTGGAGGTGATCTCATATTCTACGATCGTATCGTGCAGGCCCAGAAACTCGATGGCATCTGCACCAACCTCCACATCGTCACCAAAAACATAGATACCGTACTCCGGTGCTTCCGGATGCAGGTGTCTGTCAGAACCCAGCTCCTCGATGGAACACATCATACCGCAGGATTCCACACCGCGGAGCTTACCCTTTTTGATCTGGATACCGCCCTCTGTGCGGCTGCCGTCATGACCACCGGCTACACGGCCACCATCCAGAACGACCGGAACCTTCTGGCCCACTTCTACGTTCGGAGCGCCTGTAACGATCTGTAAGGTCTCCATACCAATGTTCACCTGGCAGATCACCAGCTTGTCAGCGTCCGGATGACGCTCGATCTTTTCAATCTGGCCTACCACGATCTTGTCCAGATCGGCATCCAGTCTCTCATAACCCTCGGCCTTTGTACCGGACAGGGTCATGGCATCTACATATTCCTGATCTGTTGCTTTCAGATCCGGCACATATTTTTTAATCCATGAAAGTGAAGTCTGCATTCTTTCTCTCCTCCTAGAACTGTCTCAAGAAACGATCATCGTTTTCATACAGAAGACGCATGTCGTCGATCTCGTATTTCAAAAGTGCAATACGCTCCAGGCCTACGCCGAACGCAAATCCTGTATATTTCTCCGGATCAATGCCGCACATTTCAAATACATGCGGATGTACCATACCACAGCCAAGGATCTCGATCCAGCCCTCACCCTTACAGAAACGGCAGCCTTTACCGCCACATTTGAAGCAGGATACGTCCATCTCGGCACTCGGCTCTGTGAACGGGAAATGATGCGGACGGAACTTTGTCTTTGTCTCCGGTCCGAACAGCTCTTTGGCGAACTGCTCCAGTGTACCCTTCAGATCGGCAAAGGTAATACGCTCGTCAACGACCAGACCTTCGATCTGATGGAAAGACGGACTGTGAGTAGCATCAACCTCATCGGAACGGAATACGCGGCCCGGGCAGATCATACGGATCGGCAGCTTACCCTTTTCCATCGTACGGGCCTGCATCGGGGACGTCTGGGTACGCAGCACGATATCCTTGCTGATATAGAAGGTATCCTGCTCGTCCTTTGCCGGATGGTTGGCCGGAATATTTAACAGCTCAAAATTGTATTTGTCATATTCGATTTCCGGGCCTTCCAGAACCTCATAGCCCATACCGGTAAAGATACGCTCTACCTCTTCGAGGGCGATGGTGTTCGGATGTCTGTGACCTAATGTCTGCTTCTTGGCCGGAAGTGTTACGTCGATAACTTCCTCCTCCAGCTTGGCTTCAAGGATCTTTGCCTCCAGCTCTTTTTTGGTCTCTTCGAGATGCTTCTCGATCTTGGCTCTGGTCTCATTGACCATCTGGCCGATCAGCGGACGTTCCTCCTGGGCTACGTCCTTCATACCCTTTAATACGCTGGTCAGCACACCCTTTTTACCGAGGAAGCTGACTCTGACATCATTTAACTTGTCCAGCGCATCAGATTCCTGGATCTTGGCTGTGGCATCGTTTAAGATCTGCTCCAGCCGCTCTTTCATCACATCACTCATGGCGTTACTCCTTTTCGTTATAAAATACCTATGCTGTGCATACCGAAACAATAAAAAAACTCCGTCCGCAACAGGGACGAAGCATAGAATCCGTGGTACCACCCATATTCCCGAAAAACCGGGCACTCAAACTGCTTAACGCGCACATACGTCATACCCTACTGAACGTTCAGGTACGCAGCTCCGGTGGGAAATTCGCTCCTCTGATCTGAACCTGTGGCAGCTTACAGCCGATGACCGCCACTCTCTGCAGGAAGATCAGGTGCTACTGACACCTTCACAGCTTTTTCACTTGTTTCATTCTACTCATAAAGATACCGGATGTCAAGCTAATTTTATTTTTCCTTCTCTTTCTCCTGCAGACGCAGCTCCCGTTCTTCTCGCTTCTGCCTCTTGTAATTTTCCTTTTCCAGCAGAAGCTTCAGCCGCATCCGGCGGAAACGATCCTCGAAATAGGCGTTGATCTCCGCACCGATCAGTAGGATAGCCATACAGCAATACAGCCACAGCATCAGAAACATGATCGTTGTCATGTTACCGTACATCCGGTTGTAGCCACGGCTGTAGCGGATGTATATGGAAAACACCCACGAAAAGATCAGCCATGCCGCAGAAGACACCGCCGCCCCCGGCAGCTGGCTCTTGAATGATGCCCTCCGGTTTGGTAATACGACATACATGATCAGGAAGGTCAGCATCAGGAAAGCCAGCGTGATCAGGAAACGGAAATGTACGAAAAATCCTGTAAACTGCGCTATCATGGGAAAATGCTGGATCAGCTTTTCCTGGATCCCCGTACCAAAGACCATCAGTACAAGTGTCAGAAGGACCGCCAGAATAAACAGCAGCGTATACAACGCGGAATATAGTCTTGCAACCAGATAATTCGGAACAATCGGTACATGATAGATCGTATTCAGTCCGCCATGCAGCGAGAGTATCCCCTTTGATGCCGCCCATGCCGCAAAAACGATCGTCACCGGCACCATGGCCGAAGAAGTCGTAAATACACCATCCACGATCATCATAAACAGCCCCTTAAACTCTTCTGGCAGGACTGCGAAAAACAGATCGACAACATCGGCCTGTGTGATCGGCAGATACCGCACCATATACAGCATCAGAAGGAGGATCGGGATAATGGACATCAGAATAAAGTAGGCACTCTGCGCTGCAAAGGCACTGACATGATCGTCCGTGATCCGGCGGATGAAGCCGCGGATATTCTGCGCGATGTGGATGAACTTTTTCATATCTGCTTTTCCTCCTTTCCTTCCATTTTTCTATAAATGCTGCTGGCTGAACCTTTGTAATTTCACACGGGCTTTATTATTTATTATCAATTACAGCCTGGCCAATCGTCAGTATTGTTTTTTTGAACACTCGTATGCCCATAGTACATGAATTTTCATTGTATGTCAAAAAATTCTGACAGGATCTGCGTATAGGACATACCGGCTTCTGCCATAGCTTTCGCTGCATTCTGGCTCATACCGACGCCGTGGCCGTAACCACCGCCGTAGAGTGTAACGGAAATAAGTTTTCCATTCTCCTTTGTCTCATCTATTGTGAAATAGCTGCTTGGCAGTACTTTTTTATCCGTAACGGTCTCCGTCTGGTTTTTCAGAGGAAGTCCATCGGGAGATAAAAACTCACGAATCGCATATTCATCGTTGATTGTTATCGTTTTATTTTCACAGATCAACGTCAATTCCTTTGCAGCAAAGCCTGTTGCCCGTTTAGTAATCCTGATATCTGTCAGAGCACCGGCCCCTGGATCTTTTGCATTTACATATGCCTGTAAGGTTTCCATCGGGAGCGTCAGCTGCCAGCGAAACCACGGGGCATCGCTCTCCCATGCACCTTGATCCCCGGAGCGTATATAGGCATCAAAATCTTCAAGGGAGGAAAGGCTGCGATTTTCTTTACCCAGATAGACCTGTTGAAGAAACGGCGATGTTGATGTTTCATTCCACACATCGTCCATCGAACAGAAACCATACGATGTTGAATAAAAATACAGCTGTGCCGCCTTTCCTTTTGTATCTGCAATAATTTCCCCTTTTGTATCCGCTGTGGCCTGATTCGTTTTCTTTTTTCTGCCTGTATTATTGTAGACCTGGCAGGCCACCGTATCATCCACATCCGCATGATGCTCTTTCCGGGCATCCAGATGATGCAGGGCATAGGTCCTCGCACATACCGCCTGCGCCTTTAAGGCTTCCTCCGGGTAATACGACGGCATTTCTCCCGGGACAACATTGGCCGTATATTCTTCCAGATCCACTTCATGTACGGCATAGATGCTGTCGTTTTCCGCATACAGATACAGTATGCCCGAAAATATGCGGGAATCTTCACTGTGACCAAAGGTCAGTCGGAAATTCCCCTCCGTTTGCAGACGACAGCCCTCCTGAGGAATATTAGCTGCCGTATAAACAGTAGCACCTTCCGATACGGTCTGCCCGTCTTTGATATAATTTGTATCTGCGGTAACTGTGATCTGCGGCTGCAGATATGTACCGCTATGCTCTGCACTTAAAAGTACACGGATCTTCTGCGTCGATTCTGTATGTATGAGCTGAAAGCGCTGTGTCGGATCATCAGCCGTTACGTCTGTCGTAGCTGTTTCCGTAACCGTCTGTTCTGCCACAGAATCTTCCCCGAGCTCATTATCCATATCTGATATTTCATTATCAGCGATCACAGAGTTTTCCTTTTCTGACGTCTGATTTTCCAGCTTGACAAGCTTATGCAGTAAAGGTATCAGTGTTTCTTCCTCGCTGATCTTCACACTGATACATAGTATGCCAAAAATCACCAGAAGAATCAGCATGCCACGATCTTTCATACGATTTGCTCCTTATATTTCATTACTCGCGCAAAATAAAAGAAAGCTCCACTGGAGCTTCCTTTTATATGCTAAGGCAAAAAAGAGCCCTATCAGAGGCTCCACTTAAAAAATTCCCAGAGTGCCGTTTCCTGAATTTTGACTCCTAGCTGACGCCAGGTGGGTAACCGCAACTGTACTTTTGCCATCCACTGCAATCGGTGGCCCGACAGCCATACAGCAATATAGGAATCCCGTTTAAAGTAAATGTAGGTTCAAAACATCAGGGGTATCGAACACCCCAGGAATCTTTTTTTATTATACCCTATTGTATGTCGGTTGACAATAAATAATGCGTAGTGTGTGAAAAAAATGTCGTAAAAGAGATGTAAAGTTCCGACATCCCGATCCTTTACATCTCTTAAAATTACCCATTATTTATCCAGATACGTTTTTTTATATTCTTCCCGCATTTCCTGCGGTACCAGACTTCCGCCGGTTGCCCAGGCGATATGTACGGCATTCTGCATATACGGGGCAAGATCATTATCCTGAACATACTGTGCAAATACATCGCTGGCATTTTCCGTAATCACACCCTGGAAAGCAGCACAGGCGCTTGGCTCCAAAAAGATATCCTCTGTATCCAGAAGATCTCTCATATAATCATACAGTTTAGCGTCCTGCACGGTAAATTCACCGCTCAGCATAGGCTTCATAACCCCTCCGACAAACCCGGACGGACGTCCCACGGCAAGTCCGTCGGCATGTGTCAGACCGGACAGGCCGATATCCTGCACAGAAATCTCACTGTTCTTTCCGGTAACCATACCTGCCAACATGCAGGGAGCCTGGGTCGGTTCTACGAAAAAGCAATGGACATTATCCTTAAAAACCTGCTTCAATCCGAAGCTGATGCCGCCGGGTGCTCCACCGACTCCGCACGGAACATATGTAAACAACGGGTGCTCTTTATCTATGACATATCCTTTTTCTTTCAGCTGCCCGATCAGACGTTTTGCGGCCACAGCATATCCCAGAAAAAGTGTTCTGGAATTTTCATCATCGACAAAATAGCTTTTCGGATCCTCATCTGATAAACGCCGTCCGTTTTTAACCGCCTCACTGTAATCCGCAGCATATTCAATGACCGTAACCCCATGGCTGCGCAGCAGATCTTTTTTCCACTGTTTTGCATCTGCGGACATATGCACCGTTACCTGATAACCAACGGCAGCGCTCATAATACCAATGCTCATACCGAGATTTCCCGTAGACCCAACCTGCACCTTATATTGTGAGAAAAATTCACGGAACCTTGGTTCTGCCAGACACGCATAGTCATCTGTCACAGAAAGCATGCCAGCCTCTATGGCAAGATCTTCTGTATGTTTTAATATTTCATAAATACCGCCTCTTGCTTTTACTGAACCGGCAATGGCCAGATGGCTGTCCTGTTTTAACAGCAGATGCCCCTGCAGCTGACTGTTGTATTTCTCATTGATCCGCTCTTTCATGTGCGGAATCTCTGTCAGTACAGACTCAATAATTCCGTTTTGTTCCCGGGTTTCCGGAAAACATTTCATAATAAACGGGGCAAATCGCTGCAGTCTTGCTTCTGCATCGTCTATATCCTTCATAGAAAGCTCGCAGTCTTCCATACTTTTTTCAAATGAAGTTTTATCCGGATTGATCCAGACAACCTCCTCGTTATCAGCGATATTTACCAAAATAGGGAACTTATTTTTTAATTCTTCTAATGGTTCCATTCTGCCATACCTCCATATTCTCCGTCTCTTTTCACAGCCTACATCCATCCTGTATAAATCAGAACGTATGCTCTGCCTGCATCTGTTTCAGATAGGCAGCCGGAGTGCCCCCCATCTGTGCATTAAAATACTTATAAAAATGATTCAGATTCTGATAACCAACGGCTTCAGCAGCTTCTTTGATTGCCATCTTTTTTTCCTGCATCAGTATGATGCTTTTATCGATTCTGACCTTGTGCACATAGGAAATGACGGACATTCCCATATGCTTTTTAAACAGTCTCGCAATGTGACTGGGCGTACAAAATGTCAGTTCTGCCAGTGCGTCCAGCTCAATCTGTTCCTGATAATGCTTGTAAATATAGGCAAGTATCGTATCCACAGTTTCATTTCCGGTAAAATGCCATCCAACTGCCCGCTCAATTGCCTGTTCCAGCTGATCAAATTCGATCGGCTTGGATAGTATGTCACAGGCTCCCAGCCGCAACGCTTTCTGGGCATAGGCAAAGGAATCGTATGCCGTTATGATGATCACCTTGCTGTCTTTCAGTCTGCTGATAATCTCAAACCCGTTCATATAGGGCATATGAATATCCATAAAAATCAGTTCTGGTTTTACGCATTGGATCAGGTTCCATGCATCTCTTCCGTTTTCAGCGGTTCCGGCAATCTCAATGGGTAATTTCCTGGCCTCAATAAAGTGTCGGATAATATTCAACGCTGCTTTTTCATCATCACATATGACTGCTTTGATCATATCCGGCCTCCTTCATTTTTGTTTTCACTCTCCATTGGAATGATAATCTCAAATATCGTGTGATGTCTTCGATCCGTTCCAATCTCAAAGGAAAGATCCTCTCCATACACCGCATTCAGTTTCTGAAACAACATAGACAAACCATGAGACGCATTTCCACGAATCCCCTGATTGATCGCATAACATACCTGCCTGTCCAGCTGTTTTCCGGTATTCAGAACCCGGATAACGATCTTATGTTCCCGGCTTTCTATGGTGATTTTAATTTTTTTATGTACGCTCTCGTCAAATCCATGAACAAATGCATTTTCTACCACCGGCTGTAAAAAATTAAAGGGCACCTGCACACCCAGAATTTCTTTGTCTACTTTCCAGCCGACCTCGAGTTCTTCACCATATCGCAATTTTTGTAACTGCAGATACGCCTTTACATACTCGACCTCTTTTTCCAGTGGAACCATGGATGCCTGTGTGCGCAATGTATAGCGGAACATTTTTGACAGATCGACAATCGACTGATACAGAGCCATAGATCCCTCATCCAGAGCCATGGAGGCCATACTATTCAAGGTATTAAACAGGAAATGATTATTAATCTTCAGATCCGTCATGGCCGACTGCGTATCTTTCAGATTTTTCATCAGTATTTTCTGCGATTCTTCCTGCGTTGTAATATGCAGCTCACGCTCCATAAGCTCTCTTCGGAATTGTTCAAATTCACAGTAATTACGAATTGCCTTGACAATCCTGCGAACCAGCGCCTTAATACCGGCTACCACACTTTCCGGAGAATCATAGACACTTTCTATTTTCCCTTTTCGGCTGGAAGCATGACGGATATAGCCGCTCTGGATATGGCCCATGCACGTTGTTCCGAATAAAATCGGATACTGAAAAACTTCCATGCCATTTTCACAGAAAAAAATCTTCTCTTCGTTACAATTCTCTACAGCAATCTGATGCATACAACTGCACCTGCCCTGGTTTTCTGCGGGCTGACAGCATTCCGCACAAAATTCCGGGAAAAACTGACTCTGTATGATCAGATTCCCGAAGGAGTCAAAGATGGCATATCCGTAATGAATAGATTCAAGAAACTGTGTCCGAATTGCTTCCACTGCAGTATAGATCAGATCCTGTGATATGTCCGCCTGATACTCACTCTTTCGAAATATTTCCTCTTCCGGCATCTCCGCATTCGGATTTGAAATTAGCAGATGGCGAAAATTTCCTGTACCTTTATTAAAAATCTCATGTTCCACACCGGCTTTCCAGTGTAAAAAAGTTCCTGCAGACAGATAACTTTCCGTGCCATCAATCACAGACAGAGCCTCACCTTCCAGAACATAGATCACCTGTTCTTCATAATGCCTGTGTTTTGGCTGATGGGCACCCGCAGACAGCGTTACAATCCCTGTTTTCAAACCTTTTTCGGAAAATATCTCCTGTTTTTCTTCAAGCCAGTTTATTTCTCCCCAGTCTGTGATCTGTAATGCCATCTGCTGCGTGCTCCTTTTACCTTTATGCTTTCTATTTCTACTCTAAAGAAACCATCGGCATTTGTCAAATTTTAATTTTCGTCAAAAGCACCTGCCGGATACAGCGGGAAGCGGGCAATCAGTTTCTGAGCCTGCTCTCTGCATTCTGCCAGATTCTTCTCATCATCCGGTGCCTCTGCCACTTTATTCATAATACCTGCAATTTCTCTGATTTCCGGCTCTTTTAAGCCTCTCTGGGAAACGGCTGTCAAACCGATGCGGACACCACTTGTTACACCCGGTTTCTCCGGATCAAACGGGATCATGTTCTTATTTACCGTAATACCGACACTGTCCAGAGCATCCTGGAAAGCTTTACCGGTAATATGCTTTGCTCTCAGATCAGCCACCAGCAGATGATTGTCTGTACCACCGCTGACGATACGGAAACCGTATTTTGTCAGTTCTTCTGCAAGACACTGTGCGTTTTTCACTACCTGTTCCATGATTGCCTTAAATTCATCGGTTGCCGCATATTTGAAAGACCATGCTTTAGCAGCCATTGTGTGCAGCTGAATGGAACCTAACGCACCCGGGAACGTACCTTTGTCCAGAAGTTTTGCATGCTCTGCTTTACAAAATACCATACCGCTTCTGGCACTGCAAAATGTCTTGGTTGTAGAAGATGTGACAAAATCTGCATACGGGATCGGGCTCGGAATAACACCTGCAGCAACAAGACCTGCAATATGTGCCATATCCACCATGAAATATGCACCTACTTCTTTTGCAACCTTTGCAATGCGCTCATAGTCAATCAGTCGGGAATAGGAGCTGGCACCGGCAATAATGAGCTTCGGCTGGTATTCTTTTGCCTTTGCCTCCAGCGCGTCATAATCAATCAGCTCTGTTTCCGGATCCATGGCGTAAAACTCGAAGTGATAGATTTTGCTTACCCAGTTTGCCGGTGAACCGTGTGTCAGATGTCCACCCTGATCCAGACGCATGCTCAGCACTTTGTCTCCTGGATTCAGTACGGATGCAAATACACTGTAATTTGCCGTGGATCCTGAATAAGACTGAATATTTACGTGGTCAGCATGAAACAGCTTTCTCGCTCTCTCACAGGCCAGCTCTTCTACCTGATCAGCCACATGGGAACCTGCCTGAAATCGTCTTCCCGGATATCCCTCCAGCGTCTTGTTGGTAAATACACTTCCGGTCAACTCCATAACAGCCAGCGGTGCCGTACTTTCAGATGCGATCATCTCAATATTGTGTTCCTGACGCTCCAGTTCTTTGTCTACCAGCCCTGCCAGTTCCGGATCAGTTGCTCTCGTTACTTTTAACATGATGTTTTCCTCCATATGATGATTATATTTTGTATTGTATTCTGTTTACAGTTCATTTTATATGTCGAATTTCAACTTTGTTTTTACTGATTTTGATATGTTTTCCAGATGCCCTCCCGGTCATCGATATCAAATTCCTCCGGATGGAATACCGGATCTTTTCCCTCTTTTTTCTGTTTTTCATAATCCCTGAAAATGGCGACTCCCTTTTTTGAAAGAAGTACGACAGCCACCAGATTCAGCCAGGCCATAATACCGGCACCCGTATCTCCCATCGTCCAGATTACATCTGCATTTACCAGAACACCTGAAAACGTTGAAAGAATAAAAATGATACGAACCGCCCAGATGGCAGCTTTATTTCCCTTAAACAGATATACCGTATTACTTTCAGCCTGATATTCATAGCCGATCAGACTGGTGAAGACGAACATAGCAATAATAATGGCAAATATCTTTCCGCCAATGATCCCGCCATACGTTGCTTCCAGAATATCCTGGGTCCAGCCAACGCCATACTGGCTTCCCGGCAGATATTCGACAATCATCTTTCCTGTTGCTTCATTGATAACATTATAAGAATTACTCAGCAGCAGAATAATCGCCGTAGATGTACATACGATGAAAGAAACAATATATACAGATAATGCCTGTACCAGTCCCTGTTTGGCCGGATGAGATACTTCCGCAGCTGCGGATACAATGGCCCCGGATCCCTGTCCGGCCTCTGTGGAATATACACCACGCTTGATACCCCAGGCGATTGCCGAACCGACAATACCGCCGAATATGGCATTTTTACCAAACGCAGATGTCACGATCATGCCAAATACCTGCGGGATTCTTCCAAAATAGATAATCACGATACCGATTGCCATAAGCATATACAAAAGACACATGCAGGGTGCTGCTTTTTCTGCAAATTTTCCGATACGCTTTACGCCGCCGAATACAACCGCACCGAGGAGCACGCAGAGAATCACTCCTCCGGCTGTCATGCTCAGGCCAAAGGAACGTCCAAAGGTACTTGCAATAGAATTTGCATGCAGGCCGGGCATCAGTATGCCAGGGCCGAGAATCGTGGCAATTGCAAAAAGCACGGCATATGGTTTTATATGTAAGCCTCTCTCAATAAAGACTGCCGGACCGCCTATGTATTCCCCATTGATCTTCGTCTTATATGCCTGCGCCAGCGTGGATTCCATGCAGGCTGTAGCTGCACCTAAAAGTCCAAGTACCCACATCCAGAAAACTGCTCCAGGACCGCCGAAATAGATGCCGGTCGCCACACCTGCTACGCTTCCCATACCTACCCGGGAACCAACAGTTGTTGCAAAAGCCTGGAAAGGCGTAATTCCGTTTTTACTGTCTTTACCATCTCCAAGCAGCAGCCTCACCATATCCTTAATCAGGCGAATCTGTGGACATTTCAACCATACCGTATACAGCACTCCCACGATCAGACATATGACGACCAGTGCATTACTCCATACAACTGCATTTACTTTCGTGATGAGATTCGTAAATAGTTCCATGTTTTTTTGTGTTGTCCTCCTTTCATTTATCTATTGTGCACAATTCTGATAGGCTTATTGCCCCAGATTTTCCGGTATATTGATAGTACGAATTTTGATTATTTATATACCAATTTATACACAAGTACTATTTTTCAAAGATTTTCCGTATTTTACCAAATCGTGTATATATTTTATACACTTATATCCAGCTTTGCCGCATGGTCTGACATGTATATCACTTCCAGCAAAATCGCCGCCACCCGGCAACCGGGCGACGGCGATTTTGCTTACCTGTGAAATTTATAAATACGTTATTTATTCTCAAATGTAATATTCCGGATCATATTCCGGTTAATCAGCTGCGTACCCTTTTTGGTCTCCACTTTCACCCAGCAGTTATCCGCATCCATGAATTTCCCTTTGATTGCCCCAACTTCATTAAAGAGACTTACCACACATTCTTTACCAATATACCCCATTAACATTGTTCCATCCATATCCTTTGACTCCTCTCCGTTTTTGTTAAATACTATTATACTGTTTGCAGCCTGCAGCGCTGTCATTGTTGTCAGCATGTTCATATTATTGATGGCTGTCATTGTCGCAATATCCATAGACATCTCTCCTCTCTGACTGCCTGTAAAAAGCTTTACGATATTTTCACTATACCACAGTATGCAAAAAGAGGCCAGATACGATTTCTCGTATCCAGCCTCTGTATAAATCCTTGGATAATCTCTATTATCTCTGCGGACCAGCAGCAACCAGTGCTTTACCAGCCTCGTTACCTTCGTATTTCTTGAAGTTCTTGATGAATCTGTCAGCCAGATCCTCAGCTTTCTTCTGCCACTCGGAAGCGTCAGCATATGTGTCACGCGGATCCAGAATACCTGTATCTACGCCAACCAGCTCTGTCGGAACTTCCAGATTGAACATCGGGATCTTCTTTGTCGGAGCTTTGTTGATGTCACCGTTCAGGATAGCATCGATGATACCACGGGTATCTTTGATGGAGATACGTTTTCCAGTACCGTTCCAACCTGTGTTAACCAGGTAAGCCTTAGCACCGTTAGCTTCCATCTTCTTAACCAGCTCCTCAGCGTATTTGGTCGGATGCAGCTCCAGGAAAGCCTGTCCGAAGCAAGCGGAGAAGGTCGGAGTCGGCTCTGTGATACCGCGCTCTGTACCAGCCAGCTTAGCTGTGAAACCGCTCAGGAAGTAGTACTGTGTCTGCTCCGGAGTCAGGATAGATACCGGCGGCAGTACGCCGAATGCATCTGCGGAAAGGAAGATAACATCCTTAGCAGCCGGTGCAGCGGATACCGGACGAACGATATTCTGAATATGATCAATCGGGTAAGAAACACGTGTGTTCTCTGTAACGCTCTTGTCGTTGAAGTCGATCTTGCCATCTTTGTCCAGAGTTACGTTCTCTAACAGGGCGTTTCTCTTGATTGCGTTGTAGATATCCGGCTCAGACTCTTTATCCAGGTTGATAACCTTAGCGTAGCATCCACCTTCGAAGTTGAATACGCCGTTGTCATCCCATCCGTGCTCGTCATCACCGATCAGGAGACGCTTCGGATCTGTAGACAGTGTAGTTTTACCTGTACCGGACAGACCGAAGAAGATAGCTGTATTCTCGCCGTTTAAGTCTGTGTTTGCGGAGCAGTGCATGGAAGCGATGCCCTTCAGCGGCAGGTAATAGTTCATCATGGAGAACATACCTTTCTTCATCTCACCGCCGTACCATGTGTTAACGATAACCTGCTCACGGCTTGTGATATTAAACATAACAGCTGTCTCAGAGTTCAGACCCAGCTCTTTATAATTCTCAACTTTAGCTTTGGAAGCATTGTAAACGATGAAATCCGGCTCGAATTTTGCCAGCTCTTCCTCAGTAGGTTTGATGAACATGTTTGTTACAAAGTGTGCCTGCCATGCTACCTCAACGATGAAACGGATAGCCATACGTGTATCTTTGTTAGCACCACAGAAAGCATCGACAACGAACAGTCTCTTGTTGGACAGCTCTTTCTTTGCCAGATCCTTTACAGCGTTCCATGCTTCCTGGGAAGCCGGATGGTTATCGTTTTTGTATTCGTCGGATGTCCACCAAACAGTATCTTTGGAGTTCTCGTCCATAACGATATATTTGTCTTTCGGGGAACGTCCGGTATAGATACCTGTCATTACGTTAACTGCACCCAGTTCGCTCTCCTGACCAACTTCGAATCCTTCCAGACCAGCTTTGGTCTCTTCCTCGAACAGCATTTCGTAGGACGGATTGTGTACAATCTCAGTAGTTCCGGTAATGCCATACTGTGTTAAATTGATTTCTGCCATTTTACATGAACCTCCATTATAAAATTTAATAACTAACTTATTCAGACATACCATTCTGGCCTATAAAAACCAGTTTATGATATGCAACGCAGCAAATGACACCGCATACGCAGGTCAATTCATCCGCGCAAGTGAACCCTAACTTGTTCGCCCGTTGTCATTATACAGGAAACCGGAAAAAAATCAACAAATTCAGCGCATTTTTTTCGGCAATTTTAAATATTTTACATTCTGTTTATGTTTATTCTGACATATCCTTGCAAGTTTTTTTGGTTAAACCTGCAAAAGCTATAAAATACCGTTGACCTCCTGATACAGATCCCGGGCAAAGCTGTCCGTCATGCCGCTGATATAATCCGTCACCAGATGCAACCGCAGATACAGCTTCTCCTGCTCCGTTTTCCCGGAGGCATATCTATGGTAGACCTGCTTGTAATTTTCCGAGACAAGCTGGGTGATCTTATGCTCAATCATGCCCATCTTCTCATCTGTATCATAGACGATAAAAGCCGGTACAAAACGTTCCAGAATATCATTCATCATCTTTCCGGCCCCCAGCTCAATACGCAGGATCGGCATGGATTCAAACGCATTCCGGAAAGCAATATTATGCAGAGCTGCATGGATACCCTCGGCACCTGTGCCGGTAAAAATATCCTGTGTCCACTCTCCCGCCATGATTTCCCGGTAATGTTCAATAAAGCCCCTTGTTGCGCAGGACATCAGAAAGCTCTGCACCTTGACAAGCCAGTTCTGCACAGCGTACAGCTTCGGCTCTTTTACGCCCCGCCGGATTGCTTTTTCATATTGCACATCCAGCAATGTTGCCGGATCAAAGCCTTTCGCTGTCGGAAATGCTGCCAGCTCCTCCGGCAGCTCCCGTTTCAGGATATCAAAGCTGATACAGCCCTTTTTATACGCATCCTCGATATCAGCCGTCAGATAGGCGATATCATCCGCTGCCTCCAGAATAAACGAAAGCGGATGGCGGCTGTCTCCCATTCCCGTTTCCGCAGTTATCTCATGAAACAGTTCTTCCTCACTGGCAAAGATACCAACCTTTTTCCGGGCAATATTCGAGCTGTTCACATCCACGTTTTTCGCTGTTGTCGGATATTTTAAAATAGAAGCCAGCAAACCGTAAGTCAGATTCATGCCGTATTCCCCCGTGAGAAAATGCAGCTTCGACACAACACGCAGTGCCTGCGCATTACCTTCAAACAGATAAAAATCCGTCAGCATCTGTTCATTCAGGATATTTGTCACCGGTACGCCCCGGAAACTGTAGTCCTTCAGATGCAGCTGAAACCATTCCCGGATCGAATCCTCCCCAAAATGCCCAAACGGCGGATTCCCAATATCATGGATCAGACCGGCACACAAAAGAATGTTGCAGAGATCATCCTTCATAGGATATGTAAAATCGGGATCCATATTCTCCCGCAGGATATATTCTGCGATATTCTGCCCCAGTGACTTGGCCAGCGACGACACCTCCAGAGAATGTGTCAGTCGCGTACGGATAAAATCACTCTTGTCCAGCGGAAATACCTGTGTCTTGTCCTGCAGGCGGCGAAAGGATGCACTGCCGATAATCCGGTGATAATCCTTTTCAAATTCGCTGCGCAGATCGATATTGCCCTCTAACGGACAAAAGCTGCCAGAGGCAGCTTCTTTTAGGGCACACGAATCCTGCATGGCATCCGCAGACCCATGCGATTTACATGCAGATATTTCATGATGCACCGGATAGACACCAGCACGTTTGGATGATAATAATGTTTTCCAGTTCATATCGTATACCTGTACCTGTATAAAACGACAGTTTCCCATGTTTCACACACGGGAAACTGCCAGTCTGTAGCTTATGTACGTTTCAAAGCAATCCTTTTACAGAAATAATCCTGCTATGTAGCACCTGCATCAACCAGATACCGGATCATAACCTCTGTAACGTATTTTCCTTATACCTGCAGAAACGCTTTGACAGCCGCTTCCATACCATCCACTTCACAAACCGTCTTGTGCAGTACTTCTGCGCTGCGGATATCCTCGATAGCCTGCGGGATCTTTGTTTTGGAAATTTCTGACAGTTCATCGATCAGCTCGAAGTCGGTCATACTGTCATACTTTTTATCAATGGCATCCATAACACTTCTGGCAAACTTGTACGGACTTGCTGTGGATGCGATCAGCGTCTTAACACCATCGTTATGTTTCTCATTGTATGCCTTGCATACGGTAGCGGCTACCGCTGTATGTGTATCGATCACATAGCCGGTATCCTTGTACAGATCATGGATTGTCTCAGCCACCTCAGCCTCCGTAGCGAAACCGCCGACGAAATCTTTGAGCTGCTCTTTCATCTCATCCGTAATCGTGTATGCGCCCTCAGAGGAAAGCTCACCCATCAGCTTACGGTTTAACGCCTCATCCGATCCGCCGATCAGATAGATCAGACGCTCCAGATTGCTGGAAATCAGGATATCCATGGACGGAGACGTTGTCAGGATAAAGTCACGCTTTCTGTCGTATGTACCTGTTTCAAAGAAATCGTACAGTACTTTATTCTCATTGGATGCACAGATCAGCTTTTCGATCGGCGTACCCATCTGTTTTGCATAGTATGCAGCCAGAATATTACCAAAGTTGCCTGTCGGCACAACGACACGCATCGGATCACCGGCCTTTAATACGCCCTTCTTTACCAGCTGTGCGTAAGCATATACATAGTAGGCAACCTGTGGGAACAGACGGCCGATATTGATGGAGTTCGCGGAAGAGAACTGATATCCGGCAGCGGAAAGCTCCTCGGCCAGAGCCTTGTCATTGAACATCTTCTTCACACCCGTCTGGGCATCGTCGAAGTTACCCTTGATCGCTACGACATGGGTATTGGCACCGCGCTGTGTCACCATCTGCGCCTTCTGTACCGGGCTGACACCATCCTTCGGATAGAAAACGATGATCTTTGTTCCCGGAACATCCGCAAAACCGGCCAGAGCTGCCTTCCCGGTATCACCGGAGGTTGCTGTCAGGATTACGATATCATTTTTAATGTGATTTTTTCTCGCAGAAGTTGTCATCAGATGCGGCAAAATGGAAAGTGCCATATCCTTAAACGCGATCGTTGCCCCATGGAACAGCTCCAGATAATATACCCCGTCTGCCTCACGGATCGGCGCGATCTCCTTGGTATCAAACTTGGAATCGTAAGCAGATGTAATGCAGTGCTTTAATTCTTCCTCTGTAAAATCTGTGAAGAAACGGCTCATGACCTCATAAGCCACCTCCTGATAGCTCATCTCAGCTAGCTTCTCCATCGGAACATCCAGCTTTGGCACCTGCTCCGGCACAAACAGACCGCCATCATCAGCCAGTCCCTTCAAAATCGCCTGGGAAGCCGTCACCGTCTCACCGTTACCTCTGGTACTCTTGTATAAAATTTCCATAACAAAGTCTCCTCTTTTTTTTTTTTTTTTAGTAAACTCGCATTTGCGTATTATTGTAAAGGTTTTAGTTCGAAAATGCAATTATTTTTATTAAGCTTAAGCATATATTCTTAAGGATATGTTTCCAGTATATGTGATATCAAGGGCATTTAACAAATACAGCCATTATATATTTTAACTTCTCTAGTTTTATTATGGAATAGAAAGACAATTATTTTTTGACTTATAAATCAGAAACTTTCTTAAATTTAAAAGTTTCCGACGCACAAGTCCAAAACTTCTTAAATTTTAAAGTTTTTGGACTTATAATTCTATAACTTATAAGCTAAAAAAATTCTATCTCTTTAATACCAACCGTTCTCTTTTCCTGCTGCATCTGCGCATATACCCTCTATAATGGCAGTAAAATATTCTAGCCTATGGGTTACAATTTCTATGACGCATAAGATAATATTATTAAATATTGCAATTTGAATCATAACATTTCACCTCTATCTCCCTTATATTTTTTCGCCTATACCTTTATTATTGCTCCTTAAATACTCTGTTCTCTATCGTGCATCGTATCAAATTCTTACATACTTGCATTATATTCCAAATCAGACAATAACGTTTTCATCTCATACTGGGCATCATGTGTTTTTTTCATCTCTAAACAATGAACTAAAACGGATATCTAACTTTTCAGGATTCTACTCTGGATAAGCTGTAGTCATATTAAATTTCCGCCAAATAAAGTTATCATGTGTATACACAAAAATCTGCATTCCATCCGTGTCAATGCAATCATAGCCTGTACAATGGGACGGATCATTTTCGGATTCATGTTCGTTTCTGGCTCGTCCCAGAATAAGATCGTATTCTTATTCTGGTTTTATATCTGCCTGTCACCTCGTTTTTTTATTTGACTTTTGACAACAAATCTATTTTCTGAATCATATTACTAACTAACACAATTGCAATATTTACCTATCTGAACCATTTTCATCCACAAACCAATTTACTTTCACGTGCAAGTTCTTCATTTAACACAACAACCTCAATTCCCCAGATCTTTCGCAATGGCAATAATCTTGCTTTCAACTCTGCCATCGGACCAGCTAACCAGGTAATGTCCTTCGTATGTTTTATGACCAGAATAAATTTCAACTTAAGACCGCTCATGTCAGTTACGTTGCGCAAATTCTCACCTATTTCCGATATATTTGAATAAATATTCAAAATGGAAGCAAGGTATATTTGCAGAGACGCCACAAATTTGTCCACTATAGAGGAATAATATTCTTCAAACTTCTTTGTTTTCTCTTCTGATTCATATCGATTTTCTGCATTCGGACAACTTTTTTTCGCCTCTAAAAAAACGATGCTATTCTCGTTATGTCTTAAAATAAATTCAACCGTTTTTACTCCGGATCCCAAATCTTTGTAAATTTTAGAATCTTCTATATGAAACAAATTCGCTTCGTCGAATTTTCCAAATTTCATATCAGATTCCGTTATGATTTTCACTTTAGTACCACCCCAATTTCTTCTCTGTAAAGTTGACGGAAGGTTTCCATAATTGCATTATGCTCAAGTAATTCAAATTGATCTGCACATTCACATTTTACTATGTCGTTTGCAGCTTTATACAAAGAGATGTATTGCACGCTATTCTCTTTTTTCCTTTTTACTTCTATATACTTTGCAAGGAAATAGTCATGCGTAGCGACAAAAATCTGTACCCCTTCCTTTTCCAGCGTAAGAAGTAATTCTGCCAACAACGGAATATACCGAGGATTAATATTCGCTTCTGGCTCATCCCACAACAAAATAGTTCCTTTTTCCAGCAATCCATTTCTTACCAACTTCCACAACAGTCCAAGTTTACGTAATCCTTCTGCTTCAAGCGAAAAATCGACTTTTCTTCCATCATTTTTAAGTACATAAAATGTGTCATCTTCCTGTACAACAATACCGTCTATCGCCTGACTGATTTTGTCCAGAATAGCTTGACAAGATGCAGTTACTTCTCTGGTTTCCGGTAAAGAAGCATTTACAATAATATCGATTTGTGTACCATCAAAAGGCATGCTGTATTTTTGATTCATTGCCAAAAATCCTTTTGCATGTGAAAGCATTTCCGTTGTAGGAATAAATACTGAAGGGATGTCTAATCCCAGCCATTTATCAAAATCGTAAAAACCTTCGTCAGATAAACTATCTTTAAAAACATGCTTTCCATCAGATATTGAATAAAAACAATTTTTCTCTTTGTTGCTGGCATTTTTTAATACATCAGAATTTATTAAATTATATGAGAAAAAATCTAAAAACTTTTTAGTTTTTCTGGGATCGGTTGTCTTAATAGACCATTGCGTTGCTGCATATATCATCTTTAAAATCGTTGTCTTACCGATCCCGTTTTCTCCCAAAATCACATTTATACCGTCACAAAAGTCTATATGGAATGCAGGCGACATGATTGTTTTTGTCACTTGTCCATCTGCATCCTTTGCAACTATCTTCGGAAAATCATCTCCTTTAAAAACCATTACATTTGAAATATCAATTATTTTAATAGCCATTTTATACCACCTTTATATTTCCAGCAAAATAGTTCACTGATTTTCAATATACTATTTTATTTTACCTGCAAATCTACTTTTAATGTTTTCTTTCCTGCACTGTATTCCATTACTGTTCACCATCTTTCTGTTCTTTTTCATAGTGAACGATATCGCCAAAATCACAGTCCAGATCTGCACAGATTTTTTCTAATATTTTCATCGACACCAGCTCGTTTTTTGCCATTTTTGCCATCGTGCTGCTGCTGATTCCCACGCTGTTGATAAGATCGATTTTTTTCATATTTTTGTCGATCAGTAATTTCCATAATCCGTTGTATGATATAGCCATTTGTTTACCTCTTACTTTGCTTAGCCTAAAGTTTATTTCGTATCGTAGACGCTGTATTTTTGCCTATGTGTCTACAAACCCCAATTTACTCAATCATACCACGAACCCTATCGTCTCGGCAACAAATTCTCCCACGTTTTATTCGAATTCTCAAACTTTTTATGTGAATTATCTCACATTCTCCCGATCTTCTCCTTCACCTCTCCTTCTCTCATTTTCCCTCTGTATACACCTGAATATCTCTGGCCCAGTCATCGGAGATAAAATCTCTTGCTGATGTCGTCTCGACAGCTTTCGAAATCGTCCGTCCCACGACTTCATAATTCATAGCTACACCTTTGCCATCATTCTTGTACGTTACGGACCGATTTCTATCGATACCTATCTTTTGTGCTTCTTTCCCCGCATCAATATTCGCTCCCAGAAAAAGGAATTCCCAGCCACATTCCTTTTTAGCCTCAATCTTTCGGCGGATATCTTCCTGTATGTACCGTCTGCTCGAATTTTCCAGACCATCTGTCGTGATGACAAAAATTACTTTCCCGGCTCTGCGATCTTCTGGAAGGTGTTTCTGTACATTATCCATCTTATCAATCGCACTTCCCACAGCATCCAAAAGCGCCGTGCACCCACGCACAAAATATTCTTTTTATGTCAAAGGCTCAATAATCTTGATCGGGAATCTGTCATGAATCACGTCCACCTCATCGTCAAACAAAATCGTGGTTACATGGATATCTTTATGCAGTTTTTTCTGCTTTGCGAGCATGCCGTTAAAGCCACCAATCGTATTGCTTTCTAGCCCTCCCATAGATCCGCTTCTGTCCAAAATAAAAACCAGCTCTGTTAATTCTGCATTCATGTGAGTACTCCTTTCGTTTTTACAACAGTTTTTAAGTACTCTCATTGTAACTACAGAACCAACAAAGCTGGTCTCCTGTCAGGCGACATATTAAGAAAATACCGGCTGTCCATATGCATCCAGTACATCGTTGATTTCAAACATATCATACATCTTATGCTGCAGAAAATATGCCACAATAATATCCGTCTTCGAACTCCTCGACAACGCAAAACCTGCGCTCTGCAACAGATCCTTTGCCTCATCCAAAGACAATTCCAGCGCAATCGTAAACGCCAACACAGTCTTTTTATTTGGCACATAATTCACATCTTTCCGTATTTTCGAAAAATGCCGTCGATCCACATATGCCTTTGTGTAAGCTTCGGCATCCGTCATCCCTCTCTCATCAATCATACGCAGCAATCTCTGAGGAAAAGTCTCGTCCATTTGATCCATCAGAGTGTCAATATTTCTCTTCACCGGCAGCGTAGAAGACATTCCCTTTTTGAGCTTCAACTTCTGCATGGTAGAAACATCAAATTCACCCTCCAGTGGTGTTTTAGGTTTAGCAAGACGCATTGTATACTTGCCAGGAACCGCATATTTCTCCAACGGTACATCTGTTTTAGCAGAATCATCTTTATGTTCGATTTCTGCCAGTTTTCTTTGTTCCCGAAATTTTGTTATCCCGTCAAATACATTTTGCATTTCTCTGTCAACACGAAAATCATCATTGACCGGCTGATAATATTTATCAATATACTTTCCAATCTCGTCCAACAATTTCTGATCTGCCATTCTAAAGTCCCTCTGTATATCTTTCTCTCTGGTTTTCCGTATGATCTTTTACTCCTATAGAATAACACACTTCTTGCAATATTTGTCGCATCCCAAGCGACATTTTATCTGACGTCTTTCACAGACTACAAAAGAATCCGCCGTGCCCTACCGCCACAGATAGATATATGTATTTTAAGCGACTTCAGCGAGTAAGCGTCCGAGACTTAGGCTCGGACCGACGGAGCCGGAGCGCAAAAATACATATATCTATCTGTGGCGGTAGGGCACGGCGGATTCGCTCACCACAACCTTTTATTCAGCCATCAAAGCATTATTAATCGCATTCACAAGTGCCTCGATAGATGCACGGATAATATCAGCATCCACTCCACTTCCCCAGTGCAGCTTCTTCGCTTCATCCTCAATACCCACATAAGCAATAGCTCTCGAAGAAGAACTTCTCTCCAGTGCATGCTCCTGATAGGTCACGAGATTATATTTCAGACCATACGCCTCTTTCAACGCATTGCTTACGGCATTCAGACGACCGTTACCGGCGCACTCTGTATGCTTCTTCTCGCCATTGAAGGTGGAATCTACCATAGCTGTCAGACCACCGTCTGCTTCCTGGCGGTAATGGATCTCTTCGATCTTAAGCGGGCCTGCGATGTGCTCGAAGGTCTTTTTGTAGATCTCGAAGATCTCTTCCGGCTGCAGCTCCTTGTGGCTGACATCGGAAACGCCCTTGGCCGCATAACCCATGGCCTCGCGCATCTTTGCCGGCAGGCAGAGACCGAATTTTGTCTCCAGGATGTAGCCGACGCCGCCCTTACCGGACTGGCTGTTGATACGGATAACATCGGCATCGTAGTTACGGCCAACATCATGCGGATCGATCGGCAGATACGGTACGGTCCAGTGCTCCGGATGTTTCTCCTCGATCCACTTCATACCCTTGGCGATAGCATCCTGATGGGAACCGGAGAATGCGGCAAAAACAAGCTCGCCGCTGTACGGGGAACGCTCGTTAACCTTCATGCCGGTGTATTTCTCATATTCCTCTACGATGGACGGCATATCGGAGAAATCAAGTCCCGGATCGACGCCCTGCATATACATATTCATGGCAACTGTGATGATATCCACGTTACCGGTACGCTCACCATTTCCGAACAGTGTACCCTCGACACGGTCAGCACCGGCCAGCATACCCATCTCTGTATCAGCTACGCCGCAGCCACGGTCGTTGTGCGGATGCTGGGAAATCTCCACGCTGTCACGGTAATGCATATTTTTGCTCATATATTCAATCTGGCTGGCATATACGTGCGGCATGGAAAGCTCAACCGTTACCGGCAGATTGATGATGGCTTTGTGATCCGGTGTCGGCTGCCATACATCCAGAACGGCGTTGCAGACCTCCAGAGCATATTCCGGCTCAGTTCCGGTAAAGCTCTCCGGAGAATACTCGAAGCGGTAGTTGGCACCCTCTTCCTCGGTCAGCTTTTTCAGAAGCTTTGCACCCTCAACAGCGATCTCAAGGATGTGCTGTTTATCTTTTTTGAATACCTGCTCACGCTGTGCCAGAGAGGTAGAATTGTATACATGTACGATGGCATTCTTACAGCCTCTTAAGCCCTCGAACGTTCTCTTGATGATGTGCTCACGGGCCTGTGTCAGTACCTGGATCGTTACATCATCCGGGATCAGATTCTGCTCGATCAGTGTACGAAGGAAAATAAATTCTGTATCGGAAGCTGCCGGGAAACCAACCTCAATCTCCTTGAACCCAACCTTGCAAAGGAGCTTGAAGAAAGCTACCTTCTGGTCAAGGCTCATCGGGATCACCAGCGCCTGGTTACCATCACGAAGGTCAACGCTGCACCACTTCGGGGCTTTTTCTACATATTCTTTCTTTGCCCAGTCCATGCATTCAACCGGCGGCATAAAATACTGTCTCTTATACTTTTTGTGATTCATCATAACTTGTGTCCTCCTGATTTCTCTTAAAACTATGCTTTTGGTTCTTCCGAAATACGCTCACAACTCCTATGGACAAGAACTGCTCCATAAAGAAATGTCGCCGGTATTTCAGCAATTACAACAAAAAGAAAAAGCCCTCCGTCTGCGCCAGGTCAAACCTGCAGAGACGAAAGACTAAGGATGTCCTCGCGGTACCACTCTGTTTTATGATCGAAATCATACTCTCTATGAGATACGGATTCATATATCGATATCTCCCCCGCTATAACGGTCGGGCTCCGTCTGCGTCTACTTTTCTCTTAAGAATTTCGGGCAGCCACTCCAAGGTCAGTTCCCAGTTCCCCATCCGCTGTTTCTCATCAGCCAACAGCTTTCTGTATGCCGGATGAACAGGTACTACTCCTCTTCAACGCTTTTTCTTTTTATCTTTGTCCAAAATAGCATGAACGAGGGGAAATGTCAACCGATTCCCCTCGTTTTTCTGAAAAAATGTAGTCGATACCACTATTTATCTACCATCTCCACCTGCTTTCGGAAACGGATGTAATAGATCAGGCATAAAAGGATACCAAACACCGTCGCTGTCGGTGCCGCAAGCCCTACACCGGTCAGCGATGCATTCGGACGGATACTCATCAGATACGACATCGGCAGACGCAAAAGGAACGACTGTGCCAGTCCCTGCGCCATAACAAAGAAGGAACGGGAATGGCCGTTATAATATCCCATAAAGCTGAAAAGAATACTGGTTACGACAGCCTCCGGAGCAAATCCCCGCAGGAACTCATAGGCCCTTGCGATAACAGCCGCGTCACTTGTAAACAATGCTGACAACAGATCGCCATGGAAAAATACGGCATAAGCGATAAAGATACCGACACCGGATCCAAAGGCAATGCCGACGAACATGGCTTTCTGCGCTCTCTTCTCTTTGCATGCACCGACATTCTGGGCAACAAAGGCCGCCATGGACTGCATGATCGACGACGGGATCAGCATGACAAAGGACTGGATCTTCTGCGCTACACCATAGCCCGAAGAAGCGTCAAGTCCCAGACGATTGACAAAGGCGCACAGGGCAAGAAACGTCAGATTCGTCAGAAATTCCTGAATGGACAACGGCAGTCCTACCTGAAGGAAACGCAGGATTTCATGGTTAAAGCGGATATCCTTTAAAGAAAAGGTAAAACCAAGATCCTTCTTTCTTGTAATAATGACAATCGACATCAGTACGCTGACCGCCTGCGCCGCTACTGTAGCAATCGCCGCACCTGCCACGTTCATGTCAAATCCGGCTACAAGAACCAGATCCCCTACGATATTGACAACACAGGCGATCGCCACGAAGATCAACGGCAGCCGCGAATCGCCAAGTCCGCGGAAAATACTGCTGATGAAGTTATAAAATACAATAAATACATAACCGGCACCGCAGATCCGGATATACAGAATCGTCAGATCCAGCGCCTCCGCCGGAGCCTGCATCAGTACGGCGATCGGTCTGGCAAAGAGCAGCAAAAGTACGGTAAGCGCCAGAGCCACCGTAAAGAAAAAGCAGATCGCACCGCCGATCAGACGTCCGATACGGTCATTTTTACGCTCGCCCAGATACCGCCCCATGATAACGGTGACACCCGTTGTCAGTGAGCTGACGGTAAACGTTACCATATTCATGATACTGCTGCCAGTCGCAACACCGGAAATACCCTCCGTTGTACCAAAGCGTCCCACAATGATCAGATCCACTGCACTGTACATTGCCTGTAAGATCAGCGCTCCCAGCACCGGGATCATAAAGTTTAACATCTTACCGGTAATATTGCCGGTCGTAAAGTCCTGTTTATTATCCATTCATCGTCCTCCCTGTCTTTTGTCTTTTATACAATACCAGTAACACCACCAGCGTCACAATTTCCGAAGCCAGCAGCGCACACCAGATGCCCGTCATACCAAACAGCATCGAAAGCACCAGTGCACAAAGTGAAATCGCGACCACACCACGCAGCAGTGATCCGATCAGCGTCTGCACCGGTCGGTTCGTTGCCGCAAAATACGTGATCAGCATAACATTGATGCCAACGATCAGAAAACCAAGGAAATACAGCCGCAGGCCGCTGAACGCATAATCGTGCAGTGCCAGACTGTTTTCCGTATTAAATACAGCGATCAGTCCATCCGTTCCCAGCCAGATCACCCCCACGATCAGAGCCTCTGCCACCAGCATAGCGATCATGCCATGCTTCAGCAGCACATCCAGCTGTTTTCTGTCGTTCTTACCAAAGCTCTCACTGAGCAGCGGCTGTGTTCCCTGGGCAATACCATTCATGATTGCCATGGCCACCAGCGACACGTTTGCGATGATACCGTACGCCGCCACACCGATATTTCCGGCAAAATGCAGGATCAGCATATTAAAGACTACGGTCGTTACCGCAGAAGACAGCTCCCCGACAAATGCCGAAACACCAAGTCCACAGCTTTTCCGTAAAAACCGGAACTTTGGCATCACCCATTGAAAGCCAATGCCGTTATGTTTTCCAAGAAAATGTGTGCTGCAGACAAGCATTGTCACAACCGGACTGAATGCCGTCGCCAGCGCTGCACCGGCCAGTCCCAGATCCAGCACAAACATCAGCACGTAGTCAAATACAATATTGAACAGACTGCCACTGATCGATCCGATCATAGCTACCGTCGGCGCATGATCATTTCTCGAAAAGGCCGTGAAGGTATAATTCACCATAAAAAACGGTGCAAACATCAGAAAAATCCGTGTATAGGTGCGTCCAAGCTCCGTCAGCACCTGATCTGCTCCCATCAGATGCAGCACACTGTCCGGCGAAAAAATGCCCAGCAGAATAAACGGTCCGCTGACGACCAGACTCCAGAACACCGACTGCAGAAAATAAAAGCTGCTGTCCTGTCCTGCCGCTCTTTTAATTGTAAATCTTGTCGCCGAACCCACACCGATCATTGCACCGATGGCAAAGATCAGCCCGTACACCGGCAGCACCAGATTCAGAAAGGCAATACCGTCTGCCCCGCTATACAGCGAGATAAAAAAGGTATCTGCCAGAATATACACTGATACACCGATCATGGCCGCTACATTCTGAAAGACATAGCGTAAAAATCTGCTGTTCATCCATTTCCCTCCTGTTTTTCTCAATGCAAATATGATTTATAAAATATAAAACTTCCCTTTCATCCTTTTCAGGAAGTTTTGCCGGCACTTTTCTGCTATTGTATGGCAATAAAAAAGCACCCGCATGCACATCTTCAAAGACCTTACGATGCACAACGAATACCTCATGTATTCCTACCCGGTGGCAGCTTTTGGTATGATACCATAAACCACGTAAAAATGTCCAGCAGCTTACAGAAAAACATGCGTAAATTATTGGTAAATACAGGGAAACGCAAAAAGACATCTGCGGAAAATCCATATACGTTTTACAAACGTACGATTTCCCCAGATGTCTTTTTACCTTTATATACCTCTAACGGATGCCTTTCAGCAGAAATCCCGGCGTTGCCGCATAATTGACCTTTTCTTCCTCGTCCAGCGTTTCCTGCCAGATTTCGGTATCTACATAAAACTTGGTAAATCCCGCGTTCAACAGCATCAGCAGATCCGCCTGCGGTCGCTGGCAGCGGCTTAAGATCAGATTACGGCTGATCTCTTCCATCTTGTCCGACTCTGCATAACCGTTATAATCAAAATATCCGGCATCCGCAACATTCTCTCGATCCTTGCGGAACAGCTCTGCCTTTTTATCGTCAAACAGATACTCGTACCATCCGGCATCAAAATTCAGCATCACACCGCCCATTTTCAGAACACGATGCCATTCCCTGTACGCTTTCTGCGGATTTTCCAGATTCCATGTCAGGTTACGGCTCACAACCACATCGAATGTCTCATCCGGGAAAGCCAGATTCTGGGCATCCATCTGCTGGAAACAGATCTTATCCCGGTACTCCCCGGCATTTTTCTTAGCCTCTTCGAGCATCGCCGGTGTATAATCTACGGCTGTGACAGCATACCCTCTCTTTGCCAGATTGATAGCAAAAAAACCGGGGCCTGTGCCGATATCCAGAATCTTTAAATTATCCCTGTCCGGAAACTCACGGGTGATCACACCCATCCAGCGTTTTTCATTATCATCCGTAAACTGGCCATAGGCGAAGGAATCCGCCCGCCTTGTCCAGTAGCTCTCAATCTCGTTCATCAGTGCTGTCATAGTACCTGTCCGTCCTTTTTCATAGTTGCCGCTGGAGAATCTTCTTGCTTACCGGAACACCCACACCTTTATCTGCTGCGCCTGTCCCTCATATATTCCCCGAAACTATGCCTATGATACCATGTCTGACAAACCTTTCACAAGCTCCCTGGGGGGATAAAAAACGCCCCGAAGCCAAGGTTAGTCATGACTTTCAGGGCATTTCCTGCTTATATATTCATTTCAAAAATAGCTAAAGACTAACGGATACATCCTCATCCCACCAGCCATTTATACTTCGCCACGCTGTACAATGGCACAAACGGCAGCAGGATCGGTGTCTTTTTTACATACTTCTGATACTCCGGATCATCCCCGTAATTCCGGTTCTGGCGAAGCTCCAGCCGCCTTGCACCGCCAAACATGATATAAACAATCGCTATGTATCCCAGCAGCGCCGCCAGCCATTCCCAGAAGTCGTCCAGAATATTCACAGCCGATACAAACACACCCGTCCATACCAGCACCTCACCCAGATAATTCGGGCATCTCACCAGCTTATACAGCCCCGTATGGCAAAACATATGCGGTGCCAGAAGCTTCGCCTTTGACTTCTGCAGATCTGCCGTAGCCTCAAGCGCAATACCGCCCAGCATGATCAGCGCACCAACCCATGTCACACCGTCAGCACCGTAACCACTCTCCAGCCGGAAATACACCGGTGATACCTGCAGCACATACAACAGCGCACAACAGAACCAGATCCCGATCTTCGCACTCAGCTTCTTATCCGATCCATCCTTGATCTCCTTCACCATCACCCGCTGATACGACGCACTGTTTCGCTCCCGCACCAGCAGATATCCCCCCAGCCGGGACCCATACACAACCAGAAGCAGACACATCACCACCGTCGCCGCTTCCAGATCATCCCTGAACATCCAAAGAAGCGCGACCCCCTCCGCCGCAATCGAAAATCCATAGCCCAGCGAAATAAAATACACAAACTTCTTAAACCCAATCGAACTCACCACAAGACAGACCAGAAGCAGGATATAAAAATGCACAGTAAAACTGTCCGTAAAACCCATAGTCAATACCTCCTATACTTTATATCGTCTTTCTATACATCATACACCCTTTTCTATCTTATGCCAACCCCAAAATATGTATACCCCCAACAGCAAAATTACCACCGCCAGCCACAACCAGATGAGAGTCGCAGTACAGTCCTTCGATAAAAGAAACGGACAGCCAAAAGCCATCCGTTTCCCAAAAATCCATTATACAATTCAGACTTTCAAACAAGCCACCATATGTCCATTCCCCACATCCTTCAGCGGAATATCCCCTTTCGAACATTCCTCCGTAGCATAAGGACATCTCGCTGCAAACCGGCATCCCGGTGCCGGATTAACCGGACTCATAACCTCACCGCGCATCAGTTCATGCACCTTACCACGGGAAGCAGCACTCGGCACCGGAATCGCTGCCAGAAGCCCCTGTGTATACGGATGCAACGGCTTTGCAAAGATCTCATCATAGGACGCCTTCTCCACACAGCAGCCCATATACATAACCATAATCTCATCCGAAATGTGCTTAACAACCGACAGATCATGCGTAATAAACAGATACGACAGATCCATCTGCTCCTGCAGATCCATCAGAAGATTCAGAATCTGCGCCTGGATCGATACATCCAGTGCAGAAACAGGCTCATCACAGACAACCAGCTTCGGCTCCATGATCAGGGCTCTCGCCACACCTATACGCTGACGGCGGCCACCATCCAGCTCATGCGGATATGCATCTGCCAGACGCTGTGCCAGACCTACCGTTTCCATCATCTGGTCTACGCGCTCCCACATCTCCTGCTTTGACTTGCAGACACGATTGACGATCAGCGGCTCCGCGATCAGCTGTCGCACCGTCATACGGCCATTCAGACTCGAAAACGGATCCTGAAAGATCATCTGCATCTTCGGCTGTACAGCCTTGAACTCTCGCTTGCCCATCGTTGTAAGCTCCTTGCCGTCAAAGACAACCGAACCAGACGTCGGCTTGTTCAGCATCAGAAGTGTACGGCCAAGCGTAGACTTACCACAGCCGGATTCACCAACAACACCCAGTGTCTTACCCTTTTCCAGGGTCAAGGATACCCCGTCCACGGCATGCAGCTCACCGGCCGCCACGTTAAAATATTTTTTCAGGTCTTTTACTTCCAGAAGCTTCTCACTCATGCCTGCACCTCACTTTCTGCTTGCCCCGGTTTGAAACGGTGACAGCGGATACTGTGTCCGTTCTTTTCATATTCCTGCGGTTTTGCGTCACAGCAGGCTTCGCGGTACGGACATCGCGGTGCAAAGGAACATCCCTTCGGCAGATTAGTCGGATCCGGCACCATACCCTCGATCGGATGCAGACGCTTTTCATCGTCCGTCAGACTCGGGATCGATGCAAATAAGCCCTGGGTATACGGATGATGATTCTTTGTCTTGTCAAACAGATCCTCTACCGTACCATATTCCACGATCTCACCGGCATAGACTACGCCGACCTTATCACTCGTCTCGGCGATAACGCCCAGATCATGTGTGATCATGATAACGGAAGTGCCGTATTTTCTCTGCAGCTCACAGATCATCGTCAGAATCTGTGCCTGGATCGTAACATCCAGCGCCGTCGTCGGCTCATCTGCGATCAGAAGCTCCGGATGACAGATCAGCGCCATAGCGATGACAACTCGCTGCTTCATACCACCGGAAAACTGATACGGATATTCGCTTTTACGTGCTTTCGGGATACCGACAAGCTCCAGTGTCTCTTCTACCTTTTTATCCAGCTCATCTTTGGACAGATTTTCCGTATTGTGCAGGTACAGCGCCTCACGGATCTGGTCGCCGACACGTACGACCGGGTTTAAAGCCGTCATCGGGTCCTGGAAGATCATGGAAATCTTCTGTCCGCGGACCTTTTCCATCTGCTTGTCATTTAACTGTAACAGATCCTGTCCTTCATATTCTACTTTACCACCGGTCACATGACCTGTACGCTCCGGCAGAAGCCCGAGGATCGCCATGGCTGTGGTTGTTTTTCCTGCGCCGGTCTCACCGACCAGACCGATCGTTTCACCCTTTCCTACAAAAAAGCTGAGTCCGTTGACAGCATATACTGTCTCGGCGTCTGTGCGGTATTCTACCTGCAGATTTTCTACATTTAATAATGTTTCACCCATCGTCTCTCTCCTTTTAATCCTTCAGCTTCGGATCCAGTGCATCCGTCAGACCATCACCCACAAGGTTGAAGCTCAGGGCTGAAAGGATGATAAAGATACCTGGGAACAGTAACATATACGGAGCCGTAAACATATAGGCTTCCGCCTCGGATAACAGCGCGCCCCATTCCGGTGACGGTGGCTGGATACCCATACCGATAAAGCTTAAGCCTGCTGCGGACAGGATCATACCGGCAATACTCATGGTTGTATTAACGATGATCGGTCCCATCGCATTCGGCAGTACATAACGGAAAATAATACGGGCCTTTGACGTACCGTAGGAACGGGCAGCCTCAATATAATCCTCCTCCGCTACCGTCATGACAACAGAGCGGACCAGACGTACATTGCCCGGGATACAGGATACCGTGATGGCAATGATCAGATTTCTGAGGTTCGCACCCAGAGCTGCCACAACAGCCAGGGACAAAAGGATCGGCGGTACACACAGGAACACATCTGTGATACGGCAGATAACATTATCGACAACGCCACCGAAATATCCGGCACTGGCACCAAGTACAGCTCCGGCTACCAGCGCGATCAGGCTCGTTGCCACACCGATGAAGAGAGAATATCTCGCACCGTGGATCACACGGGCAAACAGGTCACGGCCGTATTCATCTGTACCAAACCAGTGTGCGGCACTCGGTCCCAGCAGTCTCTCGGAACCGGACTGTGCAATAACCTTTTCGTATGGCACGATCAGATCCGCACAGACAGCCAGCAGTACGATCACTGTCAGGATGACAAGGCCTGCAACAGCTGCTTTATTCTTGCAGAAGCGACGCCAGATTTCTTTTCTCATATGTCCTTTTCTTGCTTTATCCACGACGTCCACCTCCGTTCTTATATTTCGCCATGATTCTCGGATCGATAAAGGCGTACAGAATATCTACCAGCAGAATGATCAGACTGAACAAAAATGCCAGAAACAGCGTAGATCCCATAACGACCGGAATATCCTTCTGACGGATCGCTGTTGTGATCAGCATACCCATACCCGGCATAGCAAAAACCGTCTCTGCGATGATCGCACCGCCAAGAGATGCACCGAAGTTGGTACCCAGTGTCGTAACAACCGGCAGCATGGCGTTTCGCATCGCATGTTTCCAGATGATACGTCTCTCAGAAGCACCTTTGGCTTTTGCCGTCTTGATATACTCCTGCCGGATCGTTTCCAGCATTGCCGAACGGGTCAGCCGCAGGATACTTGCCGCCGAACCCGCCGCTACCGTGATCGTCGGTAGAATAAAGTGTATCAGGTCATCCGCACCGAAGGACGGCAGGATACGCAGCTGCAGGGAAAAGCCCATGATCAGCATCAGTCCCAGCCAGAAGCCCGGGATGGAAGCAAAGACAAGCGCTGTGATCACACAGAAGTGATCCAGTACGGAATATTTCCGGACAGCAGAGATAACGCCCAGCGTAATACCGATGATGGCAGATACTGTCATGGACAGGATCGTGAGCAACAGGGTATTCGGGAATCTGGCAGCAATATCTGTAATGACCGGCTCACGGGACTGGTAAGAGGTTCCAAGATCCAGATGGCAGACAATGCCACGGATATAATCAAAAAAGCGGATCAGAAATGGCTGGTCATAGCCAAATTCATGGTTCAGTGCAGCGATATCATCCGGGGATGCCGTAACACCCAGAATGATCGTACCCGGATCACCCGGTGTCAGTGACAGGATAGCAAATACTAAAAATGCCACACCCAGAAGCACCAGGATCATATATAACAGACGTTTTCCTATATATTTGCCCATCTTTAGTTGCCCCCTTTCTGACTATCCCAGGAGAAGTCATAAATATAATAGAAACCTTCGTATCCGATACGGCTGCAGGTCAGCTCACGGTTGTGGGCGAACAGCTGGTACGGGTTACAGATCGCGCCGTAAACCGCCAGATCCTGTACCTTGGTAAAGATCTCATTATACAGCTCTTTTCTTTCTTCCTGGTCGTTGCTCTCTCCGGCTTTTGCAAAAAGATCATCAATCTCAACATCAGAGAAGCGGGCATTGTTAGCCATACCGATATAATCGGTGGTCAGAGCAAGGGACATCTGCTGGGTATCACCCTCCAGTGTCATATTCAGGGCTGTGATACCATAATTGCCCTGTGTCAGGTCGCTGATATAGGCATTAAACTCCTTCACCTCGATCTTGACCTCCAGACCAACCTCATGCAGCTGACTCTGTACAACAGTAGCGATATTGGAATAACGCTCCGGTACAAGCATCGAACCCAGATCATACGGTGTTGTGATACCGGCCTCCTTCAGAAGCTCTTTTGCCTTTTCCGGATCGTACTCATATTTTTTCTGCTCCTCTGTGTAACCGAGACGCTGCTTGGAGCACAGATTGGAGTTAACCTCTGCCTCACCGTCATAACAGATATCGGTGATCGTCTGACGATCCAGTGCATAATTGATCGCCTGACGTACCAGCTGGTTGTCGTACGGCGATCTTTCCAGATTCATCGACAGATAGGTAAAGCTGGAGCTCTGGATCCGCTCGATATCGATACGGTCATTGCCTTTCAGCGCAAGAATACTCGAAGAATCGATCAGCGCATAGTTGACTTCACCGGTCTGCAGAGCAATCGCCTTTGTTGTGGCATCTGGAATGATCTTGAAGACTACATGCTTGATGGCTGCTCCACCACGATAATAACCATCGTATGCATCCAGCGTGATCTTGCTTCCCTTTTCCCTGCTGACAAAACGGTACGGGCCGCTGCCCATCGGTTTGCTCGCAAAGGTATCTGCGGAGGTTTCATAATAATTTTTGGAAGCGATATGTACACGGCTCACGCCCAGTAAGAACGGAGAATACGGATGCTGCATATGACAGACTACGGTATAGTCGTCCGTGCTTTCTGCAGAATCCAGACCATCTACATAGCTGTTCTGGTAATTGGAATTCTGGTAAAGTTCCAGAGAAAATACAACGTCCTGCGCGGTCACCGGTGTGCCGTCATGGAAAGTCGCATCTTTTCTCAGATGGAAGGTATAGGTCATACCATCGTCAGATACATCCCAGCTCTTGGCCAGACGGGCTTCCGGATCTTCGGTTCCGCTCATGTCCATATAGAGCAGCGTATCGTACACCTGATCCAGAATCTGGGACTCAATATTTGTAGAATAATCGGAAGGGTGTAAGGAATCGACATCCGCAGCCAGAGCTACGGTAAGACTTTCTTCTTTTTCGGCTTTTTCGATGTAGTTTTCACCGCAGCCGGTAAATAAAAGCATCAGTGCAGCTGTAAAAAGGAGGTACAGTAACAGTTCCTTTCCGCCCTTTGTTTTTTTCTCGTTCATCAGCTTTTCTCCTGTGACTGCAACAGGCTGCTGTTTAGTCGCTCTGTCGTTTTTAACAGTTAAAGTAACAAAAGGCATCCATCGCAGTATATTTTTCTCTGTCCGGCAGTTTCACTCTCCCGCCGGACAGAGGCACTTTATCAATAGGTAAATTCGTATGCAGCGAAAGCAGTGCACAGACGTACACCGGCTTCGATATCACGAAGGGAAGCCACACAGCTCTGGCAGTGCGGATAACGGGTAGCTACCGCAATACCACCGGCACGGACACCATAATGGGATACGTTCATGCTGGAAGCATCTGTACCGCCCTGGTCAATGACCTCACGCTGGTACGGAATATCATGCTTTTCACAGCAGTCGATCATAGCCGCTACGACATGACGGTCGCAGACAACGGAAGGATCGCAGATCTTGATGGCTGTACCGGCATTGACCGTATTGCTGCCCTCAAGATCACACGGATAATCATGCGCCGGTGTGATATCTACAGCGACACCGATATCCGGTTTGATGGCTGCAGCCGATGGCTTGGAACCACGGCAGCCCAGCTCCTCCTGTACGGTAAATACATAATAGACATCGTTCGGGCCTTTGCCATCATTCTCTTTGAGCGCTTCGATCAGCTGGAAGCAGCCGATACGGTTGTCCAGAGATTTGGAGCATACCAGATCATTCTGCATATGCAGATACTCGCCGATATAGCCGAGCGGATCGCCGAGCTTGACATATTTTTCTGCATCGGCTTTATCCTTGGCCCCGATATCGACAAACAGCTTACCGGCCTTGTTGTTGGCCTCCTCGATCGGACCGTTGCAGCCGACAACGCCTGTCATACCGTTGGCAAACTGTACTCTGCCGTTATAGGCAGAACCGGTCCAGTTCCAGCCCAGGTTGCAGACCTGTAAGGTGCCGTCCGGCTGGATCTTTTTGACCATAAAGCCGATCTCATCCATATGGGCTGCAAACATGATTCTCTTTTTGTGCGGATTATCTGTACCCTTTTTCAGGACGATCAGATTGCCGATCGCGTCCTCTGTGATTTCATCAGCGTACGGTGTTACTTCGCAGCGGATGATCTCACGGACGTTGTCTTCAAATCCGGCAACGCCAAAGGCCTGCGTCAGCTCTTTTAATAAGGCTTCATTTCTTACTGGTTCCATAACCTTTCCTCCCATCGTGTCAGCTGTGCTTTTGCACCTCTGCCATATCTCTTTATTTTTCCTTCGGTTCCGGTTTTACCGGTACGAATTTGGTTCTGTTCATCACTGGATGCTGGATGCGGAGTGCGCCCTCTTTCGGACATACCATCACGCATGCACCACAATAATAACATTCTCCCGGATACATAACGATCGGATGTTTGCCTTTTTCCGGATTTGGGAGCAGGATATCGCACTGGCAGATCTCGGCGCAGGCATTGCAGCCGATACATTTCTCCTCATCGTAGATCAACGGTGTGGCACTGCAGGGAATGACTTCTGCGGTTAACTTATTCATCATTTTCCTTCACCTCCGATGTAATCCTGGTTTCTCTTTTCATACTCTTCTTTCAGATTGCCGAAATAGTCACCCGGTACGGTTCCGCGGACCGGCACACCGTTCTCCTGACGGATCGTAATAAAGCAGTGATCCTCCGTCGGATCCATTTCCGGATAATCACTTCTGTAGAAGCAAAGCTGTTTGGAACTTGACTTACGCATCAGGCAGGCATTCAGGATCATCTCAGATACATCCAGAATATCCAGTACCTCATGTGTACGCATCAGATCGTGCGGGTTATGGCAGTACAGCTGCGGTACGATCTCTTCACGGTAGTTCTTTAACAGATCCAGACCTTCTTTTAACAGATCCTCGCACTTGACGCCGCCGCAGTAATTCTGCATACATTTGGAAATCGCGAAGTTCAGCTCCTTCCATGTCACGCCCTCGGTGCGGTGCATCGGTGCGTACAGTCTCTCACGCTCTGCATCGACATCTGCTGGATTTACTTCACCCAGCTCTACTGTGCCACTGTAATCTGCCGCCTTACGTCCTGCATAATAACCGGTTGCACAGGCAAATCCGGCACAGTCAGAAGCAAACAGCTGGTCACCGGCAGCGTAGATACCGTCGATATTTGTCTTTAAATCCCAGTCATGCATGATACCGCCCGGTGCACCAAACAGCTGTCTTTCCTGATCAAGGAAAGCTGCGGACTGCCAGCCCGTACCATAGCTCTGGAACATATATTTTTCGGGATCAAAGCCCTTTTCGTTATAATACTGTAATACCGGGATCTTGGTCTTTCCTTCTTCACCGACCATCATCCCCCAGATAACCTTCCGCTCCATCTCGGGCATACGGCTTAAGTCTGCATAGAACGGCAGCTGATAGCCACGCTTGATCAGTTCATCAAACGGCATGGTCTCCGGGCCTCTGTATTCATATTTCGGTTCATCGATAACGCCACCTTTTAAGAAGAATTTCTGACCCTCAACCGGATAATATCTCTCAGATACGGTTTTTAAGACATTGCCGTCACGATCCAGATACGGGATCTCTACACCTCTGGCATCAACCATCGTTGCTGCATACCAGGTATTGTGATTATTACCGGTACTGTACGGCGGGAAGCTTCTCCCGGCTGCGGAGAACTCGCCCTTGACCGATTTCTCCATCATTGTAAACTCAACGCCGGCACGCCATCCCATAGCATGACCACTGCCGATGGACTGCATCGGACGGAACTCACAAAGTCCTGTCAGATCCGGATTGAACAGCCATACACGGGCAGGTCTGGACATTGTTAATGTCGTAGCCTTGGCACGGAATACCATAAGCTTTCCTGTATGTACATTCATGCCCATTGCACCGATACCACGCTTTTTTCCATTCTTCTCTTCCACAAGAAGGGCTGTCGCCTCGGTACGGTCGTAGATCTTAACGCCAAGTCGTTTCAGTTCTTTATAAAGAGACGGTTTAAACGTAGATCCCCAGACACGTAAGGTAAATTTGTTCTTGTAATCATAAGCAAACATCAGCTTTGTCTCGTCATCACGGAACTCTGCGCCCTTAAACTCGTCCTCCGTATCACGGATCTTGCCGCCAAAACTCTCCATATCGAGCATACGATCATAGCCTTCACGACATTCGATATAATGGGCGATACCGTTACTGTAGTGATCCTGCTCATCTACATAGGCATTGGCAATCTCCTCCGGTGTGACGCCGGAACAGGGATTGGTACAGGCGGATTCCCAGTGGTCAAATCCGGTACCTCCTGAACCGCTTCGTTTGGTCGCGCCCTTTTCTACCAGCACTACTTTTTTGCCTTTTCTGGCAGCTGCGATCGCAGCGTAACATCCGGCAAGTCCACCGCCCAGAACAAGGACATCAGACTCCACTGTCTCCGTCTGATCAAACTCATTCGGATACGGCCATGCATATTCTGCCATAATTGTTTCTCCCTTCGCGTTTTTAGTGTTCGACACTGGCATGTATATTTCAGTATCGTTTTCTTTTTTTGTGCAAAAGCGCATAAAGCGACAGCCTTTATGCGCCTTTACATATCAGTTACACTTTTATATTTTGCATTTTGCAAAATGTTTCTTACAAATATGACTATAGCACTTCAATGTATAGTTGTAAATACTGAAAATATCGTTTTTCATACCTTTTTCTTTCCAAATAGTTTATAATTTTCATGATCCTTTTCGAAATTGAACATAGTTTTGTCACATTCTTACGGTATTCTAATAACTGTCAAAGGGAAGACAACAAAAGCTTCCCGGATGACCATAAAAAAGACAGTTCCCCACCGTAACAGGTGTGGATGACATATAACCGAATTTTTCTCTCTCTTTCCTTTCAAACAAAGAGCCGCCCATATAGGACGGCTCTTTGTCTGTTATCTTAGCGTATAAAAGGAAACTCCACGGAAGCTTCCTTTTTATTTTTTACTATACTTCTTACTGCTCCGGCCACAGTTCCTGGGCATATACAAGGGAATGCATCAGGTGTGTTTTCATTTTTTCTGCGGCTTCCCTGGCTTCGCCTCTGGCAAAGGCTTCGTAAATCTCTCTGTGTTCTTCGTGAATATGGCTCCGGTTATCCGTCTGCTGCTCGTACTGATAGGAAGCTACGGACAGCTGGGAACGCATACGCTCTGCGGAACTCTTTAAACGGGAATTGTCACAGTATTCGTAAAACAGCAGATGAAATTCATCGGAAAGCTGCAAGAGTTTTTTCGTATCGGACTCTTTTTCACAGGTTTCCAGATTTTCCTGCAGCTGTGCGGCCAGTTTTTCCCGGTCGGTATGCTCTGCGGCATATTGTACGGCCAGAGCATCCAGATCTCCCATAAACTGAAAGATTTCCCGGAGATCCCGGGCGGTGAATTCAAGCACCCGCACACCGATATTGGAGTAATAAAACATCAGTCCTTCTTCGGAAAGGCGGGTCAATGCTTCACGGATGGGTGTGGAGCTGACTTCGAAGCGCTCCTGCAGCATTTTCAGGGTCAGTTTGGTGCCACATTGGATTTTTTGTGTCAGGATATCCTGCCGGAGGATTTCATAGATCTGCTCGGACAGGGTCTGTTTATTTAAACGCATAAATGATAAGGTTCCTTTTCTGTATGGTATATCTTTTTCAGTGAAAACGCTGCTGACAGCAGGTTTTTATAGTCGGGGAACAGGATGTATCCCTTAACCACGCCATCTGTTTCTCTGACGGCTGCGTTTCAGGCTGGCGATTTCTTTTTCTTTTTTCTCAAGGTCTGCCTCTAACTGGGCTATGTATTTATCTTTTTCGCCGGGGAGCAGATGCTTTTCTACTACATATTCCTTAGCTCGCTGGATGCCTTTGTTTACTACGTCTTTTAATTCCATTGCTGTGTCTCTCCTTTTTGATGAAATATACAGCATGTCTGACTGACAGCCCGTATCTGGTTATCAGTATACACCTGTGGTATTATTCCGTCAAAGCAAAAAGCTCTTGAAAATGCTGTAATTCTGCATGAGATACAGCATTTTCAGGAGCTTTTCCGTTGCCTTAGCGTATAAAAGAAAGCTCCAGTGGAGATTTCTTTTATTGCATGAAAAAATCGGGGTAACAGGATTCGAACCTGCGACCTCACGGCCCCCAGCCGTGCGCTCTAGCCAAACTGAGCCATACCCCGCAACATTTGGTATTATAACAGTTTCTTTCTTACGTTGCAAGTACAAAATGCAGGAATTGCCACTCGGTACTGTCCGGCAATTCCTGCATATATTATTTACTTAGATATTCAACAGATCACTATACACTTTCAGTGCACCGTCGGTTTCATGAGCAAGTACTCTCTTAGCAAGCACTTTGCCGAGCTGTACGCCTTCCTGGTCGAAGCTGTTGACGTTCCACAAAAAGCCCTGGAACATGATCTTGTTCTCGAAGTGGGCAAGGAGTGCGCCGAGGGCTTTGGGGTCGAGCTGTTCGCCGATGATGATGCTGGACGGACGGCCGCCTTCGAAGTTTTTGTTGCGGTTTTCATCAGCTTTACCGCAGGCAAAGGCTACGATCTGGGCAGCTACGTTGGCACAGAGCTTCTGCTGGCTCGTGCTGTCCTGGATCACAACATCTGTGCCGATCTGGCTGTTTTTGAAGCCTACAAACTGCAGCGGTACGATATCGGTTCCCTGATGCAGGAGCTGATAGAAGGAATGCTGGCCGTTTGTACCTGGCTCACCGAAGATAACCGGGCCTGTTACATAGTTAACCGGCTCGCCAAAGCGGTTGACGGATTTACCGTTGGACTCCATATCGACCTGCTGCAGATGGGCCGGAAAACGGCTCAGAGCCTGGGAATACGGCAGAACGGCTGTGCTCGGATAGTCGAGAATATTTCTCTCATACAGACCGATCAGGGCATCCAGCATTTCCGGATTCTTCATAACATCTTTTTCCGCAGACAGCTTGTCCTCTGCTGCTGCACCCTCCAGGAACTGTGCAAACACCTCCGGACCAAAAGCCAGAGACAGTACAGCACCGCCAACAGCGGATGTAGAGGAATAACGTCCGCCGATATAATCGTCCATAAAGAAGGCTGCCAGATAGTCGTCGCTCTTGGCCAGTGGGGAAGTCTCGCTGGTAACAGCAATCATATGTTTTGCTGGATCCAGTCCTGCTTTCTGTAAAGCGTCTTTGACAAAGGACTCATTTGTCAGTGTCTCCAGCGTTGTACCGGATTTGGAAACCAGAACAAAAATAGCATGTGCCACATCTACAGACTGTAAAACAGCTGCGGCATCGTCCGGGTCTACATTGCTGATGAATTTGGCTTCCATCTTGAAGGTGCCGTTCTTCTTTGCCCAGTTTTCCAGTGCCAGATACATCGCACGGGGACCTAAGTCACTGCCACCGATACCGATCTGGACAACTGTAGTGAATTTCTCACCGGCCGCATTGGTGATCTTACCGGCATGTACCTTATTGGCAAACTCGGCAATCTTCTGCTGCTGTTCTACATAGAAAGCTCTCTTATCCACGCCATCTGCCATAACAGCATCTCCCAGCTGTCCACGGGTCAGCTGATGCAGTACCAGACGTTTTTCGCCGGTATTGATAACCTCTCCATTATACAATGCTTCAAATTTTTCAGAAAGCTGCGCTTCCTCAGCCAGCTTTTTCAGTGCTTCCAGCACATTTGCATCGACCTGCTTGGCAGCATAATTATACTGTAAGCCCTCTGCCATCGGAATACTGTAAGTTTTTACACGATCGGCAGCTTTATCTCCAGACATCACCTCTGCCAGATTGACCTTTTTTACATTAAAAAGTTCCTGATAGGATGTCAGCGTATCCAAGTTGTTCCACTTAACCATAGTAGAGTCCTCCTGTTTATTATTTGAGTTCATCTGTCCTCAACTTGTATCATTATACTATGTACGTGCCTTTTATTCAATGGCAGTGTCTCAAAAAAGGTTCACCGGATCTTTTTTCATAGGAACGGCAACTCAAAAAGTATCCACCATTGGCCCTTTTTCTGCGTATGACGACAAAAAGTGTGAAAACACCAGACGGCATTTCCACACTCTTATTTGTACTGCTTATGTAATGATCAGCCAGCGGATTAGTTGTTAATCAGCTTATCCTCACCGTTCCAGCTGTACAGCTTACGGATTTCCTCGCCGACCTTCTCTGACGGATGCTCAGCAGCCAGCTTACGCATAGCTTTGAAGTGTACCTGTGACCCTGCATCGGACATATCCAGCAGGAAGTCTTTTGCGAAAGTACCGTCCTGGATATCGGACAGAATCTTCTTCATAGCTTTCTTTGTATCTTCTGTGATGATCTTCGGTCCAGTGATGTAATCACCGTACTCAGCTGTGTTGGAGATGGAGTATCTCATGCCAGCGAAACCAGACTGATAGATCAGGTCTACGATCAACTTCATCTCATGGATACACTCGAAGTATGCGTTTCTCGGGTCATAACCAGCCTCGCACAGTGTCTCGAAACCAGCCTGCATCAGAGCGCAAACACCACCGCACAATACAGCCTGCTCACCGAACAGGTCAGTCTCTGTCTCTGTTCTGAATGTAGTCTCCAGAACACCGGCTCTTGCACCGCCGATACCCAGAGCGTAAGCCAGAGCGATATCCTGTGCTTTGCCTGTAGCATCCTGTTCAACAGCGATCAGACACGGAACACCCTTGCCAGCCTGGTACTCGGAACGTACAGTATGTCCCGGTCCCTTCGGAGCGATCATGGTAACATCGACGAATTTCGGCGGTTTGATGCATCCGAAATGGATGTTGAAACCATGAGCGAACATCAGCATATTGCCCTCTTCCAGATTCGGCTCGATGGACTCTTTGTACAGCTTGGCCTGTTTCTCATCATTGATCAGGATCATGATGATATCTGCCTGCTTTGCAGCCTCTGCTGCGGTATAAACCTTGAATCCCTGTGTTTCAGCTTTAGCCCAGGACTTGGATCCTTCATACAGACCGATAATAACATCGCATCCGGACTCTTTCAGGTTCAGTGCATGTGCATGACCCTGACTGCCGTAACCGATGATAGCGATCTTTTTGCCATCCAGTAAACTCAAGTTACAATCTTCCTGATAAAAAATCTTTGCTTCTGCCATTTTAACTATTCCTCCCGGCAAAATTATTTTATGGGTAAATTACCTCTATCCACCTGTATAATAAATATAATAAGTAGAATCTGCATGAATCTTATGGATCATGCTGTATGCAGCTCATCAGAACATCTTGACATCATCGATGCCGCGGGACAATCCTGTTACGCCTGTGCGTGCAAGCTCGAGGATCTCATATCCGCTCAGCAGATTTAAGAAGGCTGCCAGCTTGCTGACACTGCCTACTACTTCCAGAATCATGGATTCCGGTCCTACATCCACAGTCTTTGCCTTGAAGATCTCGGCAAGCGCCATGACATTCTGTCGGTCTTCATCCTTTGCTGTCAGCTTGACCATCATCAGCTCATGTGTCACGCTGGATCCTGGCTCCAGTACCTTGATATCGCGTACATCTACCAGCTTGGCCAGCTGCTTTCTGATCTGCTCCAGAACGCTGTCATCTCCGCTGCAGACGATCGTCATGCGGGAAAATGCAGGATCTGCGGTAACACCTACAGTCAGACTGTCGATATTGTATCCGCGTCTGGAGAAAAGACTGGCAACTCGGCTAAGAACACCGGCAGAGTTATCTACCAATATAGAATATACTCTTTGTTTCATGTTCCTCTATCCTTTCTCGAATTTGACCTTAGCCTGTATTCTAGCAACTTGAAATTACTTTGTCAATTCCTGTAATAAATTTATTACTTTACTAAGGCAAATAGTTATCGCCTTTTTCTTTTCGTCTCCTTGCACTTCACATTTCTTCATATTTTCGCAGCTTCCCTCCGGACAAATCTGTGCTATATTAGGGTGTATCAAGTAGTTTAACACACTCAATACACTTTTACACAGGAAAGGGGCGTATGTATGATACAGCTTGATTATAAAGACCGACGCCCACTGTATGAACAGGTGACCGAACACTTCAAGGAGCTGATCTTAACCGGCGTATTGCAGCCGGACGAAAAGATCCCTTCTGTCCGATCCATGGCGATCGAACTTTCCGTCACCCCCAATACAATCCAGCGGGCATACAGTGAGCTTGAAAAGGCTGGTTATATCTACACTGTGACCGGCAGAGGAAATTTTGTTTCCCCCGGCAATGCTCTCCGGGATATTCATCTGCAGCAGCTTCTTGACGGAGTGCGTACAGCCGTATCCCAGGCCAGAAGCGCCGGCATCAGCCGCGAAGAGATCCTCGAAGCAGTGGAACTAATTTATGGAGGTATTATCTATGATACAGATTGATCATGTAAGCAAGAAATTTGATCAGATTACTGCTGTTAATGATCTTTCCCTTACAATAGAAGAAGGCAAGGTATTTGGACTTTTAGGCACCAACGGTGCCGGCAAAAGTACCCTGCTGCGCATGATCGGCGGCATCATTACGCCGGATCAGGGAACGATCCAGTGTAACGGACAGTTGATCTATGAAAATCCGGCTGTCAAGCAGGATATCTTTTATATATCCGATGACGCCTTTTATTTTTCCAATGCACCGGTGGAGGATATAGTCCGTTTCTACAGCCTGTACTATCCATTCTTCGATACAAATCGAATGTACGATCTGCTGCAGCGTTTTTCCCTGCAGCGCGAACGCAAGATCGACACCTTTTCCAAAGGTATGAAAAAGCAGCTTTCCCTGCTCCTTGGCGTATGCTCTGGCACGAAATGGCTGTTCTGTGATGAATCCTTTGACGGACTCGATCCTGTTATGCGTCAGGCTGTCAAATCGCTTTTTGCCCAGGAAATGTGCGACCGCGATTTTACACCGGTCATCGCTTCCCATAACCTGCGGGAGCTCGAGGATATCTGCGACCACGTCGGTCTGCTCCATGAGGGCGGTATCCTGCTGTCAAAGGATCTGCAGGATCTGAAGGGCAATCTGCACAAGGTACAGCTGGCTGTAGAGGGCGAGGATATTTCAGATTATCTGAGAAAAAGACTGGATATTCTTTCCATTGAAAAACGCGGCTCCCTCTACACTGTTACCGTGCGCGGCGACATTGACATCATCATGACGGTGATCCATACCAGGGAACCTGTCTTTAGCGAGGCTCTTCCGCTCTCTCTGGAAGAAATCTTTATCAGTGAAACGGGGGTAAACGGTTATGACATCAAAAACCTCATTTTTTAATATGCTGCGGGAAGATGCCCGCCATCGGGTCTGGGTACCGGCCCTGTCCTGTGTTGTATTTTTACTTGGGCTGGTTTCAGTCACACTGATGCTCCAGTCGATCGTAATCAGCCAGAGCGATATTTCGGCAAATTATCAGCTGTCCCGTTCAATAGAACAGGCGGCCATGCTGTTTAATCCTTCCAATCTTCTGCTTTCTCTCGTAGCAGTCACAGGCGCTATTATCTGCGCCTTGCAGGGATTTTTCTATCTGTTCAATAAACGGCAGCTGGATTTTTATCATGCACTGCCTTTAAAACGACAGACTCTGTTTCTGATACGCTGGACAAACGGCATTCTGTTCTATATCATTCCGGCACTGGCTTTTTCTGTGCTGAGCTTTTTTGTACTGATGGCCTTCAGTCTGCTTAACACAACGATGCTGCTAGCTGTACTGACCGGATTTATACACAATCTTCTGATCTTTTTTGTAGTATACCATACAGCCATCTTTCTCTGTATGCTGTCCGGTCATATTCTGATAGCTCTCGGGCTGTCCGGTATTTTTTCGATCTATATGTATATGATTGTTGAACTGGTACCTACTTTTATACGCGTATATTATTCGACCTATGCCAATTTCAGCTATGGACTGGGATCCTATCTGGGGTATCTGGCTCCGGCCTATCTGATTTTTAAGCTGATTAATGCTGCCAGCCTGCAGTTATATATATATGCCGCAGTCTTTGCCTTTGTACTTCTTGTCGGCTCGGTCGTATTGTATCTGCACAGACCATCTGAAGCTGCAGGAAAAGCCATCGCCTTCAGGCCTCTTGTACCGGTACTCCAGGTATTGATCGTGATTCCGTTGTCCATCTATATCGGTCTTGCCTTCGGACAACTGGCTTCCGGCTCCAAGGCCTTCTGGTCGATCTTCGGTCTGCTGCTCTTTGCCGTACTGATACACATGGTATTAAATGTCATCTTCACCTTTGATATCCATGCAGCCTTCCGCCTCTGGAGGGAGCTTGCTTTTTCTGTTGTCATCAGTGTGCTGTTTATGTCTGTTTTTGCATTCAATATACTGAAGCTGGATGACCAGATTCCCTCAATGAACAGTGTTGAGGCCATATACCTGGATCTGCCGGTCGACAACGATCTTCCCTATCTGAATCTGCAAAATGGCCATTATCTGGGGCTTACGGATTACCGTGAAAGCCATGCTATGGTCACCGGCGAGGATATTTCAAAGGTCTACACACTCTTGGATTACCGGATAACCCAAAAGGAGTATGCTGCCGCCACAGATATATCCCAGACAGCTAATCTGAATCTCCGTTTTGTAAAAAGCAATGGACATTCAGAATACCGCAATTTCTATATCAGCCTGACAGATGACAGTCTGCAGGCACTGGCCGCTGTCTACAATACAACAACCTACAAGCAGGGACATTACCAGATATTTGATACTTCCTGTGATACCGTATTTGATACTTTTAATGTAGTGGATAATACCAGCAATATCATTGTGCGCAAAACGACAGGAACGAATGTTTTCAGTGCAGCTGAAACAAAGGAGCTTATCGATACCCTGCGGACAGATCTGACAGCATTTACGCTGGAGGAAAAGCTAAGTGAACTACCGGTCGGCACAGTCAGTCTGCAAAACAGTAATCAGCTCTATACGCTGGACTACCGGATCTATCCCTCCTTTACAAAAACCATCGCATGGCTTAATGAACATGGTATTGACTTTGACGGATGGAAGGAATACACACCGGTCAGAATGACGCTTTATATCAATGAAGGAGAAAATGACGCCGATACCTTTGACAGTGACACATCTGCATATCCTGATTTTCTGGAGGGTTCAGAGGAATATGACTCACCCTATGCAGCTTCGACAAGTGATGATATTAATGCTGAATATACCATTACCGATCTGGATACGATCCGTTCGATATATCCGTATCTTTGCAGCAGCAGCATGGTATCCAGTGACAGTATAGACTACAGCTTCGGCAAGCTCACCTACCACACTGCAACCATTACCTTCCATGATTCTGATACGGACGAGACATACGATGTCAGCTTTATAATAAGCAGCGACTGTGATCTTACAAAGTATGAAAAATAATCTGGCAGCTGATATATAAGGATGGCTTCCAGCGTTCATAAAGAGACCCGGGAACTGGAAAATCAGTTCCCGGGTCTCTTTATGCCCTGCTCGAATGGCAGGTGAAATATAAAATCTGATATGTTTTGGAAAGCTCCTGCAAAAGCGCCATACCCTTTTTCACCTTTTCCTCATCCAGATTGACGAACGGATCGTCAAGGATCAGAAACGGCTTTTCGCCTTCATACATCGCTTCCACCAGCGCCAGTCTCGTACAGATACCGGCAAACTCCAAAAGCCCTGTACTGAGATAGGCATCCTCATGCAGACTGCCCTGCGCCTCCTCCCGCACCTTCAGACTGGCATCCAGCTGGAGTCGGTGAGCTCCGTCCGCATCAATATACCGCATATACTTGTCAAAGCCCTCCCGCATCTTGTCCATATAACGGGTGGAAAAACGCTCCTTGGCTTCTTTGAGGTATTTCATGGTCTTCTGCAGCAGATCAGCCTGTCGGCGTCCTTCCTCATACGTTTCCTTCAGCCGTTCGCCCTCTTGGCGGTAATCCTCTGCTTCTTCGATCTGTGTCGTTAAAAGCTCCATATCCCGGCGGTACGACTCCCTCGTACGGATCCGCTGTGCCTGTTCCCGCTGCAGCTTTTCGATTGCTACAGCAATCTCTTCTCTGGAGCTATTCACATCCGTCTGTAACTCTGTATCTGCTTCCGTTACACTGTGCGCCTCTTTGAAAGCGTCCAGCTGCTTTTTGTGCTCCTGATATTCGGCCAGCAGATGCTCATACTCGCGCTTGCGCTCCTTGATCTCCAGAAGTGTCCGCAGATTCCAGAACGACAGGTTCATACCGTATTTTTCGCTGAATGCCTGCTTTTCCTTCTGGGCAATAGACAGCTCGCGCGCCTGATAAATCTTAAATTCCTGTTCGGCCTTTTCCAACTTTTCACATTTTTTCTGATCCGAAGCCACGCGCGCTGCCTGCTCTGTGTAACGTGTATACAGAAGCTGTAGCCGTTCAAAGCACTGTCCCGCATCCTCCTCCTGACGAAGGCCGTAAGGGGAAAGCGCCGCAGACAGCTGTTCCTGCTTCTGGTGGATACCCTCCTGCAGACGTTCCAATTCCTCCTGCAGCTGTTCCGCCGTATCGTCAATCTCACTTGGCTCCTCACCGGATCGATGGCCGATAATGCCCAGACGCAGACCGCCAAGCAGCAAAAGCACCACCGCAAACAGCGCGATCGAGGGGATTCGCAAAGCTTCAGAAAATACGGCACACAATAGAAAGGCAAGAGCCACCACACCGCCAAACACATAGACCAGCGTATCCTTTGCTGCATTCTGCCCATGTGTGTGCGTCTGCTGCTGTTTCTGCTGCTCCTTGCGAATCACCGTATAGGCCGCCAGCTTTTTCTGCGAACGCCGCTCATAGGCTTTCAGACCGTCTGCCAGTTCCTTTATACTCATAAAGGTATGTTCATCCGGTATACCGTTCCCAGTCTCCTGCAGGATCTCTTCCAGCAGCTTACGGTCCTTTTCAAGCTGATCCTGGGACTGTTCCAGAAGCTCCTGGCTGGGGAAACGCTGCAGATCGCGTTTTTTCTCCTCCAGATGAATCAGCTGTTCGATGTCTTCATCCGAAGGAATACCTCCCTTGAAGAAATCCCGCAAAGGCTTCAGCCGTGCACCGTCCTTTGCCACCTGCTCCAGCAGATGCTCCAGATGCTCGTTGGAAACCTGCCGGGTCTTTTCCTCTTCTGCTGCCATCTGCTGCCGTTGCAGCATCTGCAGCTGTTCTTCGCCTGTATGGATATCCTTTTGCAGGGCATCCAGCTGGCGTTTTCTTTCTTCAAAAATTTCTTCCTTCTGCTGACCTTCCTCCACCTTCTGGTACAGCCAGGCAATGCGTTCCTCCCATTCGCCGAGAAGGCCTCGGTTGCCGGTCTTTTTGTATTCCTTGAGCCGCGTTTCCAGAAGCTCCATCGCCGCCTCGTAACGGTCGATATCGCCGCCAAAGGCATCCAGATCGTTGATCTTGGCATTTAAACTGTCAGACATGGAAACCGGCAGCTGGTTCTGTGGAAAGTATATGCTCATCGCAAAGGAATCCCGGTCTACCTCAAAGATCTCCTCGCCGATATTTTCGGTATAATCAAAGCATTCCAGACCACTCGCCATGTCGTAAAGCCGGAAGGTATCATCCTTGTCCTTTGCCCCGAAAAAGCGCTCGATCTTATATGTTTTATCTTTATGAGAAAAAATCGCGTTACCGCCGTAATTACCGCCCTGCCACGGACTGAAGCGCCGTCTTTCATTGCCCGCCAGCTTCTTTTTCGGCGAATATTCCAGGCCGAAAAACATCGCTTTTAAGAAAGCGCTCAATGTCGATTTACCCCAGCCGTTTTCGGCCTGTATCGTATTAAGGCCATCAGTAAAATCCATAGCGAACTGGGACAGGCGGCCAAAATTTTCTATATAACAGGATATCAGTCTCATTCTGTCGGCTCCTCTCCCGCCAGCGCCTTGAGCCCCATGCGTATGATCGTATCTTTTTCTTCGTCCTTCACCCTGGCCTGCTCCATCAGCCGGACGAACTCACCCTTTAACGACTTGTCCAGCCGGTACTGGTCATAGGATATCTTTAACCGCGTACGGTCCTTGATCCGGCAGTAATAAAAGCAGCCCCGGATCTGTTCAAGCAGGTAGACCAGATTTTTCTCCACATCCACATTCTGTTCACCGACCAGCCGGATGCTGACCAGCGATGTATCCGGGATATCACGGATCGCCTCCTCGATGCAGTGCAGAATCTCCGGGCTCGTTGTCGCGTCCGAAACATCCACCTCCACCTCTTCGCAGGTACGCTGCCGTAATGGCACAAATCGACTTTCTACTTTGCCGTCCGTAATATCCAGCAAAACAAAGCCCTTCTGGCCGCACTCGTCAAAACCACGCCCCTGCAGGCAGCCGCTGTAGCACCATACGCCGCGGGTATCCAGCCGTCCCTGCTGATACTCATGCAGATGGCCCAGCGCCAAATAATCGATGTAGCGGTTTTTCATCTCCCTCACCGGGATAATCTCAGTCTTGTCCTTGGCCTTTGCCGTACTCAGCTGACCATGCAGCATCACAATATTGACATCCTCCTGCGAAAGCACCAGCTCGCCAAAGATCCTGTCCTTATTCTCCGGGGAAAGCTCGGCGCCGGTCACCACGACCGAATCAAAGCGGTAGCCTGTCCAGCTGTCCGTAAAAAGCTTCAGATTATCCGGCACGTTTTCTTCAAAGCTGACCAGAAAGTCCTGCGGATCATGATTTCCCTTCAGATATAAAAAGTCGATGTCCGGATGGGAAAGGATCAAATCATCAATAAAATGCAGCGCTGTCTTGGTCACACGGTTGGAATCGAACAGATCTCCGCTGATCAGGATAGCCCGCACCTCTTCTTTTGCAGCAAAATCTGTCATCTGTTTGAACGCCGTCAGAAGCTCCTGCCGCCTCTCTTTGGCCTGTTCGCGGGTCAGATGGGCAGAAAGCGGCGAATCCAGATGCAGATCCGCACAATGTATCATTTTCATAGGAATCCCCCATTTTCTTATCATACAAGGGTCTGATGGACCACTGGCAGTATCATACCATATTTTTGTCCGGCTCTAAAGAGGAAAAGTTTTTACCGGCTGTATTTTCCCGTTTCTTGCGTACGATTTGGGCGTGTGCTATAGTAGACGTATGAAAACAAGTCGGCTGCACGCGATATCCATACTGCAAGTGTATGCAGCCCGGGAGGTAGTTTATGATCGAATTCTGGGACGTTACGATTCCCGAACTGACAGACGATATACCGCGAAAAGCCTATATCTATGTGCCGGATTCCTTCCAGTGGGATCCTGGCAGACGCTACCCTGTCCTCTACATGTTTGACGGACACAATGTGTTTTTTGATTCCCACGCCACCTATGGCAAAAGCTGGGGCATGAGAGAATATCTCGAGCGTACCGATACGCAGCTGATTGTAGCCGCGGTAGAATGCAACCACAGTCCGGACAACGACCGTCTGCGGGAATATTCCCCCTACGACTTTTCCGATCCGGCCTTCGGTGAATTCCGAGGTAAGGGCGATCTGACGCTGCGGTGGTTTACGCAGGTTTTCAAGCCTTACATCGACAGCCATTATCCGACACTTTCCGGCCGGGAACATACCTTTATCGGCGGCAGCTCAATGGGCGGCCTGATGAGTCTGTATGCCGTACTCTCCTACAACCATATTTTTTCCGGTGCCATGTGTATGTCACCGTCTTTATGGGTTGCACCAAACAAGCTGCACACCCTGATCCGCCAGAGCGCGCTCTTTCCGGACACCGACATCTATATCGACTGCGGCGAACAGGAGGGACGTGAGCAAAGAGACCGGTTACGGCAGTTTTTCAGCATTATCCACGATCTGCAGAGTAAATATATCTGTGTGACCAGCCGGGTCGTTCCCGGCGGCACCCACTGCGAAGCCAGCTGGGAACAGCAGCTGCCCTTTGCGATTCCGGCACTGATGTACCGACAGCTTCACAGGTAACCGTTTTTTGTTTTTCTGTTACTGAAAAAGGAGGAATGTCTCTATGTATATCCGTTATCAGAAAGCTTACAGTGAATCCCTCGGCAGGGATATGGAATACAAGATCTACGGTCATGGCGGCCGCCCGGTCTTATACATCCCCTGTCAGGACGGCAGATTTTATGATTTTGAAAATTTTGGCATGCTGGATACCTTCCGTCCATGGGTCGATGACGGCAGGGTGACCGTCTTTTCCATCGATACCATCGATGCAGAAACCTGGTCCAACAAGGCCGGGGATCCCCGCTGGCGCATCGAACGCTACGAGGCATGGATCTGGTATATCGTCCGGGAAATGGTGCCCATCATCGAAAAAACAGCTGCCGAAGGCGGTTACAGCGCTGCCTGCCCGGATATTCTTATCTTCGGCTGCAGTCTTGGCGCTACCCACGCGGCCAATCTGTATTTCCGTTTCCCGCAGATCTTTACCGGCCTGCTGGCTTTAAGCGGTCTGTACACGGCGGACTATGGCTTTGACGGTTACATGGACGATCTGGTCTACCAGAATTCTCCGGTGCATTATCTGAAAAATATGCCCGCTGACCATCCGTTTATCGATCTCTACAACCATAATAAGGGCGTAATCTGCGTCGGTCAGGGGCCATGGGAAATGCCACAGCTGACGAGGGATCTCGATGCCCTGCTCAAAGAAAAAGGGATTGAGCTCTGGGTTGATTACTGGGGCTACGATGTGGCGCACGACTGGGACTGGTGGTTTAAGCAGGTCGTCTATTTCCTGCCGTATCTTCTGAATGAGAAATAATACTGCCGTCCGGCGGTTTTTGCTTTGCATGATCATACATAAGAGTACCGTTTACCGGCATTTTCTCACCGGCAACGGCGAAGCTACATACGAGGAGTGTTTTACCAATGAAAAATTTTGTCTTTATCTCACCGAATTTCCCGGTGAATTACTGGATGTTCTGCCGCGGACTGCGCGACAATGGGCTGCGTGTCCTTGGCATCGGGGATCAGCCCTACGATGAGCTTTCCTGGGAACTGAAGGATGCACTGAGCGAATATTATAAGGTGGACAATCTGGAGGATTACGATGCTGTCTACCGCGCTGTGGCCTTTTTTATTTTCAAATATGGCCACATTGACTGGATCGAATCCAACAACGAATACTGGCTGGAACAGGATGCCAGACTACGCACAGATTTTAATATTTCTTCCGGCTTTCATACGGATGACATGCCGCGCATCCGGTACAAGTCCCACATGAAAGAATTTTATCACAAAGCCGGCATCCCGACAGCCCGGTATCATATGGTCGATACCCTCTCCGGCTGCCAGAAGTTTATCCGGGAGGTCGGTTATCCGGTGGTGGTCAAGCCGGACAATGGCGTCGGTGCTTCGATGACATGGCGTATCGAAAACGCTGCGCAGCTGAAAGCCTTCTTTAAGGAAAAGCCGGGCAATGTTTCTTTTATCATGGAGGAATATGTTTTTGCCGAGATCACTTCCTACGATGCGATCATCGACAGTCACGGCGAACCACTCTTTGAGACGGGCAATGTCACGCCGGTTTCAATCATGGATATCGTCAATGAGCATCTGGACTCTCTTTACTATATTGTAAAGCAGCTGGCCCCCTCCACCCGCGCAGCAGGCCGGGCCTGTGTCAAAAGCTTTGGGGTCAAGAGCCGGTTTGTGCATTTTGAGTTTTTCCGTCTGCTGAAGGATCAGGAGGGACTCGGCAAGGCCGGTGATCTGGTGGCTCTGGAGGTGAATATGCGGCCTTCGGGAGGTTTTACGCCGGATATGATCAATTTTGCCCATGACACGGATGTGTATAAGATCTGGGCGGATATGATTGCTTTTGATTCTACGACGACAGCTGCCGGGGATGCGGCGTTCTGTGTGTTTGTGGGGCGCAGGGATGCGGTGAATTATGCAATGTCAGAAGATGCTGTCCGGGCGAAATACGGAGACTATCTGCGGATGGATACACGGATGCCGGAGGCGCTTTCGGAAGCTATGGGAAATCACATCTTTATTGCACGCTTCGAAAACAAGCAGAAAATGAACGGATTTGTGCGGGCAGTGACTCGCAGGGTTGAATGACGGAACACAGTGAGAATGTGGCGGGAAACAGGGCTGGCGGCTGCGGGGCGGATATGTCTTTTCAAACAAGTGCAACGCTTTGTCGAACTAACGGCTAACTACATCTAATGCGCTCGCTAAAGCAGGCTCGCGCATAAGATTCCGTAAGCCGTGGATTTCGCCAAAGCTAAAACCGCACTTTGAATCGTTTGAAAAGACATATCCGCCCCGCAGCCGCCAGCCCTGTTTCCCGCCACATTCCATTTACTTCATTGACACAACAATATTTATATTTTTTATTTTCACATTTTCTTTTCTTCCATCGCCAGTCCAGTATATGCAGAAAAATCGTCCCGGAGAGATAGAGGGGATCGGCTGTGTG
>CAVCMG010000018.1:0-52106 GCA_963603285.1 Ruminococcus bromii
CGCCATCGTAGGCAAGCGTCAGGTTCATGGAATAGCGTTCTCCCGTGATATTGTTAATCTGGAAGCCCGTGAACGCCGCAGAAAGCGTATGGTGGGTGCTGCCATGAGTACAAGACGTCTGCCGGATATTTCCGGTATTGTTGATACAAGCGAAACCGCACCGGGCGGTGTAGAATCCGGTGGGAAACATCCTACCGTTCCTGCTTGTCCTGCACTGTAGCAGGCGGTCTGGCAAAAAAACGCCAATTTGAGTTGATTTTTTGCCAATTCTGGCATATAATAGCCATAGCTAAGGAAGCTGGTGAATTTCCATTAGGCGAAACGAAAACCCTCAGAGTTGCAGCTCTGAGGGTTTTCTTGTTCATTTACGGTGAACCAATCCGTTTTGGCTGTGGCTGCCTATTCATCTCCGTCCAGCCGTTTGCATATGTAGTAGCTAATTACATTTGCTACGACGGAGATAAGGAAACTGGTGAAAAATTCTTCCATTGGGCTTCACCCCCTTTCTGCTGGAGGCTCGGCAGCCTAAACAGTATAGCACATATGTTCGTTTTGGGAAATATGTTTTACTGCTTTCCTTATCTACCCTCATGTCAAAACAAGATCCGCAGCTTCTGTCCCATATATAACCGGGACAAACTCTGCGGATCTTGTTTTTTATATTTATCAGGCTATCATTTTATGAAAATTTTTACTTTATACACTTTGAATTATACAGGAAACTATTTTTCAATAATCTCCCAATATCCATTCTTAGGAGAGCCATGTCTTATAAGTATACCATAATCTTTTAACTTTTTTATATTCTTTTCTATGCTTCGACTTCCCAAATCTAATTGTTCTGCTATTTTCACTGCTGATAATTGTTTATCGGAAAGAAGCAAATTCATGATTTTTTTCTGTGTATCCGTTAATTCATAATCTCGAACTTTCTCCGGCTCTTCTCCGAATTTTCTCCGGCTCTTCTCCGAATCTTCTCCGAACTTTTTCTCCGGCTCTGTTATCAAATTGTTTCTGAATAACTCTACCCGAAACATATTATCAAATTCCTGAAATCTCGGCTTCGGAAGTCCATACGCTTCTGCGGCATTGAGGATTCTTTTTATTCCGCTTCCCCATGCCTCTACAAGTCCCATCTGACTAAATATATTGGCGATGCCCTTATTCCTGATTTTAGAATGACCATTCATGACTTCTTCATAGGTCAATCCATTATACAATCCACCCGGAGAAGTCACTTCCAATCTGTCATCATAAACTGCAACCTGAATACAGGATTCATCCAGCAAATTACGGTGACAATGCGCATTGATAATCATTTCCCGGATCGCCTCTGGTGGAAGTTCATATTTTTCTTTTCGCACCAGTCCGTCAATCGTTGCTCCAAGTCGGATATTTCTCAACACAAAATAAAAGAACTTGTTCAATGCCCAGCGCATGGTCTTCTCATCCGCTGTCAGCTCTTTTTCCTTCCGCTGCTTCGGTGCAAGCACGTTAGCGGATTGGTAGGCAAGGTACAGGCACAAGGTCATACGGACAGTCTGTGTACTGCAATGCCTCTGTGAAGCCATCGTGCGGATCATGCGTGAACGTTCTGCCTCGTCACCTATGAAGGGCAGGATACCGGCAATCATCGTGTAACGCTCCTGTATGTACTTTGCAGTTGCCGGGGACTTGTCCACAGCATCCGGGTATATGCCGGTAGTTTCCCACATAAGTTCTTCCGTTATAGGTTTCCAGTCCATGAAGTGTGTTTCCGGCTCCCATGTGGGCATTTTCCGTTGTATGCACCGGATCACATGGAGGGTGATGGTATTGTTGCGGGTATCTCCTTTAAGGATGTTACCCTTGCCGGTACTACCATCCATATCCATATCTAAAATTCGGACAATATCGCCATCTGCATTTTGTAACAGCATTCCCTTTGTATATCTATTCGCCATCTACAACCATCCCCCAATCTGTCACACCCAATTTCATCCAGTATTCTCTGGAAGCATCCAGTAGTTTCGCACTCATAGGTTTGGTCAGATATCTTGTCTCGATACATTCCCTGACCATCATCTTTCTGCCGGTTTTGATGCATACAAAATCAGAAGTGTACTCCCCCAGTTCCAGACCATCCAGAAGCACGTTGCAACGTATCTCTTCTATCTCTGGATTCTCCTGTAAAACTTTCAGATATTTTTTCTGTAGTTCGCTGTAAAGTCTGCATACCTCCTTGCTCTTACTGACCGACATCTTTTCGCACCGGCCTTTGTAGTTCTTTTTTCTCATGACATGGTTCCTCCTCTTGATTTTCAGAAAACAAACCATAGATGTTGCGGGTAACCCTTCATATAGGCATGTTGCGGTCGCTCCCTCATATGGTTCAAGGGTGCACTCGCATTCTTTTTTATCACCGTCACATGTATCCCCAAAAACGGAAAAGTATCCCCAAAAGTGACATGATATTTTCCCAAAAACGTGTGATGGTGCGGATATTTTGGGGGAAATATGGATGGGCATGGAATGGGGATTTCCTCAAAAGTTCAGTATTTATGCGGGTTTCCGGCATTTTCCGTTTCCCATCATATGTATCCCCAAAAGCGAGAAAGTATCCCCAAAAGTGAGTTTTTCCTCCATCACTATGTTGTTTAGCAGTTCACATTATCCTACTTTTAGTAAAAATAATTATCCTGCTAAACCCTTTCTACAAAATTTACGAATACTAATCTGTGGACAATTCCATCCGCCAAACTCGTCCACAATATTTAGTTGTATAGACCCCATAAATGTACCATCACATACTATATATAGACTCTTTTTGACCCCTTTTACCATCATAAAAAAGAGCCCCAAACATACCATAAGATATGTTTGAAGCTCCCTATCATAGGATAATGAAATTTGCTAATTTCAGGATAATGGATGGTGCTAATTAACAAATCAGGTCACTCAAACTCAATCGTACCCGGCGGCTTACTCGTCAGATCATAGAATACGCGGTTGACCCCCTTAACCTCGTTGATGATCCTGCTCATAACCTTCTGCAGCACATCCCACGGAATATTTGCAGCTTCAGCAGTCATAAAGTCGATCGTACATACTGCACGCAGTGCTACGGCGTAATCGTATGTTCTCTCGTCGCCCATAACACCTACGGAACGCATATTGGTCAATGCGGCAAAGTACTGGTTGATCTCGGTATCGATACCGGCCTTTGCGATCTCTTCGCGGTAGATGGCGTCGGCATCCTGCACAATCTTTACCTTTTCTTCGGTAACTTCGCCGATGATACGGATACCAAGACCCGGACCCGGGAACGGCTGACGGAAGACCAGGTACTCCGGAATGCCAAGCTCCAGACCAACCTTACGAACCTCATCCTTGAACAGGTCGCGGAGCGGTTCGATGATCTCCTTGAAATCTACGTAATCCGGCAGTCCGCCTACGTTATGGTGGGACTTGATCACAGCGGACTCACCGCCGAGACCGGATTCTACAACGTCGGGGTAGATGGTTCCCTGTACGAGGAAATCTACAGCGCCGATCTTCTTTGCTTCTTCTTCAAAGACACGGATAAATTCTTCACCGATGATCTTACGCTTTGCTTCCGGCTCTTCCACACCGGCCAGCTTGTCATAGTAACGCTGCTGGGCGTTGACACGGATAAAGTTCAGGTCGTACGGACCATCCGGGCCAAAGACTGCCTCGACTTCGTCACCTTCGTTCTTACGGAGCAGACCGTGATCTACGAATACGCAGGTCAGCTGTTTGCCGATGGCCTTGGAGAGCAGTACGGCAGCTACGGATGAATCTACACCGCCGGACAGCGCGCAGAGTACGCGGCCATCGCCGACTTTCTCACGGATAGCTTTGATGGAATATTCAACAAAGGAATCCATCTTCCAGTCTCCGGCACAGTGACATACATTGTACACATAGTTAGAAAGGATCTCCTTACCACGCACGGTATGCAATACTTCCGGATGGAACTGGATCGCATACAGATTCTTTTCTCTGTTTTCTGCGGCGGCAACCGGACAGTCTGCTGTATGGGCGCAGATCTCGAATCCCGGTGCGGCTTTGGAAATATAATCAAAATGGCTCATCCAGCAGATGGTCTTTTCTTCGATTCCGGTGAATAACGGGGATTCGGTATTGACAACTACCTCAGTCTTACCATATTCGCGTACCGGCGCTTTTTCTACTTTGCCGCCCAGCACATGCTGCATCAGCTGTGCACCGTAGCAAAGACCCAGTACCGGAATACCGAGCTCGAAAAGCTCTTTTGTACATGTCGGAGCGCCATCCTCGTAGCAGCTGTTGGGACCGCCGGTCAGGATGATGCCCTTGGGATGCATATCTTTGATCTTCTGGATGTCAGTTTTATAAGAATAAATCTCACAATAGACGTTACATTCACGGACACGGCGGGCTACAAGTTGATTGTACTGACCGCCAAAGTCAATGACTATGACCGTTTCTCTGTTCACTGGCATTTCCTCCTCATTTGTCTTTCCATTGATTCTTTCATTATATGTCACCTGTTCATTTTTTACAATCGTTTTGTGACATTACCAGTATTTTTTATGGTTTGCATCTTTATATCTTTTTCACATTTTGTATTTCAGCAAAAGCCTTTATGTGGTTTTGTGTTATTTTTCATGCAATATTCTGCATGTTGAATTGTGTATTTTTGTGGTTTTTTATGGTTTTTTGTTATTTTCCTCTGGACAAATCCAAAATCATCGTGTACTATGTAGCTATCAAAAAGACAAGCACATCTGATAAAGGAGGTTTTTTCGATGAAGGTTTTGGACATGACTTTTGTACAGGGATTTATTCGTATGGCGGACGATGGTTTCCGCATGGGCTGGCATGAGAGAAACGGCGGCAACCTTTCCTACCGTATCAAGCCGGAGGAGATCGCTATGATCCGCAATCGTCTGAAAAACGATGGTCCGTGGCTGCCGATCGGTACTTCTGTGCCGGATCTGGCCGGAGAATATTTTCTGGTGACCGGCAGCGGCAAGTTTTTCCGGGATATCAAGGAAGATCCGGAGGCTACCCTGGCGATCATCGAGCTGGATGACAAGGGCGAAAATTACCAGATCAAATGGGGACTCGTCGAAGGTGGTCGTCCGACCAGCGAGCTGCCGAGCCATCTGATGAACCATGCAGTGAAAAAGCGTGTGACCAACGGCAAATACCGCGTGATCTACCATGCACACCCGGCCAATATCATCGCACTGACCTTTGTGCTTCCTTTAAAGGATGAGGTCTTTACCCGTGAGCTCTGGGAGATGGCTACCGAATGTCCGGTGGTTTTCCCGGACGGTATCGGCGTGGTTGGCTGGATGGTTCCCGGCGGCCGCGAGATTGCCGAAGCCACCAGCAAGCTGATGGAAACCTACGATGCTGCGATCTGGGCACATCACGGTATCTTCTGCGCCGGGGAGGGTGCACACACTACCTTCGGTCTGATGCATACGATTGAGAAATCGGCAGAGATTCTGGTCAAGGTGCTCTCCATGTCTCCCAAGAAGCTGCAGACGATCCAGCCGGATCAGTTCCGCGAGCTGGCAAAGGCCTTCAAGGTAGAGCTGCCGGAGCGTTTTCTGTATGAAAAATAAACGATAGATAAGACAACTACGGCGGACACTTACTGTGCCCGCCGTAAATATTTTTCTTTCGTTGCCAGTCCGCCGCGGATATGGCGCTCCTGTTTGTTCGTGTCCAGGACTTCCCGCACCTGCATCGCCAAGGTGGGGTTGATCTGCACCATGCGGTCGGTGCAGTCTTTATGTACGGTAGATTTGGATATTCCGAATTTTCTGGCGGTCTGGCGTACGGTAGCACTGGTTTCGATGATGTAAGTAGCGATCTCCACTGCGCGTTCTTCGATATAATCCTTCAAGGGAAAGCCTCCGAAGGCGTTCATTTTTACAGTGTATGCCAGTCTGCTTTGAAAGTATGCCAGTCCACATTTTTATATTTTGCTCCGGTGTCCTTCCTATCGTTGGAATTCCGGCGCATGCTTCCGGTAATGCAGGGGAAAATGTGTTTTCTGGCATGCCGGGTTCTCTCTTGCACGGATCGCAATGGCCTGGAAAAACTCCTGCCAGAGCGATGTATAGATATCGCGGTAATTCTCGGTCTGCTGCAGGCGCTCAAATTCATCTTCGGTCAGCTTTGTCACATAAAACGGCTGGTCTGCCCGGTGCACAGCCGCGATCCGGCGGCGGTCATCGATCATCATCCAGTTTTCCGAGGGCATACGATCTGCAAAATGATAGGCGGTCAGACCGACAATATTGCAGTCCGGCTCGATATGGGCCACATAGATGCCCGGCTCAATCCGGGTAAAGCGGGTAAATTCCCGGTAATAATGCATATCGTTGCCCGTGCGGCGGCTCAGTTCAAAGAGACGCATCACCGGTGCATCCGCCATGCGTTTTGTCACCGGCGCACCGACTGCAAAGCCGAGCAGTAGAAAGCGGTAGATCACATCCAGCCGTTCCTCGTCATCGCTCATCGCTGCCAGATAAACCTGCCGGTACGCCTCCCAGGATATCTTATTCTGGATGCTCCGGATGACTTTTCCTGCTTTTTCCACATCGCGTTCAACATGGATATACATACCGAACATCTCCTGCTGCCCCACTGGCTCCAGTTCCAGCCGGACATTGGCACTGCCATGCCGGGCAGCCCATACATCATAGATACAGGTCATCATACTTTCCATATCTTCTGCACAGGTATAGACATACATAGCCGCACACCTCCTCTCTGCAAGCTCCATATATTAACCGGCCACAGGCGCATGGCATTTACGCCTGTACCCCAAAATCGGAAAACAGCGACATCTGCCGGAAATCCTGCCGATGGGTCAGCTTCCAGTTATCCCTGTACTCGGTGCTGGTCAGCTGGCGCAGGATATACTGCTGATCGATCCGGATCGGATACAGGGTCTTTCCGCGACAGGTAATAAAATAATGGGTACGTTTCAGGACAACGCCCATCTTCTTCAAATGGTCAAAATCCAGACTTCCATAGCGTCTTGCCTGTACGATCCGGGCAACGGACTTCGGACCGATACCGGGGATCCGCAAAAGCTCCTCATAGGACGCCGTGTTTACTTCGACCGGAAACAATTCCAGATGCCTGAGCGCCCAGTCACATTTCGGATCGATCTGGTCGTTGAAATTCGGCTGTGTCTCCGATAACAGCTCATCCGCCTGAAAACCATAAAACCTGAGCAGCCAGTCCGCCTGATACAGACGATGCTCTCTCAACAGCGGCGGCTTTGTCTGCAGGGAAGGCAGATCCCTGTCCTCGTTTAACGGCACATACGCTGAAAAGAACACGCGCTTCAGATCGTATCGCTGGTACAGCGCCTGCGTTGTCTTTAACAGATGATAATCTGTCTCCTGCGTCGCGCCGATGATCATCTGGGTGCTCTGGCCGGCCTGGGCAAACGGGCGGTTCAAAAGCTCTCCACGTTCTCTGGCCGACAATGCGGGCAAAAGCCCTTTGGTATCTGCCATCGTCTGTCCCGCGATCCGCCGCTGGTTCTCGGAAAAGATACTGCCCTGCAGGTAACGGTTCGACACAGAACGCTCCATATACGCGCTCTTTCCCTCCACCAGACGGTGCAAGGCGATCGTATCGGTGACCTTTTTCATCGGGCCGAGGATCGTGCGGTGGCTCTTATTCGGAGCAAGCTTTTTCATGCCTTCGGCTGTAGGCAGCTCCAGATTGATGCTCATGCGGTCGGCCAGATATCCGGCGCGGGTGATCAGCTCCTCCGATGCCCCCGGCACAGTCTTGACATGGATATAGCCGTTAAACCGGTACTTTGTCCGCAGAAGCTGCAGCGTCTCGCACATCTGCTCCATCGTATAGGTCGGATTCTTCTGCACGCCGGAGCTTAAAAACAGCCCCTCGATATAGTTGCGCTTATAAAACTCGATCGTCAGCTCGCACAGCTCCTCCGGGGTAAACGCTGTCCTCGGGATATCGTTGGACGCCCGGTTCAGACAGTATTTGCAGTCGTAAACACAGTGATTCGTCTGCAGAACCTTTAATAAAGATATGCAGCGCCCATCCGCGGAAAAGCTGTGGCATATCCCGCAGGCTCTGGAATTTCCCAGAAACCCTGTCTTCCCCCGGCGGTCTACGCCGCTGGAGGTGCAGGCCACATCGTATTTCGCCGCATCCGCTAAAATGCGCAGCTTTTCCTGTAAAGAATATCCTGTGCTGACCTCCATAGATAAGTGCTCCTCTCCTTTGACATCCTGCCCACAAAAACCCGACTTTCCGAAAACTGTCCTGTGGTTTTATTTTCTTTCCTTATTATATACGAACGTATGTTCGATGTAAACAGGAAAATTTTACAAGGAGCGTTCAAAAAATCCCCGGCCACATAAAGCAGCCGGGGAATCCCTTTTCATCTGCAGCGCTGCGCTTTCGCTCAGACACTGTCCTTATTTTTTTGATTACGCCAGTTTTCTTGCATCCTTTTCCTTTTTGCCCTGCAAAAGCTGCCACAAGACCTCACAGTCATGCCGGTACGCATGCTTGTATTTCCATACCAGCAGCACGATCATGATGATCCAGCTCACATCATAGCTGGTATAGATGACCCGCATATCCCAGAACACCGGCAAAAGCAGCTGACACCATGCCACGCGGAAAAAACAGTAACAGATCATCGAGCAGACCATCGGACAGCCGGTGTGGCCAAGTCCGCGTAACCCACCGATATACACCTGATTGATCGCATACAGCACATAGAACGGGAAAATATGCATAACGGCTGACTGTCCCTCTTTGAGGATCGCCGGATCGCCGGTAAACAGCCAGAGGATCCACGGTGATACCGCTGCCAGCAAAAGACTGAACGGCAACATAAAGGCGCAGGCCGTGCGCACACTGATCTTCATGGCTTCTTCCACACGATCCATCTTACCGGCGCCGTAATTCTGCCCGATAAAACCGGTCAGTGCCATACCGTAACAGAACGCCGGATAATACAGAAAGCCTTCCACTCTGGCAAATACGACCATACCGGCCGCAGCCTGCGCACCAAAGGCGTTGATGCTCAGCTGGATGACCAGAGACGAAATACTCATAAAGATGGCCTGCATACCAGAAGGCAGCCCCGTCTTGACAATATACGCTGCATCCTGGAAATTTTCTGTTTTTCCGTGGAATTGAAGCCGGTACTCCGGATCCATACGGCACAGACGGACAAGAATCATGCCTGCCAGTACCCACTGGGACAGCACCGTTGCCGCAGCCGCTCCCAAAAGTCCCCACGGCAGTACAACGACAAACAGCACATCCAGTACCAGATTCAGTACACAGGAACCCAGCAGATAATATAACGGCTGCTTCGTATTACCGAGCGACCGGAGCAGGGCATTTCCCATATTGTAGATCAGCTGGGCTGTCATACCCAGCAAGGATACCTGCAGATAGCCTGTTGCCTGCACCAGCACATCCTTCGGACAGTTCAGCCATACCAGAAGCTGTCTGGCCATAAAAAATCCCGGTACGGTCAGTACGATGCCCACCGCCAGGCTGACAACGACAACAAACTTCATCAGAGACTGCAGCTTTTCATACTGTCTGGCGCCAAAATACTTACCGGAAATGGCGCTGACACCGGTCGAAAAGCCGACGAAGAAGTTGATGATAACCGACAGAAGAAGGGCTGACTCCCCGGCGGCAGCCAGACTGCCGTCTCCACCGAATCTGCCCACGATCATGCAGTCTGCCATGCTGTACAGCTGCTGCAGGATCTGGGATACCAGTACCGGCAGGGTAAACCACAACAGGGTTGTTGCGATATTTCCCTCTTCCATATGTACTTCAGTTGTTTTATGCTTTTCTGTTATGTCATGATGACTGTTTTTACAAAATCCTGCCGCATGCGGCTCTTTTGCATGGTTATGTAAAAAAATATCCATACGCTCTCTCCTTTATGGTAAGCCTACCACAGGAGAAAACATATGGATATACACGGTTTTTTATGTGTTTGTCATAAGGATTTTTTATGGAATCCCTGCCATATCGTTATATCTGCTCATTATCCTGCAATACAGCAGCTTTCAGGAACTCCAGAAAGCTTTCCATATGCGGAAGCAGCGGCCGGTTCTTATATTTCAGATACCCAAAGGTGATCCGGCCTTCATAGCCGCTGATACGGATCCGGCCAAAATCATACTTACGGTATAGCGCACTCAGCCAGTAGCTGCCGATATTGCACAGATCCGTATTCTGCAGCATCTGGATCATCATATGCCCGCTGTTGGTAATGACCGTCTTTTGCAGATGATGATGCCCCTTTCGAAAGGCTTCTGACTCCTCCAGCATATCCTCCAGTGAAAAGAAATCCTCCTCCAGCTGCACCAGCTTTACATCCAGAAGCTTCTTCGGACTGATTCGCGGTGTGCCATACAGCGGATGATCCTTCTGCACATACAGGACCAGATCTGTCCGGGTCAGCGGCACAAATTCGAGATACCGCCGGTCGAGCATGCTTTTCAGGGCATATCGTCTGTCATCCGGCACAAAGAAAAAGCCGAGATCACAGTCGCCCTCCTGAATCTTTTGGAGCATCTGTTCAATACCACATTCTGTATATTCGATAACCGGCCCCTGATTCCCCTGCTTACGGTAATAATCCGTCAGAAGCATCGCCATATGGCTGCTGGGATTTGACGCCACCCGGATACAAGGCGTCTCATCTACACACAGATCCCGGATCGTGTGGGTATTTTTCACCGCATTTACTGCATATGTGTAGATGCGCTTGCCTTCCTCTGTCAGCTCCACACCCTTGGCTTTCCGATGAAACAACTGTACCCCCAGCTCCTGTTCCAGAGCTTTGATGATCTGGCTTACATGGGGCTGGGTCATATATAATTCTTCCGCCGCCAGCGTCAGCGAACGGTTTCTTACACAGGCCAGAAAACATTCCAGCTGTCTGATTTCCACGATTTAATCCTCTTTCTGTTCCTCAATAGTTGTACCGGTAAACTTTAACAAAGTCAGTACCAGCAACATCAGTATAACAGAAATACCCAGACAGATAAATACGTTCTGTACAAATCCCGCGATCAGATACGATACGAAGGATACGGCCGCAGCTACGATCGCATAGGGCAGCTGGGTCGATACATGGTTGACATGGTCGCATTGGGCACCCGCCGATGCCATGATCGTCGTATCCGAGATTGGGGAGCAGTGGTCACCGCAGACAGCACCGGCCATGCAGGCGGAGATTGCAATGATCATCAGCTCATGGTTGGTATTCTGGAATACACCGACAACGATCGGGATCAGGATACCGAAGGTTCCCCAGGAAGTACCCGTAGAAAATGCCAGGAAGCATCCCACCAGGAAAATAATGGCCGGGAGGAATTTCTGCAGATCACCCGCTGTGGACTTCATCACTGTCTCTACAAAGACCTTGGCTCCAAGGCTGTCTGTCATGGCTTTCAGTGTCCACGCCATCGTCAGAATCAGGATGGCCGGAACCATCGCACGGAAACCATCGATCAGACAGTCCATACATTTCTTAAAGGGAAGTACACGACGGATCATGTACATCACGATCGTAATGATCAGGGCAAAGAAACTGCCCACGGCCAGACCAACGGAAGCATCACTGCCCGAAAAAGCCGTGATAAAATCTTCACCGGCGAAGAAGCCGCCGCTCCAGATCATACCGATGACGCAGCAGATGATCAGGACAATGATCGGGAAAACCAGATCAATGACCTTGCCATTTGGATTGGCGTCAACATTATCATCTTTTCCTGCAAACGGATGCTCCTCTTTTGAGAAAAGATCGCCCTGCAGGGCATTCTGCTCAAATTTGGCCATCTGACCGAATTCTGTTTTTAACACAACCATGCCGACCATCATCACGATCGTCAGGATCGCATAATAATTGTACGGGATTGCGCTGACAAACAGGGAAAGGCCATCCTCACCCTCTACAAAACCGCTGACAGCCGCTGCCCAGGAAGAGATCGGAGCAATGATACAGACCGGCGCCGCTGTGGCATCGATCAGATAAGCCAGCTTGGCACGGGATACCTTATGGCCATCTGTAACCGGGCGCATAACGCTGCCAACGGTCAGACAGTTAAAATAATCATCAATAAAGATCAGCACACCGAGCAGAATCGTCGCCAGCTGCGCACCGACTCTCGTTTTGATATGCTCGCCGGCCCAGCATCCAAAGGCCGCCGAACCTCCGGCATTGTTCATCAAAGCTACCATCGTACCTAAAAGTACGAGGAAGATGATGATACCCATATTATAGCCATCGGCAAGGACACTGATAAATCCGCCGCTGAAGACCTGATTGATCGTTCCCTCAAAGGAGAAGTTGGAATATAAAAGACCGCCTACAACGATACCGATAAACAGGGAGCTGTAGACCTCCTTTGTGATCAGCGCCAGCGCGATCGCAATGACCGGCGGCACTAAGGCCCAGCCTGTCGCATACCGGGACGGCAGCACGACATCTGCACCTTCCTCTGCTGCCAATACCAGCACCGGACAGAGCACCATAAACAGGGCCGTCAGTGTAAAAAGCAGCGCGAGTCTGTGTTTTCTTACGTTTCTCATACTCTTTTCCTTTCTTTTGTTAAAGCGTTATTGTGTAAAATTTTCTCTTATCTCACAGTATACGAGGAATTTGTTTGTTTGAAAAGGGTGAATTTATTGGGGAACGGAGATTTTTCAGAAGAATTTGTATATGTCATTTTTTCTTTGTAAAATAATTCAGAATTGGTTACGATGTGCTATGTACATAAAATGCTTTATTCTTCCACAAGCATTGCCAGTAACTCTGGTATATCATTTTTTAATGTTTCAAAAACTATATTCAAATCAACATTTCCATAATCATGTACGATTCTGTTTCGCAATCCATAGATGGCATTCCAGGGAATTTCTGGTCTTTTCTGTTTATATTCTTCCGATAATTTTTTCGCATTTTCGGAAAGCTGGATCATCCGAAACAACATGGAATCCAGTAAAATTTCATTTTCCTGTAATTCTTCTATATCCACGTTTTTCATATGTTTCACCATAAACTGCAGGTCATGACATAGTTTCTGCATATAATATGCATCTGTCTTTACATTATCCATATATTTTTATTCCATCCTTTAGTATTTCCTGTGTCAGTTCCAGATTATCTTTCAGCTGCTGGATATCCAGAACATCCACCTTTTTATGAAGTGCATTTCGTATTTCCTCCACAAGCCCGTAAAACTGCAGTCCCTTTACATTTGCAGACAGTAAAAGATCCACATCGCTGACCGGCTGTGCTGTTCCTTTTGCATATGAGCCAAACAAATAACAGTAATTTACATCATATTTTTCAAAAACTTCCGTACATCTCTGTCGTATATCCTCCACTGCAAGGATCCCATGTTCTTCATCCACAGGATTTATCTTTGCCAGTTTTTCTAACATATACGTATACTTTAACGTTCCATCTTTTTCAGGATCATTCTCATAGGATTTGTAAGAACGCAAAGAAATGCCCATCAGATCTGCCACTTGTTGCTGTGTTAATTTTTTTTCTGTTCTTAACTGTTTTAGCTCTCTCATTTTGCACCTCCGTTTTATATTAGTGCAAAAATTGCACTTTGTCAATATTAAAAGTGCAAGTCTTGCACTTTAATTATTAGTACAGTGCATTTTCTGATCTGTCAGACTTTTTGTACATAGATTCTTTCTTCTCTTCATGGAAAATTGTTCAAATATGCGATATACTTTAAATATCAGATAATTCTTAGAATTTTTATTACAAGAAAAGGAGCAAAATTATGCGACTGGAAGCTGTGCAGCAGAAGCTGCGTGACAGAAATATCGAATTTACCTATAACGAGGAGGATGGCTGTGGCAGCATTGATTTTATGCACCGGGGGCTGTCGTATCATATCTGGGAATATGCAGATGGGGATACACCGGTGGGTGTGGAAACCAATCTGATGCATGCCGGAAAGAGCGAGGATGTGGAGGGTGACTACGAAAAGACACTTTGCGGATGGCTGCAGAAATATTTCTAACCGGAAAATCATTCTCCATATCCCCGGCAATCCTGCTATATTCCACGGTATTGCAGACAGGCAATGAAGAACATTACATTTCAAGAGTTAAAGATGTTTTTCATCAACTCATTTTTTTAAGTTCCAAAAGAGACAGGTACACGACCAAAGCCGTGTACCTGTCTCTTTTGCATGTATTATGAATGAAAGGAATGAAATGTCTCCTGAACTGCATCCGGACACCGGAGGTATCCAGATGCATGGGGGGAAAACGAAATCATGAAATTGTCTGTGACTTACTGCTGTACAGCCTTGAATGCCTCATCCAGATCCTCGATGATATCATCGATATGCTCTGTACCGATGGACAGACGGATCGTGCTCTGGGTGATACCTACGTTGGCAAGCTCCTCATCTGTCAGCTGGCTGTGTGTTGTGGTTGCCGGATGGATAACCAGAGATTTTACATCGGCAACGTTGGCCAGCAGAGAAAATACTTTCAGATGATCGATGAACTGGAAGGCTGCTTCCTTACCGCCCTTGATTTCGAAGGTAAAGATGGATGCGCCGCCGTTCGGGAAGTATTTCTCATACAGTGCGTGATCCGGATGATCCGGCAGAGACGGATGGTTAACCTTCTCTACCAGCGGATGTTTGCTCAGGTATTCTACAACTTTCTTTGTGTTCTCTGCATGACGCTCCAGACGAAGGGACAGAGTCTCTGTACCCTGCAGTAACAGGAATGCGTTAAACGGAGAGATTGTAGCACCGGTATCACGAAGCAGGATAGCACGGATGTATGTAGCGAAAGCTGCTTTTCCGGCTGCTTCTGTAAATTTCACACCATGGTAGCTCGGATTCGGCTCAGAGATCCACGGATATCTGCCGGAAGCTGCCCAGTCAAATGTACCACCGTCTACGATAACACCGCCAAGGGTAGTACCATGGCCACCGATGAACTTGGTAGCGGAATGTAAAACGATATCAGCACCATGCTCGATCGGACGGATCAGATACGGTGTACCGAAGGTATTGTCGATCACGAGCGGCAGACCATGCTTGTGAGCGATCTCTGCCAGTGCGTCGATATCCGGAATATCGGAGTTCGGGTTGCCAAGAGTCTCGATATAGATAGCCTTGGTGTTGTCCTGGATGGCGTCCTCTACCTCTTTGAGGTTATGGGCATCTACGAAGGTAGCGGAAATGCCATACAGCGGCAGTGTGTGTGCCAGCAGGTTGGAAGTACCACCGTAGATGGTCTTCTGGGCTACGATATGCTCACCCTCTTTGGCCAGTGCCTGGATAGCGTATGTAATAGCTGCTGCACCAGTAGCTACAGCAAGACCTGCAACACCACCCTCCAAAGCAGCGATACGATCCTCAAATACGCCCTGTGTGGAGTTTGTCAGACGGCCGTAGATGTTACCGGCATCAGCCAGACCGAAACGGTCTGCAGCGTGCTGGGAATTACGGAATACATAAGATGTTGTCTGGTAGATCGGCACGGCTCTTGCGTCGGATGCCGGATCCGGATTCTCCTGTCCTACATGCAGCTGTAAGGTTTCAAATTTAAACTTTCTTTCACTCATTGGTCTGTTCTCCTTTATTCCTATAGTTTATATATGTTTTTTATTCTTAAGGATGCCGACACAGCATGGCAGCCGTGTCGGCTATATATGCAGGGCAAATTCAGTCAGTCATTCCAGCGGCCCGACATAACGAAAATTATTCTACGAATAACGGTGTGGAGTAATATCTGTCACCGCTGTCCGGAAGCAGGGCTACGATCGTCTTGCCTTCGTTCTCCGGACGTTTTGCCAGCTCAATAGCTGCGTGAAGTGCGGCACCGGAGGAAATACCTGTCAGAACGCCTTCATGCTTTGTCAGAAACTTGGATGTGGCAAAGGCATCCTCATTCTCTACAGTGATGATCTCATCATATACGGTTGTATTCAGTACCTTCGGTACGAAGCCTGCGCCGATACCCTGGATCTTGTGCGGGCCGCCCTTTCCTGTGGAAAGTACAGGGGATGTGGCCGGCTCTACAGCTACGATCTTAACGTTTGGATTCTGCTCTTTTAAGTACTCGCCGACACCTGTAACTGTACCGCCTGTACCGACACCGGCAACGAAGATGTCTACCTTGCCGTCTGTGTCTTCCCAGATCTCCGGACCTGTGGTTGCTTTATGGGCTGCCGGGTTTGCCGGATTATCAAACTGTCCCGGGATATAGCTGTTCGGAATCTCTTTAGCAAGCTCGTTTGCTTTCGCAATCGCACCGCTCATACCCTTTGCACCCTCGGTCAGAACGATCTCTGCACCATAGGCTTTCAGGATATTTCTTCTCTCAATACTCATCGTCTCCGGCATGGTCAGGATGATCCGGTAGCCTTTGACTGCAGCGATGGAAGCCAGGCCGATACCTGTATTTCCGCTGGTCGGCTCGATGATCACGGAGCCTTCCTTTAACAGACCCTTGGCTTCGGCATCCTCGATCAGTGCCTTACCGATTCTGTCCTTAACGCTGCCTGCGGGATTGAAGTATTCCAGCTTCAGCGCCAGTGTAGCTTTCAGTCCCAGTTCTTTTTCTATATTTACGGCTTCTACCAGAGGAGTATGTCCTACGAGTTCCAGTGCGCCCTTGTAAATCTTGCCCATTTTAACTTTCCTACCTTTCCTACTGTATTACTAGGTTTTGCTTGTTGGGCTTATATTACTCCACTGCTATCTATTTGTCAACCATATTTTTGCGTTTTTCCTGCAAATTTCCTTCCTGTCCTTTTTACACAAAAACAGCCTGGCAAAGCACAATTTCCCTTTTTGGATACCATTGCCCCGCCAGACTGTTTTTCTTTTTTACATCGTTACTTAAATTCTTTATCTGCACCACAGCTGCCACAGCCAGTAGCAGAAGCCCAGCGCCGAAGAGGTTACGATACCATACAGGATCACCGGCCCGGCGATCGTAAAGATTTTGGCTCCGATACCGAATACCTGCCCCTCGGTCTGGTACTCCACTGCCGGGGCTGCCACGCTGTTAGCAAATCCTGTGATCGGCACCAGCGCACCGGCTCCGCCAAATTTGCCGATATACGGCCAGATATTCAGGCCCGTCAGCAGAACACTCAAAAGAATCAGGCAGACAGAGGTAAAGCTGCCGCTCATCTTATCATCCAGTCCGAGACTCTTGCCCCAGTTTAAAAAGAACTGACCCAGCACACAGATCAGACCGCCGACCAGAAAGGCTTTTGCCATATTTTTCGGCAGACTGTGGGTTGGTGTGATCTGTTTGACATACTCTTTATATTCCTGTTTTTCCTGTTCTGTTATCATACTGTTCTCCTTTTTCTTTTCCCGCTTTCTGTTTTTCTCCTGCCAGAACGGTCTCGCGTATTTGGCATCCGGTCGATCTGTCGCTCTTACTTTTGAGCACTACTTCTACGTCAGCAGATCCAGAAGCGCTCCGGCCGTCTTGCCCAGACACAGCGCCCAGACGATCACCTCCAGAAGCACCCGGATCTTTAACCGGCGCAGCAGCACCGCATACATATTAAACAGCTCGCCAAGAGCACAGGTCCAGCAACCGACAAATACACCGCCCATCAGTCCGATGATCACTAAAAACGCCACTGAAAGCTCCGCCCGCACTGCGTCAAGCTCCAGAAGCATCCCTGTAAAAATCCCGCACATCACCAGTGTTTCATACCATAACAGCCGCTTTCCTGTTCCACTGATGGCCGCCACCCGCGGCACAATACCCAGCGCCAGGATAAAAGCGGCCGTGGCAAAGGATACAGCCAGACCACCGCTCATGGCGATCAGCGCTGCCAGACAACGCATCATATTTCCTCCTTTGGCTGTTCCAGAATCGTCTCTTCTGCTTCCTGCATATACTGTTTCATCTCCATTTCCATCGGCGTTGGCTCGTCCTGTAACCGGAAGCTGCCAAAATGATTGAAATACAGAAGCATCCCGATCCCCACGCCAATGGCAAAGCTGATCTCTATGCCCTTACTGTCCACGGCGCCCCGCATGCCCAGATACAGATAGATCCGGCTGAACAGACCGTTTATGTTCGCTTCATGGATAAAGGTCATAAAGGTGAAGGCCGAACCCACAAAGATCACAACGCTGACAAAAAGGCTCCAGAGTATATCCCGGATCCCTGGCATTTTTTCGGGCTTTTTATATTCCAGCACCAGTTCCGGATCTCCGAGAAAGAAAAGCGTATACTCCGGATGCACCGCGAGGATCTTCTGGGCGACCTCGCCTGCCGACAATACGCTTCTGCCGTATTTTCCGGGAACAATCCTTGCGACCTCGATACGGCCGGCTGCTTCTGCCTCCACAACGTCTGTGCCGTAGATTTCCGCGATATCTGCCACACAGACTGTTCCGGCTGTCACATCGTTGTGCCGGGACAGCTGCAGATACAGTGTCTTTGTACGTTTTTCTGCCATACTGCACCCCTGTGTCATGTTTTACAGACACAGTATCTGCCATATGCAGAAAAATTATGCCGGTTCCGGCAGATTCTGCTGTTTTCGTATTTTCTGCAGGATCCGCTTTTCCATGCGGGACACCTGTACCTGCGATATGCCCAGCTTTCTGGCAATATACGACTGGGTATACTCCTGTTCATAGCGCATATACAACAGATGCTTTTCCTGCTGCGAAAGCCCTGCCAGCAGCTGATCCAACAGCATATGATCCAGCACCTTCTTCTGCCGGTCGGTGGGATCCTCCAGCCGGTCCATCAGCGTCAGCTGGTTTCCTTCCCCGCGATATACCACCTGTTCGAGGGACTCCACATCCATATTGGCCTCCATGATCAGCGCTAGCTCCTCCGGATCCACCGCCATTTCCGCTGCAATCTCCTCCACGGTCGGATCCCGGCCAAGGGCTGTTTCCAGCTTTTCTCTGGCCCGATACATCTGCACCGCATTTTCCTTTAAAGAACGGCTGACCTTGAGCATGCTGTTGTCCCTGAGATGCCGCCGGATCTCCCCCGCAATCATCGGTACGGCATAGGTGGAAAAACAGACGCCGTAGTCCGTATCAAATTTGTCGATGGCCTTTAACAGGCCGATACTGCCGATCTGGAACAGATCCTCCATCTCCGCCTTCCGGCTGGAAAACCGCCGGACAACGCTCCATACCAGTCCCATATTTTCCTCTGTCAATGCATCTCTCGCCGCTTTATCCCCCTGATGTGCCCGTGTCAGCAAAGACAGTGTATCCGCCATAGCACCTCCCTTTACGCAAAAGGTATATGGCCGCTGCCAAAGATCTTTTTCATGCGGACAGTCGTACCCTCACCCGGCACGGACGTCACCTCCAGCTCATCCATAAATGCCTCCATAAAGGCAAAGCCCATACCGGAACGGTCCAGCTCCGGCCGTGTGGTATACAAAGGCTCCATGGCCTTTTTGATATCAGCGATTCCCACACCGTGATCGATCACGGCAACCTCCATTGCCCTCTCGTGCACCCGGCATTCGATCCGCACCTTGTCCACTTTGCCTCTGTAGGCATGGATCACAACATTTGTCACCGCCTCGGAAACCGCCGTTTTCAGATCAGCGACCTCCTCCAGTGTCGGATTTAACTGCGTGGCAAAGGCTGCCACCGCCACCCTGACAAAGCCCTCGTTTTGCGAACGGCTGTCAAATTCCAGTACCATTTCATTGGTGTCTTCCATGATATGCCCCCTATTCCTTTCTTTTCCTGACTCCCCGGCTCTCCCTTTTTCCAGAAAGCTTTTATACCCCTCTGATCTCCACTACTCTGCTGATCCCGGCCATGTCCAGGATTTTTCGCACCCGCTGCCCGACATGCACGGCATACATCTGGCCGCCCCTGTGGCTGATCTGCCGGTAGCGTCCCATCAGCATACCGATCCCGGAGCTGTCCATAAATTCTGTCTGCGAAAAATCCATCTCGATCTCCGTAATTCTTTTGTGCTGCATGATCTCTTCTGTTTGCTCCCGTATGGGCAGCGCCGTGTGATGATCCAGCTCCTTTGGTACATGGATCACCATGCGCTGGCCGGTAACCTCCACCATTTTTTTCATACACGCCCTCCTGATCCGACATTCACAAGATATTTTCTGTACAGAAAAGGGATGCACAGCCCTATAGCTGTACATCCCCTGTATCCGAGGTTTTTCTGTTGTATGCAGGTCTTACTGTGTGTTACCCAGCACATCCTGGGCATTGCCAAGGCCGGTGCCTGTGGTATCCTCTGTGGCGCCCTGGGTGGCCACGGTATCGTCTCCTGCCGCGGTATCGCCGCCGGTCGTGTCACCGGTGGTATCTCCCTGCGTGTCCTGGGTATCCGTTCCGGCTGTATCGCCGGTGGTATCCTGTCCCGTCGTATCCCCGGCTGTGTCCGTCGTTGTCGTGCTGCCGCTGCCGGTCTCTTTATTGATAATGTCGATAAATGCCTGCGCATTGGTTGCCCGGCGGGAATTCGGGAAGTTCTTTACAATGGCTTCAAAGACAGTCTTTGCATTGCCATTCTTGCCCAGCTCTCTGTAGGACAGGGCCAGACATTCGAGCACGTTGTAATCCGTATCCTTGATATCCATAGCCTTCTGCAGATCATCTGCCGCTGTCTGGTAGTCCTTGTCCACATAAGCCTGTACGCCCTTGGACTTGTACTGGTCAAACAGACTGTCCTTGACCTGGTTATAGATCGAATCATACAGAATACGGGCATCTACAGAAAGTCCCGTCTCATCGATATTTTCGATAACGTTGAGCACGCTGTCATAATTGCCCTCTGTGTAGGCGCTGTATGCCTTGACAAGGTTCTGGTAGCTCTCGACTTCCTTTTGGGCGGCGTCGATCTGCTCATTGGCCGAAGCTACCGTATTCTCCGATTCGGTGATCTGCTCCTTCAGCTTGGCAATCTCTGTGGACTGGCTGGCCATGGTGTCGGAATATTCCACGATCTTGGCATTGGCCGTCTCGTTGATATCCTTTCTCGTGGCCGGAACCACCAGAAACCATACGACTGCCGCACCGACCAGAAGGCCGAAGCACAGATTGATCAGCGTAGCCACCACCGACGTCTCACGGAACGCGGGTGGCTGGATCACGACATCGTTATCAGAGACAAAGATTTCCGGGCCACCCTCCTTAAAATCGTCCGCCTCTTTATTTCCAAAGGACGGTAAGAGGGATCTGCCACCGGAGCGGCCGGAGGTTCCCAGCTGCTCGTCGATCTCCTTCATAAAACGCAGCGTCGTCGAATTGGTATGGTCGATCTTTATTGCTTTTTTCAGCACACGGCGGGCTTTTTTGTATTCCCCGTTGTTCATATAGATCAGCGCCAGCAGATGATAGCCCTTGATGAGCTTCGGATTCTGCTGCAGCACCTTTTTTAACTGGATGATGGCCGTATCGGTATGACCCGCACGACAGGTTTCCAGCGCTTCGTTGTACTTTTTGATGGAAAGATTGATCGTATCCAGCTTATTGGCATTGGCCTGCAGCTGCGCAATAAAATCAGCCGCCAGATTGCCCTTGGTCTGCATATTGTCGCTGATGACCCACTCACTTAAAGCGGCAACCGCCTCTCCCATCTCAAAATACACCAGTCCTAAAAGATTGCGGGCCTGGATATTTCGTTTATTGAATTTCAGACTGCGCACCAGAAGATCCACCGCACCGGACAGATCGCGGATCTGGGCCTTTTCCAGTCCCTGATTGTAATACAGATCAGAGATCAGATACGCCCTCTTTTGCAGTGATACATCACAGCCGCAGCCCGGACAGTAGGAACTTTCATTCAGCTCCGTCTGGCATTGTCTACATCTCATGTAATTTCCCCTTATTTCGTCTTGTCTGACGCATTTTTCTTATCCATCATCTCTTTGACGATGTCGATCACATCCGTCAGCTCCTGGTTATGGATGGCCTCTTCTACCTCGCCAACCTCCAGACATGGTTTGAATTTCTTTAATTCTTCTTCGTAATTGATCATCCGTACTCCTCCCGTTACTGTTCTTCTCCGGCGAGATACGCTTTGATCTCTCCCACCAGATACAAAGAACCTACGCAAAACAGCATACCGTCTCCCTTATGGCCTTCGGCCATTCTGTACGCTGTGGCCACATCTGCTTCGCTTTCCACAGCCTGACAGCCATGTTTCTTAAAAATCCCTGCCAGCTGCTCTGCCAGTACTTCGCGGTAACCGCCAACCTGTGTCGTCACCACATACTGCGGACGGATCCTTTCACAGATCTCGGCGATCATCTTTTCATAGTCCTTGTCCGATACGGCGGAGAACAAAAGCGTGATCGGATACTGTGCGGCAAAATGCTCTGCCGTCTCCACAAACCGCGCCACTCCATCCGCATTGTGCGCGCCGTCAAGCACGACGCCCGGGCGAACCGTTTCCATACGTCCCGGCCAGCTTGTCCCGGCAATGCCCCGGATCAGATCTGCCTCGCAGATGCCATGCACATCCTTTAATACCAGCATCGTCAGATACGCCAGTGAAGCGTTCATCATCTGGTACGGCGCGATATACGGGATCTTTAACACCGTATCCTCACAGTATGCGCTGTGGAAGCTGAAAGTGATACCTTCCTGTGTATTTTCGATGATATGGTACATGTCCTCTTTCAGCTCATAGGCCGGTGCTTCCATTTTTTCTGCCTGTGCACGGATCACATCGACAGCCGCCTTTACATGACCGTCATAGATGATCGGAATATGCGGCTTGATGATACCCGCCTTTTCCCCGGCGATCGCTTCGATCGTATCTCCGAGGATCTCGGTATGATCCAGACTGATGGAGGTAATGATCGTGGCTAACGGCGCTTTCACGCTGTTTGTCGCATCGAGGCGGCCGCCAAGACCGGTCTCCAGCACGCAGAAATCCACATGCTTTTTCTGGAAGTACAGCATGCCCATGACAAACAGAGTCTCAAAATAGCTCGGATGCCCCTCGCCTGCTGCCATCATCTCATCGATCTTTTCCTTTACCTGCAAAAAGACTTCGATAAAGTCCTCTTTGCTCGCCATAACGCCATCGATCTGGAACCGTTCGCGGATATCCACCAGATGCGGAGAGGTAAAGAAGCCGCAGGATATGCCCCCCGCCTTAAACATACTGGCCAGATAGGCACAGGTGCTTCCCTTACCGTTGGTACCGGCCACATGGATCACACGGAACTGATCCTGCGGATTGCCCAGAAGGGCCAGCAGCTTTCTCGTATGCTCCAGCGGATGTTTTGTCGAAAATTTCGGTATTTCTTCTATATATTCTGTTATTTCCTGATAATGCAAAATGATCACCACTTTATCTTTGATTATATACTATGGCTTCGTCTTACCGAAGCCACAGTACTATAATACGTGCAGTGGTGATCATTTGCAAGTAAATAATATCGCACTTTTAGACTTAAATCTGTGTAATTTTGCGGTTCACAGACACTTAAAACTGTGCCAGACGCTCTTTGACCTGAGCCATCATCTGCTCATATTTCTCCAGCTTTGCCTTTTCCTCGTCCACCTTGACCTGCGGCGCTTTGGACAGGAACTTCTCATTGCTCAGCATTCCGTTGGAACGGGCGATCTCTTTTGTCAGACGGGCCTCTTCCTTTTTCAGGCGCTCCAGCTCTTTTTCCTTGTCGACCAGATCCTCCAGCGGCATATAGACAACAGCGTCAGCGATCACTACGGATACCGCATCATCGCCGATACCGGCCTTGTCTGCCTGTACGGTCACGCTGCTTGCGAAAGCCAGCTTCTCATAGACATCGGTGTACTGCGAGAAATATTCACGCAGAGCGGCGTCCGCTGTCACAACAAATACATGTGTTTTCTTATTCTGCGGTACGTTCATCTCGTTGCGGGTATTACGGATACCACGGACCATCTCTTTGACATGGTTGATGAAGGATACCTCTGCTTCAAAATGCATAGCCTCGTCTGTTACCGGCCAGCTCTCGATCATGATCGTCTCAGCTTCCGGATGCAGTGTGCAGTAGATCTCTTCTGTGATAAACGGCATATACGGGTGCAGAAGCTTTAACGCCTCGGACAGTACATGGGTCAGTGTCCACAGAGCGGCATTGGCGTCTTTCGGGTTCTTTTCCTTGTCAAACAGACGGCTCTTGGCCATCTCGATGTACCAGTCACAGAACTCATCCCAGATAAAGTCAAAGATCTTCTGTACGGCAATACCGAGCTCGAATTTCTCCATATTGGCGGTTACATCGCCGATCAGATCATTTAATTCGGACAGAATCCAGCGGTCAGCCGGCTTCAGATCCTCTACGGCCGGTTTCTCCGGTGCTGTCTCGCCCATATTCATCATAATGAAACGGGACGCATTCCATACCTTGTTGGCAAAGTTACGGCTGGACTCTACACGCTCCCAGTAGAAACGCATATCGTTGCCCGGTGCATTACCGGTGATCAGGGTCAGACGCAGCGCATCAGCACCATATTTGTCGATAACCTCCAGCGGATCAATACCGTTGCCGAGAGATTTACTCATCTTGCGGCCCTGGGAGTCACGGACAAGACCGTGGATCAGTACATGCTTAAACGGGGATTTGCCCGTCTGCTCCAGCGCAGAGAATACCATACGGATAACCCAGAAGAAGATGATATCGTATCCGGTAACCAGTACGTCTGTCGGATAGAAATACTCATACTCCGGTGTTTTCTCCGGCCAGCCAAGGGTCGAGAACGGCCACAGAGCGGAGGAGAACCAGGTATCCAGCGTATCCTCATCCTGTGTCAGATGCGTGCAGCCACATTTCGGGCATTTCTCCGGCATACCGATATTGACAACAACCTCGCCGCACTCGTCGCAGTAGTACGCCGGAATACGATGTCCCCACCACAGCTGACGGGAAATACACCAGTCGCGGATATTCTCAAGCCAGTGGGTATAGGTCTTTTCAAAGCTTTCCGGTACGAAGTTCAGATCATCTGTCTTTACAACCTTTAAGGCGGCCTCGCCCATCTCTTTCATGCGGACGAACCACTGCGGCTTGATCATCGGCTCTACAGTTGTATGGCAACGGTCATGCGTACCGACATTGTGTACGTGATCCTCGATGCGAACCAACAGTCCCTGGGCCTCCAGATCGGCAACCATGGCTTTTCTGGCCTCGTAACGGTCCATACCGGCGTATTTGCCGCCCAGCTCGTTGATCGTACCGTCATCGTTTAAGATATTGATCTCCTCGAGGTTGTGGCGCTTGCCGACCTCAAAGTCGTTCGGGTCATGGGCCGGTGTGATCTTTACACAGCCGGTTCCAAATTCTTTGTCTACATATTCATCAGCGATTACCGGGATCTCTCTGTCGGTCAGCGGCAGCTTTAACATCTTGCCGATCAAATCCTTGTAACGCTCATCCTCCGGATTGACAGCCACAGCGGTATCGCCAAGCAGGGTCTCCGGACGGGTGGTGGCGATCTCTACGAAACGGCCTTCCTCTCCGACGATCGGATAGTTGATGTGCCAGAAATGACCGGCCTGCTCCTCATGCTCTACCTCGGCATCGGAAATGGAGGTCTGGCATACCGGACACCAGTTGATGATACGGGAGCCCTTGTAGATGTAGCCCTTCTTATACAGCTTCATGAAGACTTCCTCAACGGCACGGGAGCAGCCCTCGTCCATGGTAAAACGCTCTCTGTCCCAGTCAGCGGAGGAACCCATCTTCTTTAACTGATTGATGATCTTGTTGCCGTACTCGTTTTTCCATTCCCAGCAGTATTCCAGGAACTTTTCACGGCCGATATCATTTTTGTCGATGCCCATCTTTTTGAGCTTGTCGATAACCTTAACCTCTGTAGCGATAGCGGCATGGTCCGTGCCCGGCTGCCACAGTGCTTCGTAGCCCTGCATACGTTTGAAACGGATCAGGATATCCTGCATGGTATTGTCCAGGGCATGGCCCATATGCAGCTGGCCGGTAACGTTCGGCGGCGGCATAACGATGGTGAATGGTTTCTTATCCGGATTGACTTTGGCATGGAAATAACCGCCGTCTACCCATTTCTGATACAGACGCTCTTCGATGCCCTTCGGATCGTAGGTCTTTGCAAGTTCTTTGCTCATGGTAATTCTCCTTTTTGTTTTCTGGTATCTGTAAAGCAGTATGCGAAAGCGTAAAAAAGCCCCTTGCTTTAAAAGCAAAGGGCGAATCTTAACCGCTGTACCACCTTTATTCGATGTGTATACATCCTCATTATCCTGTAACGTGGATCAGACGTGTCCGCTTACCTTTCGCAACACTGTACGGTTCAGCGGGCCGGTTCAAAAGCTACCTTCCGGATCTCCTCTCCCGGGAACTCTCTCAGCCTGCGGGGCTCCCTCTCTGGCGGCGGATAATCGCGTACTCCTCTTTCTCACTACCTTTTCGTAACCCCTATCATAAACGCAGGCCCGCGCACTTGTCAAGGATTTCTCCCGAGAAACCTGTAAAATCCGCGGATTCTGCCGGTATTCAAAAGAAAAAGGCAAAAAAATACAGCCTCCATAAGGAAACTGTCTCAACGTCGCAGATAGATTGGAGGACGGCGTACTCCGGTTCAAGATCATGTAGAGGAAGTATCATCATTTTTGTTGCGGAGGAAAAACGATGATCATTGATATCGATCCGGAGTATCCACCCAGCCGTTTAATCTCTTATTCCGTATTCGAGGCTATTGGCCAAGTGAATATCACACACATGATATTCCATAAAAATAATGCCTGCTCGAAAGAAGCAGACATCTAAGACGATCCTTGCGGATCGAATAGCTGTTCAACTTTCTTCGGAAGTCTCAACCTCACTACACAAGCAGGTTTCCTGACTTACAGATCAACACTTGGCTCTCCTTCTCATATGCTGAGGACATACAATGGATATTTGAGCTTCACTCCCTGCTCACAGTGACCGGATCGCTCAGGACTTACACCTGATTCCCTCTTTCAACTGGTACGAGTACCAGAAGCACTTGCATAGGCAATATGGAATAATACATTAGTATAGTAGCACCACCTGTCCGATCTGTCAACCCTGCTCTTCCAGAAAATGCATATTTTTTATTTTTGATTTTTATCCTGCTGTTTACCGCAGCTTCAGATCCAGATGGCCTTCTTCAAAAACGCTGCCATACTGCTCCGGCAGTGCTGTCTGCAGCTTTTCCCTGCATACATCCGGATCGGCCTGCTGCCATGCGCCGGTGCGGATTTCCCACGAGGACGCTATATCCGCTTTACTGTCCCGTCTGCGGACACGCTGCAGCTGACCGGCAAACAGCGGGCCTGCGATATGACATTTATACACAGTCCCCTCGCTCTGGTACAGCTTTTTTCCACAGCCGACCAGTACTTTTACCGGGTGTGCAAACCAGATCGCATCGACCAGTGCCGTTCCCAGCTTCGAATATTCCCCGGGCAGACCATACAGAAGTCTTTTCTGATCCGGGCTGCCGCTGTATATTTCGCCCAGCCGGAAACAGTCTCCCGAAGAAAAAAGCAGGTAGAAACAACAGTCCTTTTCCTGCATCAGCTCCTGTACAGCTTCCGGCAGCGGTTCCATCTTCATCATTTCTCGCATGGCAGATCCATCCTTTCCAGATCGCTGTCGGGATGATTCCCGCAAAGCTTATAGTTATCATCCACAGCCACCAGACCATAGCTTTTTCTTATTTCATAAAACGCCTTTGTCAGCCGCACATAATAGGAAAGCGGCGGCATCGGCTGCATCCCGAGCTTCGCATGCTTATGTGGCCGCCATATCGTAGTCAAACAGATCACACCATGTCTGGCAAAAAATTCGCAGCCGTCCAGATTGGATTTCAACGCCTCGTCCACCGATGCAAAACCATACGGCTTCGCCAGCTCTGCACCGGCGACCACCTGTGTATACACATTTCCCGGCCCGAAAACGTCGACGGCATCAAGCGTTCTTCTGATCCACGTATCGTAGCCGATCCATCTTTCTTTTCCCGGACACAGCTTCTGAAACAGCGCCTTATCCATCACTTCAATATTCGGCGAATAGCTCGTAAGTCCCGTCTCCTGATACAGCCTTTTGACATCCTTTTTTTCGTAGGCCGGTGCCATCAGCTGGCTGTGGAATCTGCCGTCAAACAGGGTGCCTATGGACGCAAGGATGCGGATATATCTCCGGATCTCTTCTTCAAAGGGGTAACTGCCCCGATAATCCGATCCGCCGGAAATATAGATCTGGGAATACCGTCCCGGTTCTTTCAGCGCCTCCCGCACCGTCTCAAAAATATCGTTTTCATCGACCTCTGCCGCTTTTGTTTCGGAAAAGAATGCACAGTACCGGCACTGTTCTCCGGCTTTCCAGAACAGGCATTTCTGAAAAGCGGTAAGGATCAGCTTCTGTGCTCTCGCCAGGGCAACCGCCTCCATCGGTGTTCCCTTCGATGTTACCTGCCCGTAAAACGCCGGTCGTGGAACAAAATCGATCTCATCCACCACCTGACCATCCTCCAGCAGCAGAAAGCACCCGGTTTCCGGATCATAATCGGCAATATAGGGATCTGCATACGGCTCCCCGTAATTGATATGGACAAAGGTAGCGTCCCGCAGAAGGATCGCTCCCGGATAGACCTTTTTTACTGTTTTTCCTCCGGCCAGTCCGAAGGGCTCCAGCTTGCCAAAGCAGTAATCCGGCGCCTGCACCCGGTCCAGTGCCCGCTCCGTCAGCAAAACACCATGCCAGATCATACTCAGCTTCAGCAACACAAAGGGAGACATCGTGGGATATTCCCGCTGCAGCTGCTCCCATTCTCTGACTTTTTTGTATTTGTTATCCTGTATGTTCATAAATGTATTTCTCCTGTTGTATCTTCCAACGGCATTTTCCCAAATACAACTCTGAAAATTCCACTGCATTTTCTTATGTGAAACTGCTTACAGCCACACCAGCCCGCAGATAATCCCCGCGTTCAGTCCGATCAGAAACACAAAATCTCTGCTGCGCACCTTTGTTTCAAAGGCCACCTTACGGGGCGCATCGTTCTGAAAACCTCTCGACTCCATGGCCATCGCCAGACTCTGGGAACGCTCCATGGCCTGCACAAGCATCGGAATAATACGTTTCGGTGAAGCAAAACCGGCTTTCACGCCACGCACTTTTAAGGAAGCGCCCACGATCCCATATTCTTCTTTAACTACCGGGAAGAAATGGTACGCCGCCAGTATGCCATAGGCAAATTTCGGCGGCAGCTTAAACTGCTGCATCAGGCTCATGACCAGCTCAAAGGCATCCGTCGTGAACGCATACAGCATACCAAGACCACCGTACGCCAGAATACGGCTGGACAGCTGCATGGCCGTCTGCATATTGCTGGCATACAGCGTTCTCTGGCCAAGAGCGCTGACCTCGACCCCGGCCGTTGTCCCGTGATCTCCGAAAAACAGGCCGGTCGTAAACATGCCAAGCGCCGCAATGCCAAAGGGCACCATCGCCAGAAGCAGACCCCGTCGGTTGACCCCCGGTGTCAGAAACGTGACCAGAAGACAGACCACTGCGACCACCAGATTGACCCGGATATGAAAGGTCGTGGACAGGATCAGTGACGCCAGTATGATGCTTAACATCTTATAGGCCGGATTCAAACTCTTCATTGTTTTCCGCTCCTTTCCTGTATGCACACATTTCTTCGTCCGTCAGTGCCCGGATCTGCCGGTTTTCCACCAGAAAGATCTGGTTGCTGATCGCCTGGGCCAGCCCAAGGTCATGGGTTGCCAGGATCACCGTCAGGCCCTCTTCGATTCTTTTTGCCAGCAGCAATAAAATAAACTTCGTCGACTTTTCATCCTGGGCATACGTCGGCTCGTCCAGCAGCATGATATCCGCCCTGCTTAAAAGCATCGACAACAGCGCCAGTCTTCTCTGCTGCCCCTGGCTGATCGCATACGGCGAATGGTCTTTATATTCCCACAGGCCGAAGCTTTGCAGGGCTTCCTTGGCCTCTTTCTTCATGCATTCCGGATCTGCCTGCTTTCCATCCCGCATGGCAAGGGTTTCCATGATCTCATCCTCTATCGTCAGCTTTAAAAACTGAAATCTGGGATTCTGAAAGACCAGACCGATCTTGCCACGGATCTGCAAATTGCCTTTCGTTTTCAATATGCCCGCCATACCGTATAAAAGCGTCGTTTTGCCGCTGCCACACCGGCCCACCAGAGCCGTCACGCTGCCCTTTTTGATGGCAAACGACAGATGCTCCATAAAGCAATGCTTCCGGTCATGGTAAAGGGCTACATCCTGCGCCTGCAAAATGCTCTCTGCTGCCGGTAAGACCTCCGGCTTTTTTACATCGTCCAGATAGGAGCCATCTTTGACATCTGCGTAAAACAGGCCCAGCTGTTCAAATCTTTCCCGGCTTTTGGAAAGCTCTGCCGGATATATACTTGTCTCATCCAGATCACCTTCGGTCTGCATCAATACGACACGGCTTAAAAAAGGCTTCCACCAGTCGAGCTTATGGTCAACGATCAGCAGGGTCATGCCCTCCGCATTGACTTCCTTCAGCATTCCGGCCAGTGCCTTGCAGGAAGCCGGATCGAGATTGGCAAAGGGCTCGTCCAGAATCAGCATTTCTGCTCCCGTAGCCAGTGCTGTACCCAGCGCCAGCTTCTGCTTCATGCCGCCGGACAGCTTCTGGATCGGCGTGTGAATCTCTTTTTCCAGACCAATCTTTTGTAAGATTTCCTTTGTCCGGGCTACCAGATCTCCCTCGTAGTTGATATTTTCCAGCGCGAACAAAACCTCCTGATCGACCCGGCTCATACAGAACTGGTCATCCGGATTCTGGAACAGGATGGACAGTTTCTTTGAACGTGCGGCCGCCCCAAATGAAGAGAGAGATTCCCCTTCCAAAAGAATCTCTCCCGTCATTTCTCCTGAATACTGCGGATAGAGGCCGCTCAGGCAGTAAGCCAGCGTACTCTTTCCACAGCCGGATGGACCCATAAGCAGCACAACCTCTCCCCGTTTTACCGAAAGAGACAGATGTTGAAAGACCTTTTCTTCTTCCGTACTGTAGGAAAAACTCAGATCCTTACAGGTTAATATCTCATCCATTTTCATTATTTTCTACCTAATTCGTATCCCTTTAACAAACCTGTCTTAGCCAGTCCGTCACCGATCATCTTGCAGATAAAGCCGGAGAAGATCAGAGAGCTTACCAGACGGATCACAAAGAACATGATCAGCACCGGGATCGACAGCTTGCCGTATCCAGAACGGACAAAGCTCCAGGCAAAGCTGGTGATGCAGGCACCGGCAGATGCGATATACATCACAGCGCCGTCAAACTTGCGGTATTTATTAGCTGCAAAGACGATCTCCGCACCGGCGCCCTGGATAATACCGGCCACGATAACCATCGGACCAAACCAGTTGCCAAGCAGAACTTCGATCACAGCGGCAATCACCTCCGCTACGATAGCCACGCCCGGCTTCTGCAGAATATAGCCTGCGAGTGTCGCTGCCATAAACCATACGCCAAACAGAATCTCATTGCCCAGCTGGCTGAGGCCCGTGGCTGCCAGTGCAGCGGAAATAAAGGATGCACCGTAAACAGCACCCAGATATACCACACCAAATACGATACAGATCATGGCGATCAGAATAATTTCATTTAACTGCCATGTATTTTTCTTTTCTTTCATCTTCTTATTCCTCCACAGTCGGACTGTTGCAGTTCATTGTAAAATGTAATATGTAATGGGACACGCTCTTTTCCATCAGCGCGCAGACATCTGTCAGGTAATCCATCACCTCATGGACATCTCCCTCGATACGGGTCGCATAATGGATCGTTTTCGGCTGAAGCCCTCTGTCCTCGGCCATGTACCATACCTTTGCGATATCATCGATATAGTCACCGGTTCCCATCGGATACAGGGCCAGCTTGCAGTGTACCGGGAAGTGGATATCCTGTACCTTTGCTTTATTTGGCGCTTCACCCTCTTTCTCCAGAACACTGTCGCCGTCACTATCGCCTGGGCAGCCCTTGGAGAACTGGCCCTCCAGTGCCATATGTACGCCCTCACGGTAGGCATTGATAAACAGCGCCTTTACCGCATCTGCCACATACTCGAGCTTGCCACGGTATACCGTAGACAGGGCATCGGACTCGCTCCATACATACGATGTGTCGGTCTTCTCCAGAGATCCTACAATCAGGTCAATAAACTGGTCGCACATCGGATACAGGGAAAAGCGGCATCCGGAAATCGGCAGGGACGTTCCTCTTCCGGCCCACGGAAGATCCGGTCTGTTGCATCCGCTGCAGCAATTGTTTTCCATTGTCATTTCCTCCTCTTTTCGATTTTCATGCAAGCCATGAGAAACACGCTTCGCGAGTTTCTCATGGCTTTCGCGGCAGTCGCCAAGGCCTCGTGCAAGCACGGGCTTTGGCTCGTTGCTCGCGAAAAAAAAATACTTTCCTTGGTAAAAGAAAGTATCTCGGTCATATCCTCTGTATGTTGATTTTATGGTTGAAATACTTCCCTACGCCGGTATTACCCAGATCAGGTACAAAGGGTCGAATCTCTATTCTCTCAGCCAGACGGCTCCCCCAGTATTATAATATTTTTTTGCACGAGTTTAAGTATATAACGATATGTCGGCCTTGTCAATAAAAGCATATTTTATGCTATACTACAGGAAATGGTTTGAAAGGAGGACAGCTATGACCGGACAGCACTGTCTTTTTCTCGGCGACAGCATCACTGACGCCGGACATCTCTGGGAAGCGGATCCCCGTCTGTTGGGGGATGGCTTTGTACGAAAGATCAGCGAAACGGAGGCTTTTTCTTCGGCTCATATTGTCAATCGGGGGCAGGACGGCTTTACCAGTGCCGCGCTCTGGCGGCTGGTGCAGCGGATGACGGATCTGTCTTTCTTTGACACGATCACCATGCTGATCGGCGTCAATGACCTGCCAGTCGCTTACTATACGGATCCCGGCTGGATCACGACAGTCTTCACTCCATCTGTGCGGGCACTGCTTGTCCGTCTTAAGGCTTCTGCGCCCCAAAGGCTCTTTGTCATGGAGCCCTTTTTATTCACGCCGCCGGACAGTCACAGTCTTCTGCTGCCGCTGCTTTTGCAGGAACAGCAGATCCTTCGGGAATACGCTGCGGCCTGCGGCGCTGTCTATATCCCTCTGCAGGAGGCTGTACAGACAGCCATCGACCGCCTTGGTGCAGCCGCTGTCACAACTGACGGCATCCATCTGACACCCGCCGGTAACCAGATCCTTGCCGACGCATGGATACGCAGCTGTCTGCAGGCGTAACTTTTTGCCTTACTGTATCCGGTCAGTTGTATCTTTCATGCTTTCGCCGTGGGCCTGCAGGTTCTTTTCTTCACGCTTTCTGCGGGTGACCAGACCGCCGATCCGGCCGGTTTCCTTGGCAGACAGCGTTTTCCAGCCGTCCTCCAGCACACGGTCCAGAAGGCCGAGCTCCCCGGCGATCTCATATTTCATCTTTTCTTCCCGTGACAGCGTATCCAGATCCGGGATTTCCTTTTGTCTGCTCATGATTTTCACTCCTTATCCGTATGATCTGTAAGGAGTATGCCCGGAATCTGACTGGATATACACGTTTTTCTCACTGCTCCATTATAGAAAACAGCTGTAATACCTTTTCCACGTGTTTAAACTCTGCTGTATGACAAAGAAAATATCCGTAAAATAATACACCAGTCTTACAAGCTTACTGCTTTTGCAGTACGCCTGCTGCCATTTTAAGTAATTCATCATTCACACCAGACTTGCGAATGGAAGACTCGTCTTCTCCATTCAATAAACGTCGAATAAGATCAATCATAGTTTTGGCACCACGTTCTTCGCCTAACTTTATTCCACGAGCTTCACCTAATTTTACTCCACGGGCTTCGCCTCTCTGCTCCGCAACATCTAATACATCACACATATTTTTTACTTTACCTCCACCTTCTTTATAGATTGCTTCCGCAAATCTGTCGTCATGCTCCATAATCGAAAGCAGCTGTAATACTGCTTCCACGTGTTTGATTTCTGTTTTTGTCGGTGTGTAACCGTTATTTTTTCGCTTTTGTACGAAATAATCTGCTACAACTTTAAAATCGGACTGGAACATTTCTACCTGCTCGTCGGTTAGCCAGGCCACCTGAAACAGATTCACTTTGTAATCACTCACATAAGGATCAAATCCCTCTGGAACGGTTAATTTTTCAAGCAAATGTATCGGCTTGTCCCACCCTTTTTCCAACGCTTGACTACATCACGCTCCATCTCATGCAACATTCCCTTTTCCCTGTAAAAATCCTTAGTTCCTCTGTCCTCCAGTTCTTCCGGCTGAATCTTTTCCTGTCCGTTAAACATTAAAACATTGACGATGTCCGCAAATACATCATCATATGCCACAAGAATCTTTTCACTTAAATCCTTCTGTCCCATAGATCTCCCTGTTCTGTTTTGATTTTCGTTTTTGAAATACATAACGACTGTTAAATTTGAAATGATAACATCTGATGACGAATTCTGATCAAAAATGCATAATTTATAATGCTGAAGTTATTAACTACTTTATTCGTCCCATTCACTATATCTCTTTTCATTCAGCTTGTCAATCCCTTTATACTGGTTTAATCCTTTTTTATGTAAAAAAGCGTGCCTTATCTGTGGCACGCTTCCTCGACGCGGGATTCATGGATGAACATCCCGCCATATTTTGGTTTGTCAAACCGCCGCATAAACAGCGGACATTTGCACAGGAACAGGTAATAAATTGGCCAGCCATAGCCGTACGCAGTTTCGAAGTTTCCCATGCCCTTGGCCAGGATCACATCGGTCTGTGAGAGAAATTCTCTTATTTCTTCCGGGACATGCAGCGGAACGGTTCCACCGATGTCGGTTCCGTTGTCCATAATCTCTGCTACCTGATCTGCCCCGACCTGCAGGGCGTCCTCTCTGGTTACATCGTTGGACACCGGCTCGCCGCGGACCATCATCACATAGGAGGTATCTGGCCATCTTTCCTTTAACGTCTGCAAAAGCAGTTTGTCCAGAACGATCTCCCCGCAGTTATCCGCCAGAAGCACCATACGCCTTGCGCAGTCCATATCCTTTGTAAACTGTATATATTCTTTCTCATCGATCGTGGCCGGATCTGCCTTTGCAAACAGGTCTAAAAGCTGTTCCTTTTCGATCGTATTTCCCGTGCCAAAATCAATATAATTGGCAGTCTGGGCAAAGACAAGCGCGGTGCGCACCGGATCGTCGGCCGCCTGTATCCGTTGCAGGAAATCCTGCTCCATCGAAAGCATCAGCTCATTATACTGCCTCTTGATCTCTGTAAAGTCCTTCTTTTTTCCAAAATAACGCTCATACGCCTTTCGCATCTGCACAGACAGATACGGCGCACTCTCTTTCACGCCCAGCACGGCAACGATCCCGGCGATCTCCCGGAAATAGTCTGCCTTTTTTCTCTCGTCTGTAAAATGTGCGATTTCCTTTTCTCTGCGGTCCAAAAGGCACCGCATGCAGTCACTGGTCAGTTCCATATGCTTCTCCTATGCTATCGTTTCTCTGATGCAGATATCCAGACAGGTATGCACCACATCCGCCGCCGGTTCTGCTGCCCTGCTCAGATAATCGTATAGAATCTGCAGAGGCTCGCTGCCCTGCCGACCGGCCTCCTGACCGATCGTGGCGTTTAAGATACCCTCTTTTAACATCTGCAGGGTGGACTCTGCCTTATCGTGGCTGATCACCGCCACACTGTCCTGACGCCCGGCGGCACTGACAGCACGGCAGGCGCCGTAAACACCACCCGCCACGATATAGAGTCCGGTGATGTCCGGATACTTTTCAAGCATCTGCCGGGTCACATCAAAGCTGATAAAATCATCGTCCTGATTGGCCGTAGCCGCGGCGATTGAAAGGGCGGGATAACGATTACTTAAAATCTCCCGGAAGCCCTTTTCGCGTTCCACATGACAGACAACCATCGGAGAACCGCTGATAATACCGATCCGGCCGCCCTGGGGATGAAAAAGCCCCATCAGTCCTCCGGCCATCTCACCGGCCTTTTTGTAGTCGCTGCCCACATAACAGAGCCGCCCCGAATCCTCCAGATCCGAATTGACCGTTACAACAGGGATCCCCTCTCTGGAAAGCTCCTTTAACCGCCTGGCAACGGCCGGGTGGCTGAAGGGTGTGATCGCCAGCCCCTGTATGCCCTCGGCCACGAGCCGGTCGATCTTTTCGATCTGACCTGCGCCGGTCTCGTCCTCTATGCTGCTGGACGCCTTGATGACCGTCACACCAAAGCTTTTCAGCTCATTTTCCTTTTCTTCAACGCCATGCAATACCTCCGTAAAAAAAGGGTTGGCCGTTGTTCCCTGAAAGATCAGATAGCCCAGCTTTATATTTTTGCGGCTGATCGCCAGTGTACGACCGATACTGTTTGGCACATAGCCCACCGAATCCACGATAGCCTGTACTTTTTTTGCTGTTTCTTCGCTGACGCCGCCCCGGTGGTTGAGCACACGGTCCACCGTTCCCCGGGATACCCCGGCCATCTGCGCAATTTCTTTTAATGTGATCATAGTTTCCACGTAAGCGACCGAGTCGCCCTTTCCGCTTTTGTCTGCGCCATCCAGGCACAGTCTTTTCCTGTCCAGTATACTTCTTTTTCCCTATACCGGCAATACATCCCGCAGGGCAAAGGAGTAGATCAGCCGCCGCACCACAGGTCTGCCTGTCAGACGAGTGAGCGCTTCGGCATAATATTTCAGCTGGACGCGGTATTTGTCCGCCAGATCCGATCCGTCGGGACGTGTGATCCGGTCGGTCTTATAATCCACCAGCACCAGTCCGTCCTCCGTCTCATAATAGGCGTCGATGATTCCCTGCACAAGGATTGTCTCATCGCTCCCGGCAAAACGCTCATCCGCTTCCTCTGCCGGGACGGTCAGGAAAAACTGCCGCTCCCGGTACAGCCGTCCCTGCCGGCTGGCCTCTGCCATTTCCCTGCCCAGCGTACTTTCCATAAAGCAGGTAAAATCCTCCGGGCGCAGCATGGCGGCGTCTTCCGCACTGAGCATGCCATTCTTGGTCAGCCTCTCGATCTGCTTTTTCATATCCACACCGGCGGCATATGCTTCATAGTCCATACATTCCATCATCCGGTGATATGCCGTACCACGCAGAGCGCCCTGGCTGGCGGTCTGGCGGCTGCCCTGCATAAAGGACGGAATATACGGGATCACCTCCGGTTCCTCGTACAGGCTGTGTCCCTGTTCCTCCTCATACGCCTTCAGCTTCAGCTCGGAAACACTGAGCTTTGGCGGCATATCTGCGTATGCCTGATACGGATAGATATAGCCAAGAACATTATCGAGATATTTCCTCGTATTCTTGTCGTATGTTTTTTCCGGATCAAGAGAACCGATCTCTTCTGCCAGCGCTTCCTGCTGCAGCTGCTCTGTCAGTTCTGACACCACAAGATCCTCTACCTCCAGCAACCGTATCCGGAAATTTCCCTCCGGCAGCGTATGCTCTGTGTACTCGGCCCGACCCTGTATACCCCGTTCGGCGGCCAGATCAGCCAGCGCACGGCTTCCGCCAAGCGCCTGCAGAATCCAGTCCATATAGGAGGTGGCAAACAGCAGGCGGCCATAGGGCAGCGGCTGTTCCCTTTCCTGTATGCCCTGCATGATCTCTGTCAGCTTTTTGTCCGCTGCCGCAAGCGTGCCCGTAAGAATCAGCTTCTGCTTGGCACGGGTCAGGGCCACATACAGCACGCGCAGCTCCTCGCCGAGGGTTTCCTCCCGGAGAATATTCTGCAGGATCTTATGGTACAGGGTTTCCGTCTTTGTCCGAAGTGCAGTATTGACACAGGGCATACCGATGCCAAGCTCCGGATGCAGCGTCACCATCTGGCGCGTATCGGTCATATTAAAGCTCTTGCCAAGCCCTGCCACGATGACCACGGGAAATTCCAGACCTTTGCTGTTGTGGATACTCATGATCCGCACCATATCCGTTTCCTGTTCCATTACGCTGGCTTCGCCGAAATCCACCTGGTATTTCTGCAGGCTGTCGATGTAGCGCAGGAAGTGAAACAGTCCACTGTAGCTGCTTTTTTCATATTCCCCGGCCTTTTCCACCAGCATCCGCAGATTGGCTCTTCGCTGCTCTCCCGCCGGCATGGCGCTCACCCGTTCGAGATAGCCGGAGGTCTCGTACAGCTCGACCAGCAGTTCCCGCACGGATGTATAAGAGATTTTCTCTCGAAATTTATCGTACTGTTTCCAGAAGCTTTCCAGCTTCTCTGTCAGCACCGGATCTGTCCCTGCCTTATCCGGATAGCTTCTCGCCGAGATGTACAGTGGCTTTTCAGGCGCACTGTTTTTTACCTTTGCCATATCCTCAGCAGACAGTCCGCCGATCGCCGACGTCAGCACTGCCGTCAGCGGCATCTCCTGCCGCGGATTGTCCAGAAGCCGCAGATACTGCAATACGGTCACAACCTCCGGCGCACTGAAATACCCCACGCGGGAGATACTGACCGAAGGGATCTTTCTTTCCTTCAGTACCCGGGTAAACACCTCTGACCAGCCGCGGATACTGCGCAGCAGGATCACGATATCGCCGTAGCGGATCTTTCGCCGGTCTCCCGTCGTCTCGTCCGTGATCCACTCTCTCCCCACCATGCCGCGGATCCGGTCGGCTGCCAGCACAGCCTCAAGCTCTCTGGCCGATCCGAGCTCTCTGGCATCGTCGGTATCCTTTTCAATCATCAGAAGCTCCGTCTCACAATCCGTCTCTGCCTCGGGCCACACAGCGCCGGGGTACAGATATGCCGACGGATCGTAGCTGATCCCGCCAAGTGACCGGGTCATCAGCCGGGAAAACAGACAGTTGACGCTGTCGATCACCTCCCGGCGGCTTCGGAAATTCCTGTGCAGGTCGATACGCTGGCATACACTGTCGGTCAGGCTGTAGGTTTCATATTTTTCCATAAAAAGCTCCGGCCTTGCCAGACGGAACTTGTAAATGCTCTGCTTGACATCGCCTACCATAAACAGGTTGTGCTGTCCCTCCCGCTCACGGCTTACCGCTGTCAGAATCTTTTCCTGCACCAGGTTGGAATCCTGATACTCGTCGATCATGATCTGGGCATAGCGGGCCGAAAGCTCTCTGGCCGCCTCCGTAGGCAGCTCGCTGCCATCCTCCTGCCGCTTTAACAGCACCTGCAGCGCCATATGCTCCACATCGTTAAAATCCAGCAGATTCTTCTCCCGCTTCGCTGCCGCAAAGGCTTCACCAAAACGTTTTGTCAGTGTGATAAGCCCACGGATCACAGGCAGCGACTGGTGCATTTTGGCATAAACCTCCTCCAGTGGATCACTGTAGTAGGCTCTTGCGATCTTTTCCTGCAGAATTTCCTTGGTGCGGGCCCGTTCCTTTTGTGCCTGCAGTTTCTTATCCTCCGGCACATCCGGTATCTTCTTACTGGAAAGCGCCTTTGGCTTATAGCCCAGAAGAAGCTCCCGCAGGGCTTCATAGCCCGTCGCCGCGGCAATCCTTTCCATATACTCCCAGTCGCTTTCCAACGCCTCGACATACTGCGCCGGTCCATGGTCGGAAAGCGCCAGCGAAAGAGCGCGCCGGTTGGCCTCCATGGCTTCCATAAGCAGAGCCTTTGTCAGCTCCTCCACCTTGCCGATCCATGGCATCCGGGAAAGCTCCTCCTCAGATCCGGCCTCATAGGGCGCCAGACACGTATCCAGCCAGACCTCCGGCCACGGATGGCTCTGGGAAAGCGTATACAGCTTCTGCACCGCCGCCTCCAGACTCTCATCGCTTTTTCCACTGTCCAACGTTTCCGCAAGCGCCAGAAAATCCGGCTCCTGTTTTTCATACGCCTCTTCCAGCGTCTGGGCCAGCACATCCTGTAAAAGCAGCTTCTGTTCTCCCTCATCGGCCACTCTGGCCCCCGGATCCAGATCGATCTGCTGGAAATAGCTGCGGATCACATAGGAGCAGAAGCCGTCGATCGTCGTGATCTGGGCATGATGGATCAGCGTCGTCTGCTTCTGCAGATGGGTATTGTCGGGATCCGTCTCCAGCTTTTCCTCCAGCGCCCGGATCAGCCGGTCCTTCATCTGTGCCGCCGCGGCTCTGGTAAACGTTACGACCAGAAGCTCATCCACATTCAGCGGATGCTCTCCCTCACTGATCAGCTGCAGGATCCTTTCCACGAGCACAGCCGTTTTACCGGAACCGGCCGCCGCGCTCACGAGAATATTTCTCTCCCTGAGATCAATTACTTTCTGCTGTTCATCTGTCCACTTCACTGTCACTGTCTTCCTTTTCTTCTCTGTAGACCCGGCCATCCAGGATCTCCTGCCACAGCCAGTCCTTGTTCTGCTTTTTCAGCTGCCTGAACGTACATCCGGCAAGCCGTGTATCAAAGCCGCAGACCTCCTGATATGCACAGAAATCACAGGCCGTGCGCTCGCCCTGACGGCATGGATTTTTTTCGGCATGACCATGTAATATCTCCTGACCGATCTGCACGGCTTTTTTCACGGCGTAATCTGTCAGCGCCGCAAACTGTTCTTCATCCACCGCCGAAGATCTGGCACTTAACGAGCCGTCTTTTTTACGTTCCAGCGGCAGCATCCGGGATTTGCCTCCCGGCTCCAGCCGGTTATCCAGATGGCAGTAGATCCGTTCATCGGCAGATACCAGTCCATTCATTTTCAGCGTTTTCAGCCGCAGATTCTCCACCGGATCGTCCTCCCCGGCCTCGATCAACGGATCCTGCATCTGGTAATACAAAAGCGCTGCAGGTGACGTCTCCTTGTCCGGATGACGTCCCTTTTCGATCTCCAGCGCCGCCTTCATATACAGGATCAGCTGCAGCTGCAGGCCGTAATAGAAATCCTCGAGAGAAAAACTCTTGCTGCCCGATTTGTAATCCACGATCCTCACCAGCACCTGTTCGGGATCCTCATACAGATCCATACGGTCGATCTTTCCGCGCAGATACATCCGCCCGGTCTCGGACAGCTGCAGACACATACTGTCCAGAAAGCTCTTGCTGTCAAAGCTGATCTCAAAGCCTGCCGGTTCAAAGTCGCTGTCCTTTAACTCCTCCCGGATTGCCCAGAGGCTGCGCCTGAGAAGCTTTTCAATGCGGCGGCCCATATAGCGGTTTCTGGCAGAGCTTAACAGAATCTGGTTGCCGTATTCCTCCATGATCTGTGAAAGGCACTGGCTGATCAGCTCATTCTCCCGTTCCTTCGGTACGGTCTTTAACGTATAGCCTTCCTTTCGGGCCAGACGGCCAAAAAGCTCCATGCAGGCATGCAGGATGATACCCAGATCCACCGGCCGGAAGCTGTATTCCTCCCGCTCGGCAATCTGCAGACCATACTGCAGAAAATGCGCATAGGCACAGGCGGCGTAGCGTTCGATACGGGATACGCTGTTCATCAGCTGTTCCCCGTAAAGCGCCTTTGCTGTTGCACGGCTGATTGCATCGGTATGCGGTGTGTTTTTCGCCTCCTGCAAAAGCATTTCGATCTGCGCCAGGCCCCCCGGCTGCTGCAACAGAAAGCCCAGCAGCTCCTTTTCATCCCCGGTCAGCGCTGCACCGCCCGGTCGCCGGATGATCTGCAGCAACAGCGTTTTTACATCGGCCGTGGTTTCGATCTCTTCTACGTGCTCCGGATGCTGTACAGGTGTCAGCTGCAGTGCGGGAAACAGCCGCCGCAGTGTACCAAACAGATAGGCAGGGCCGGTCTGCTCTCCCTTAGCCGAGCTGGCCGCATAGGATACACTGACATATGCCGAGGGCTTGGTCAGATGCAGATACAGGTAAAATTTCTGGATAAAGATCGTCTCCCGCGGTGATGGTGCAAGCTCCACCGCCATCTGCTCCAGCGTATCCCGGTCGGTCTCCGACAAAAGGCCGCCGCCTGACAGTCCCCCGGGGATCACCTGATCGTTGACCCCCACAAAAAACAGCGCTTTTAAGGAACGCAGACGGGTTCGCTCCACATCACCGATCAGCACCTGATCCGCGGTCGGCGGGATGATACCGATACGCATTTCCATCAGGCCCTCCTCCATCAGCTGGGCGAAATCCTGGATGGACACCGGCTCATCTCCCAGGATCTCCACCATCTTGTCCAGCAGATCCATGACAGCACGGTACATCTGCGCATATTCTCTGGCCAGTGCCGCCTCGCCACAGGCCTCAAACATCTGGCGCTTTTTCTCCATCTTTGCCTGTACATCCAGAGAAACCAGAAAGGCATACAGCGCTTCGCAGCAGCTTTTGACCGTACGGTTTCTGGTGTGCATGGATTCTGTAAAGGGAGATAAAATCTCCATGATACGCTGGCGCAGCTCTTCCATCACCGGTACCCGCGCAGGATCCATCCGCTGGCTGTGGGCATAGAACCGGTTCTCCCAGCTTTTTCTTCCCCGGATGCCGAGGGCTAGACAGTAATTTTCCAGCTCGTCGATCTCCTCTGTCGTCAGATTGGACAGACCTGTCCTGAGATAGCGGAACATGCTTTCATAGCTGAAGCTGCTGCTCATGATCGCCAGCGCCGCCCGGATACATTCCACCAGCGGATTGGAAAGGACATGGCGGCGGCTGTCAAGAAAGCAGGGGATCTTTGCCTTTGCAAAGGCCTGGACAGCTTCAAAGCCATAGCTTTCCAGATCGCCGGTGATCACAGCGATATCCCGGTAACGGTAGCCCTTCTCCCGTACCAGACGGTGGATCCGGCGGCTGACCTCTTCCATCTCCGCCGACGGCTGATCGCAGACGAACAGCTGTATATGCTCTGGCTGCTTTTTATAAACGGCGCGATCATAGCGGAACAGATGCTTTTCCAGAAAGCGCAGATCCTCCCGGTCGCCAAAACGGTCTGTGCCGCCGGAGGGGATACGGATCACATCCTCGATGGGTACCTTTTCTTCTCTGGCAATAGCACACAGCGTTGTCACGGTCTTTTTGGTCATCCATGCCAGATCCTGCAGGCCGCTTCGGCCAAAGGGATCCTCTCTGTCATCCAGTGTCAGTGTGACACAGACCATCGGACAGTATTTTAAGAGCGTGCCGATCAGACGGTTCTGGATCGGGGTAAATCCGGTAAAGCCGTCCAGCACGATCGTTGTATGCTTCATGCTTTCCGCTTCCGGGATCACACGGCACAGCTGGTCCAGCACTTCCTCCGTCGTCACGTAATGGCTGGCCAGAAATTCCTGAAAACCACGGTAGAGCGTTTCCACGTCCTGCAGCTTGCCCTGCAGAAGAGGATTGTCGTCGAGATTTTCTCTCACTTCTTTAAGATCTGCCGGGTGGATATCGTACTGCATACATTCAGAAAGCAGGGATTTCACCTCCCGGATATAGCCCGGACGGCTGATCTGGTTTTTCAGCACGTGCAGCTCCTCTTTCTTTTTCTGGGCCACGCGCTTTAAGACCATGGTCTTTCCGGTATCCTCAAGTACCGGTGGCAGCTGGCAGCCTGTCTCCATAAAGAGCTTATAGGCCAGACGGGTAAAGCTGGATACGTCGATATTGAACAGACCGCCGCGGGGGTGTCTGGCAGCCATTTCGATCTGGGTCTGCATGGTGAACTGATCGGGTACGAGGATCAGAAACTGGTCGTTTTCTCTTCCCATGGATGCCTGGATGACTTTTTCGTATATATAATGGGATTTGCCGCTGCCGGCGCTTCCGAGTATCAGCTGTAATGCCATAGTTGCCTCCGTTTAAGGGTCTGCTTCTTACGTTTTATCTGTTTTAGTTTACCATGGTTTTATCATCTGTGAAAGGGATTCATATTTTTGTTTCTGGCACATAGGATATAACAAGCAATGTGAAAAGAGGCCCGGATGAGTTCACGTACCAGAATCGTGGTTTTACATATGAAGGAGATTATTTACACGCTGATTTTTGCTGCGCTGGCGGTGGTGATGCTGGTGCTTCTGTTTCTGATGTTCCGCTCCAGACAGGTGGCGGAGGGTACGGATACGAAGGAGACGGCTGCCGAGGTGTATGTGCCGGGGGTGTATTCGGCTACGGTGGCGCTGCATGATCTGTCTTTTGATGTGCAAGTGCGGGTGGATGCGGACCGGATCAACAGTGTGGAGCTGGTGAATATGAATGAGACGGTGCAGACGATGTATCCGCTGGTGGAGACTTCGATGGATGAGCTGAAAAGTCAGATTCTGGAAAACCAGACGACGCGGGGGCTGACTTGCGGGACGGAGAATCGGTATACGGCAGCGCTTTTGGTGCATGCAATTGATACGGCGCTGGAGAAGGCGAGGAAGTGATGAGGGACGGACGCTCGTCGAAAGCCCCCGGTCTATGGGGAGTGTGCAAAGGTGTTTCAGACAAGTGCAACGCTGCGGAAAGCTAATCGCCAACTACGACTAATGCGCTCGCTAAAGCGGGCTCGCGCATAAGTCTGCGTTGCCATGCATCCGAAGGGAACTGCCAGTGGCTGTTCCCGTAGGGAGGCGCTGGATCTTTCCTCCGCTAAAAGCGCACTTTGAATCGTCTGAAACACCTTTGCGCACTCCCCACAGACCGGGGGCTTTCTCCTCGCTGGTTTTAGTTTAATTTCTCAATTTCATTTAACCAGATTGTTGCGCAGGCGTCGCTGGGCATGCGCCAGTCGCCGCGGGGGGATACGGCTACGCTACCGACTTTCGGGCCGTCAGGGAGGCAGCTGCGTTTGAACTGCTGCATGAAGAAGCGGCGGTAGAAGGTCTTGAGCCATTTGAGGATCGTTTCGCAGTCGTAGGTGTCTTTGAAGGACGCTAGGGCGAGACGATAGATTTTGGCCGGGGCGAAGCCGAGGCGGAGCATGTAGTACAGGTAGAAGTCGTGGAGCTCGTAGGGGCCTACGAGGTCTTCGGTCTTCTGGGAGATTACGCCGTCCTTCGGGGGCAGGAGCTCAGGGCTTACGGGGGTGTCGAGGATGTCGAGTAGGATATGGCTCAGTTTTTCATCCTGACAGGTGTCGGCAAAGTAACGTACAAGGTGGCGCACCAGGGTCTTGGGGACGGAGGCGTTGACGCCGTACATGGACATATGATCGCCATTGTAGGTGGCCCAGCCGAGGGCGAGTTCGGAGAGGTCGCCGGTACCGATGACCATGCCGCCGGCCTGGTTGGCGACGTTCATGAGGATCTGGGTACGTTCTCTGGCCTGGGCATTTTCGTAGGTGACGTCATGGACGTTGATGTCGTGGCCGATGTCACGCAGGTGGATGGTGACGGCTTCTTTGATATCGATTTCTTTTAAGGTCGCACCGAGCTGGCGGGTCAGGGTGCAGGCGTTATTGTAGGTGCGGTCGGTGGTGCCGAAGCAGGGCATAGTGACGCAGGTGATTTTTTCACGCGGTATCTGCAGCATATCGAAGGCTCTGGCGGTTACAAGGAGTGCCAGAGTGGAGTCGAGACCGCCGGAGATGCCGATGACGGCGCTCTGGCAATGGGTATGCTCGAGACGCTTTTTCAGACCCATGGCCTGAATGTTGAGAATCTCGTTGCAGCGGCGGTCGCGGTCGGCTTTGACCTGCGGGACGAAGGGCTGCATGGCGAAGGTGCGGCTCAACGGGGTATCAACCGTCTGCAGGGTGAAGAAGGTCACGCGGTAGCCTGCGCCGTCCTGCATGGGGTAGGTGGTCATTTTGCGGCGCTCGCTGACGAGTCGGCAGACGTCCAGTTCGGTGCAGGTGGTCTGGTTGGTGAAGCGCTCGGCTTCTGCGAGGATCGTGCCGTTTTCGGCGATCAGGTTCTGGCCGCCAAAGACAAGATCTGTGGAGGACTCGCCCTCTCCCGCTGTCGCATAGATGTAGCCGCAGATCAGGCTTGCCGACTGTGCGGATACGAGCTGACGACGGTAGGTGTCCTTTCCGGTCATTTCGTCGGAGGCAGACAGATTCACGATCACGGTAGCTCCGGCCATGGCATGGGCTGTAGACGGCGGGCAGGGTACCCAGAGGTCTTCACAGATCTCAGCGGCCACCTTCAGCTCCGGCAGTGTCTCGCAGGCAAAGATCTGGCGACTGCCAAACGGCACCATGCCATCTCCCAGCTGTACTTCTGTAACCTCTTTCGGGCCTGCTGTAAAATGGCGGCCTTCATAAAACTCCGCATAGGACGGAATATGGGTCTTTGGCACCAGTCCGAGGATCTCGCCATGACAGAGGGCCGCCGCAATATTAAACAGCTTGCCGTAAATTTCCATCGGAAGTCCGACAAACAGCAGGGCATCCACATCCGCTGTCTCCCTGGCGATCTCAAGAAGCGCACCTTTGGCCTCTGTCAGAAGGCGGCTCTGCCAGAACAGATCCTGACAGGTATAGCCTGTGATACAAAGCTCCGGAAGCACCATCACTCTGGCACCGAGAGCCTGCATTTCCCGTACTTTGGCAAGAATTGCCACCTTATTTGCTGTGGTATCTGCCACACTGATCTTCGGGATCGCCGCTGCGACCCGGACAAATCCATCCTTCATCCCGTCTCTCCTTTTCGTCCTCTTATCTGGTACACTGCTTATACAGTGCTTTGATCTCTTCCACAGAAAATGTATAGTTCGTATTACAGAAATGACAGTTCAGCTCGATCTCCTTACCGTCATCGATCATGCTCTTTAATTCCTTTTTGCCTACGCTGATCAGCGCTCTTGACACACGCTCCTTGCTGCAGTTGCAGTAAAAAGAAGCAGGTACAGTATCGTTGATCACCGGATCCATACCTTCAAGAAGAAGCTCCAGCATCTTCTCCGGCGTATAGCCATCCTCCAGAAGCCCTGTGACAGAATGGATCTTTGCCACGTTCTCTTCCAGCTTCGAGATCACCTTTTCTTCGGCAAACGGCATCAGCTGTACGATAAAGCCACCGGCCTGCTTGACGGTATTGTCATGCTCCATCAGAACGCCAAGACCTACAGCGGACGGCACCTGCTGGCTCGTTGCAAAATAATAGGTCAGATCCTCCGCGATCTCGCTGGTCTGCAGCATAACCTGTCCGTTATACGGCTCTTTGAGTCCCATATCCATGATCACATTTAAAAATCCGGGGCCGATCGCACCGGCAACATCAAGCTTGCCCTTGGCATTGGCATGCAACAGCACCTCCGGATTGCCCACATAACCCTTGACATGTCCATGGGAATCTGCGGTAACCGTGATACCTTTGATCGGGCCGCTGCCCTCGATCTGCAGTGTAAGGATATCCTTGTCCCCCTTCATCATCACGCCCATCATCAGAGCGCCTGTCATCAGACGTCCCAGCGCCGCTGTGGCTACCGGGCTGGTATTGTGTGCCTTTCGGGCATATTCTACGGTTTTCCTTGTCGTTGCGGCAAAAGCACGGATCTGACCGCCTGCCGCTGTTGCTCTTACAATATAATCTGTGTTTGCCATCGTTTTTCTGTCACCGGACACCGCTGTCCGGCATGCCTTTCTTCCGGCATCCGCCGGATGTCTGTTCCTCTTCGCGCCCTGCTGCGGGCTGACCGTCAGAAGAATGTTATTTTATCTTTATAGCTGTTATCAATTCTTGCTGCTGTCTGCGGTCTGTTCTGCCGAAACAGCTTTACCCTTCTCCCGGGCAATCACATAGACTCTCTCGCTGTCCTCTGTCGCCGGTTCATGGGTAAATGCATCGTACATGGTAACAAACTCCATGCCGCTTTCCTGTATGATCTCACGGATCCGCGAAAGTGGATAGGCACGCTGCTCATGAAACTCCTCAAATTTATCGTACCGGCCGTCCTCGTCCTGAATAAACAGGGTCAGATCGTATTCGTTGATCTTCTCCTCTTCGTCAAAATAATTCTCCCAGATAAAGCTGGCTTCCTCACGGTTCTCGGCTATAGTCGTCTCCCCCATATCCCGGTACTTTTTCTCCGTGTTCAGATCAAAAATAAACACACCGCCGGGATCGAGATAATTGTTCACCAGACGGCAGACAGTCAGAATATCCTCCTCTTCCAGCAGATAATTCATGGAATCGCAGATACTGACCACAGCCCGGACCGTACCATACAGCTCAAACTCCCGCATATCCTGCAGAAGATAGAGAATATCCAGGCCCGACTCAGCCCGCTTCTCCATGGCGATATCCAGCATATCGGCAGAAAGATCCGCGCCGATCATATCATATCCGGCACGCGCCAGACGCTCTGTGATACTGCCCGTACCGCAGCCAAGCTCCAGCACCAGCCCGTCACTGACGCCGTATTCCTTTAAAAGGCCGATCAGATACGCACTCCAGCCGTCGTAATCAATATTATCCATGAACAGGTCATACACCTGTGCAAAGCTCTGATAGGATGCCATCTGTATCCCTCCCTGACATTCGCATAATCCATTTTAGTATAATGCATCCCCCGGCCAAACTCAACCGCATTTTTTCCCACAAACATGGTATACTACATTTAGAAAACCCGATATTTTCTCTAAAATAAGGAGGTATCCCATGCTCGAGCAGGCAAATACAATGCCCCGACCGGCGACAGATGAAATCAAACGGCGCACAGATGCCGCCAGAGAAAAACTGGCCGCCCAGCAGCTCTTACTCAAGGAACACCGGCTTCCTGTGATCCTGCTTTTTGAAGGCTTCGGTGCTGCCGGAAAAGGCAGCATGATCCGCCAGATCATCAAACCGCTGGATCCGCGCTTCTTCTCCGTCGATACCATGACCGAAGCATCCGAAGAGGAAAAACGCCGTCCGTTTCTGTACCGTTACTTCCGAAGGATTCCCGAAGCCGGTACATTTCTCTTCCTTGACGGCGGCTGGATGGCCGATGTAACCCGCAAACAGCTCGACGGTTCTCTGTCCGAAACGGACTATAAGAATCATATCCGCAGCATCCGCCGCTTTGAACGCACATTGACGGACAACGGTTATCTGGTACTGAAATTCTTCTTTGTCATCGACAAAAAGGAGCAGAAGCACCGTCTGGACGCCCTGGACAGGGATCCGCACACCGCATGGCGTGTCAGTGCCTTTGACCGCTTCGAAAACAAGCATTATAAAACCTGCCGCGCCGTATATGACCAGTTTCTTGAAGACACGGCATCCGCCTTTGCCCCCTGGTATGTCATCGACGCCAGCTCGCGCAAATGGGCCGCGCTGCAGATCTTTGAAGCCCTGACCGGCGGTATCGATGTGGCCCTGAAAAACCACATCCGCACCGTTCCTCTGCTCCAAAACGCCTTCCCCCTGCATTCAATGCCGCCTCTGGCTGAAATTGGACTTGACAAAACCATCAAAGAAGACGTATATAGAATACAGCTGAAAAAGCTGCAGTCCCGTCTGGGAAAGCTGCATAATCAGCTCTATCAGGAAAAGATTCCCGTTATTATCGTTTACGAAGGCTGGGATGCCGCCGGAAAAGGCGGAAACATCAAGCGCCTGACGGAGGCCCTTGACCCCCGCGGCTACGAAGTCCATCCCATTGCCAGTCCGAAGCCCTACGAAAAAGACCGCCATTTTCTCTGGCGCTTTTACACCCGGCTTCCCAAGACCGGTCACATCGCGATCTTTGACCGCAGCTGGTACGGCCGTGTCATGGTAGAACGCCTCGAAGGCTTCTGCTCCGAAAACGACTGGCAGCGCGCCTACAATGAAATCAACGAATTCGAACAGGAGCTCTCCGACTGGGGCGCTGTGATCCTCAAATTCTGGGTACAGATCGACAAGGACACCCAGCTGGCCCGTTTCACCGAGCGCCAGAACACACCGCAAAAGCAGTGGAAGATCACCGACGAAGACTGGAGAAACCGTGAGAAATGGGATCTTTACGAAGCGGCTGTAGATGAAATGCTGCAAAAGACCAGCACCGCCGTGGCCCCCTGGCATATCCTCGAGTCCAACGACAAACGCTACGCCCGCATCAAAGCACTCGGCATCGTTATCGCAGAGCTTGAAAAAGCCCTCGAAACAAAAGCATAATAGAAAGGATGACACCATTATGATGAAAATTTCCAAAGACATGATCATCGGCGATATTCTCGCCAAAGAGCCGGATATGGCCGGTATCCTCATGGGCATGGGCATGCACTGCATCGGCTGCCCGGCATCCCAGCAGGAGTCCATCGAAGAAGCCGCTATGGTACACGGCTTCGATCCGAACGAGCTCGTACAGGAAGTTAATCTCTACGTAGAGAAAAAACAGATGGTAGAAGACGCTTCCAAGTAAATCAAGTCTTCTGCTGAAAATCCCGGCTGGACACCCCAGCCGGGATTTTTCTTTCAAAGTCAGATTGCAAACGGAATTGCCGCATCGGGATATCATATAAAAAGACCAGCGACTTTACCGAGTAAGTGTCCGAGACTACAGGCTCGGACCGACGGAAGCGGAGCGCAGGATTTTTATATGATATCCCGATGCGGCAATTCCGTTTGCAATCGTCCGTCTTATTTAATCACATACTGTCCATATCCACATTCACACACACTGCTTTCAAAGAACACCTTCCCCGCTGCGATCAGCGCATCCGTATCCTTCACCCCCGCCGTCTCATACGGCGAATGCATCGCCAGCTGCGCCAGCCCGATATCCACCGTATGCAGCGCCACCTGCGTTCCCGAAATATTGCCCAGCGTCGAACCACCCGGCACATCCGAATGATTGACAAACGTCTGCACCTTCGCTCCCGCCTTCTCACAGATCTGCATAAACAAAGCCGCCGAAACCGCATCCGTCGTATACTTCTGGTTCGCACTGTACTTGATCACAATACCCTCATTCATATAGGGCCGGTTTGTCGGACACGCCTTCTCCGGATGATTCGGATGCACCGCATGCGCATTGTCCGCAGACACCATCATACTCGATGCCAGCATCCGGCGATACTGCGCCGCCGAAAGCCCCAGCGCCTCACAGATTCTCGTCAGCGTATCCAGAAGAAACGTCGAAGCCGCTCCCTGCTGCGTACCACTGCCTACCTCCTCATTATCAAACACACAGTGCACCGGGATACTCTCCCCCTCGCCCGCAGCCAGAAAAGCCTCCAGCGAAGAAAACGCACACTGCAGATCGTCCAGCCGCCCGATCGACATATATTCTCCATGTGCACCCCAGACCGTACCCGGCATCCGGTTATACACAAACAGATCCGATGAAACGATATCCTCCGGCTTCACACCGGCACTCTCAGCCACCAGCGGCAGAAACGTGCCCTTTGCCGTCTCATCGCCATACAGCGGCAGAAGATCCTTCTGTGCTTCCACCTTCACACCGTCATTGGCCTGACGGTTCATATGAATCGCCAGATTCGGAATCATCACCAGATCCCGGCCCACATCGCAGAGCACCTGCTGTATCCCCTCCGGCGTCTGCACGATCAGCCGGCCGGCCACAGAAAGCGGACGGTCAAACCACGGCGCACAGAGCATTCCGCCGTATTTTTCCACATTCAGGCGTACATAATGTCCCTCTGCCTCCATCTCCGGATGTGCTTTGATCTTAAACATCGGAGAATCACTGTGACTGGCCATGATCTGAAAGCCCACCGGCACACCCTCCGGTATCCGGAAAGCCAGGACTGCAGAGCCATTGCGGATCACAAAATAGCCCTTTCCCGGGATCAGTTTCCAGTCTGTTCCCTCCAGCAGCTGTGTATATCCCTCGTCAAGCAGCTTTTTTCTCATATATTCTATGGCATGGAATGCTGTGGGGCTCTGCTCTATAAAAGAGAAAAGCTTCTGTACGGTCGTCTCACTCATTTTCTTATATCTCCTTTATCTTACATGTATCTTCTGACATACCTTTGTATCTGTCAGCCAGTATACTGTATTTTTCCCCGTAAGTCCAGTGAACTGCCAACCACTTGTCACCTCACAGCCAGACGCCCCACATATTTATTCTCCTGCCCGCATTGTTCCGCCATCGTGTTTCTTCGCCCTCTTATCCACCTCCTCTTTTCATAGCTTTTATCATTCCTTTCGCTTCGCTCAAGGCACAAACAAGTCATG
>CAVCMG010000019.1:0-51104 GCA_963603285.1 Ruminococcus bromii
GGTGTTCGGTTACGTTTATCGTAGCATATGAAAGAGGGTATTGCAAGGAGAAAATCGAACACTTGTGCTCTAAAGTCCAAATTATTACCCTTTAATTAAAGTTGTTACAAGAATATGACAAAAAATAAAAACAGATATTGACAAACATACGTTCGATGCGTATAATAACACCATAGAACAAATGTTCGACAACGAAAGATGGAGGATACGAGAGATGAAGACAAGATCCATGAAAAAGATGAGAAAAGAGAGACGCGTACTGGTTCTGGCAGTAGTACTTCTGATGGCCACCTGCCTGTTTATAGCGTTCAGCGGACTTCATACAGTGACGGCTACAGCACCCGAAGCATATAAGTATTACACCCATCTGACCGTCGAAGAAGGCGACAGCCTCTGGGACATTGCCGGACGCTACATGGGCCATGAGTATAAATGCAGAGCTGCCTACATCAAAGAAGTAAAAGAAATCAACCATCTGAACAGCAGCTGCATATACGCAGGCACAGTACTCGTAGTACCGTATTTTGATACCGCAGAGAAATAATAAATAAACGGTAACAAAGTGACATAGATCGATTCCCCAGGAGACCGCACGCAGAAGAGAAAGCCGTACGCCACCGGCTGAATATTCGCTGTGCGGTCTCTGTAATTTGCACAGCAGTAGCAATGTATGCAAAAGTGTACGCTGCAAAAGTCCAGTTGGATTTGACAAAAAGGCAAAACACTGATAAGATAACGAAAGCATGTATTAATATACCGCAGAAATTGCAGGAGAGATATGAAATGACAAGCAAAGAAATTGTAGTAAAGAATGTAACGTCAAAGGGAGAACATTTACCGTCACAGCTGGTACAGCTGGCATGCCGCTTCGACAGCTCGATCGAAGTGCAGACAGAAGGCCGTTGTCTGAATGCCAAAAGTCTGATGGGTATTCTTTCTTTTCCGTTCTGTGATGATATGGTCATTACAGTAGTTGCCAATGGCGCTGATGAAGAGGCTGCCATCGAAGCAATCGGTACATATTTACAGTAAAGCACAAAGAGGATTCCGACAGGAGTTCTCTTTTTTATTTACGCGAGCAACGAGCCAAAGTCCGTGCTTGCACGAGACCTTGGCGACTGCCGCGATAACCATGAGAAACTCGCAAAGCGTGTTTCTTATAGTTTGCACAGCAGACTTGTACACCGGCAAAAACCTTTACAGAAAGAAGGTCTTTGCCGGTGCTTTTTTTTGAGAAAAACAGTTGAAGGGCATTGCAGATCTATGATATAATCTATTCGCCAAACACGAGTTTTTCGAATAGATTAAACAGGGAAAATGGACTATACATCATAAGGAGGCCTTTTTATACCATGCCAGCAAGAAAATCCTACCACGACCAGACCGATGAAGAAAATATTTTAAAGCTCCGTGAAGTTTTAGATACACTGCCGCATTTTGCCCGCGATTACTTCCGCGCGGTGGATGCCACGACGACAACGCGCACACGTATTTCCTATGCGTACGATATCCGGATCTTTTTCCAGTTCCTTGTGACACAGAATCCGTCTCTGGAAGGCGTCCGCATACAGGATCTTCCGGTAGAAATTCTCGATGATGTCAAAGCTTTGGATATCGAGGAATATATGGAATATCTGAAGCTTTACGAGGATAACGGGGACAAACGTATTACGAACGGGGAGCGCGGCTTAAAACGCAAAATATCAGCTCTCAGGAGCTTCTACGCCTATTATTTCCGCAGGGAAATGATCAAGACCAATCCGACGCTTCTGATCGATATGCCAAAGATTCACGAAAAAGCCATTATCCGTCTGGATTCGGATGAAGTGGCATCCCTGCTGGAATACGTGGAATCCTGCGGAGAAAACCTGACCGGACAGAAAAAAGCCTATTATGAAAAAACAAAGGAGCGCGATCTGGCACTGATTACACTGTTTCTTGGAACTGGTATCCGTGTCTCCGAGTGTGTCGGACTGGATATAGAGGACGTAGATTTCAAAAATAACGCCATCAAAGTCACCAGAAAAGGCGGAAACGAAATGTTCGTATATTTTGGCGAAGAGGTGGAAAAAGCTCTTAAAACGTATCTGACGGTGCGCGAAGGCATCACACCTGTGGCTGGTCATGAGCACGCACTCTTCTACTCTACCCAGCGCAAACGTATCAGCGTAAAAGCCGTGGAGAATCTGGTTAAAAAATACACCAGCTCCATCACGACTTCTAAAAAGATCACGCCCCATAAGCTGCGCAGTACCTACGGCACAAATCTTTATCAGGAAACCGGCGATATCTATCTTGTGGCTGATGTCCTTGGGCACAAAGACGTCAATACGACCAGGAAGCATTACGCCGCCATGGATGAGCAGCGTCGCCGTATGGCAGCCAGTGCTGTCCGGTTGCGTGAAGAATAAGCAAGGAATATTTAATAGAGGACGGACGAAAAAGCCCCCTGCAGCTTGGGTATATATATTGTTTTCTGCGCTCCAGCTCCGTCGGTTCGAGCCTGAGGTCTCGGACTCTTACTGCCTTAGCATGGAAAAGAAAGCTCCAGTGGAGGTTTCTTTTGCTCAGCTGAAGTCGCTGGAAAACAATATATATACCCAAGCTGCAGGGGGCTTTTTCTGACTTTGAGAGATGGAAACGAGCCGGTATGGAGACACAGATGCTTCTGTACCGGTTTTTTTGATTTTCATATATAGATTTCGAATAGAATTATGCCTTAATAATAGATGTCTTTCTTGAAAAGTAAAGTAAAATATTGCACAAATCAATAGTTTACATAACTATATTATGTAAACTACACAATAAAAACAAGATTTATCCATTTTCAGGTTGACATTTTGCGCTGTTGCAGGTAGTATAATCTTTCGAACAACATACTAAAATGGATGTGGATTTTTCTGGTATCTGAGGAGACCATTTTTCGCCACATAGCAGTCCCATACGGAGGCTTCTATGTGGCGATTTTTATTTGCGCGAGCAACGAGCCAAAGTCCGTGCTTGCACGAGACCCTGGTGACTGCCGCGATAACCAAAAGGAACTCGCAAAGCGTGTTTTTTATGATTAGTATGAGGAAAGGAAAAGAAATTTATGGAACAGACTTATATGAAAGAAAAACCAATACTGCCACTGCTTTTGTCGATGTCACTGCCGATGGTGCTGTCGATGCTGGTAAATTCTCTCTATAATATTATCGACAGCTATTTTGTAGCGATGATCAGCGAGGATGCAATGACAGCACTTTCGCTGGTATTCCCTGTTCAGAATTTTATCAACGCTGTCGGCGTAGGCTTCGGTATCGGCATCAACGCAGCCATCGCCTTTTTCCTTGGAGCAGGTAAACAGAAAAAAGCGGATATCTCCGCTTCTGTAGGTCTGTTATTGTCGGTTGTGCATGGTATTGTCCTGACGGTAGCCAGTATCTGCACTATCCGTTTTTTCTTAAGCTGTTTTACAAAAGATGCGTCCATTGTACAGATGGGCTTTTCCTATGCGCGCATCGCCTTTGCCTTTTCAATCATTATCAGTGTGGAAATCACATGGGAAAAAATCTTCCAGTCCGTTGGCCGTATGACAGTTTCCATGATCTGCATGATGAGCGGCTGTATTCTGAATATTGTGATGGATCCGCTGCTCATCTTCGGCGTCGGCCCGTTTCCCCGTATGGGAATCGAAGGCGCAGCATGGGCAACTGGCTTCGGGCAGCTTTTAACACTGGCGCTGTATCTGCTGTTTTATTTCAGACAGCCATTGCCGGTAAAGATATCCGTAAAAGCACTCCAGAAAGACAAAACGCTGATCAGCCGCCTATATGCCGTGGGTATTCCTGCAACCTTAAACATGGCACTTCCCTCCCTGCTGATCTCTGCTCTTAATGCGATTTTAAGCGTTTACGGACAGATGTACATCGTGATCCTTGGCATCTATTATAAGCTGCAGACTTTCCTCTATCTGCCTGCCAACGGCATCATCCAGGGCATGCGTCCCCTGATCGGCTACAATTATGGTGCCAGAGAACATACCCGCGTACGTGCCCTCTACCGCTATACACTGGCCCTGTGCGCCGCTATAATGGCCTTCGGAACCCTGCTCTGCCAGATCCTTCCCGGAACCCTGATCGGCCTGTTCACGACCAATCCAGCCACCATAACAGCCGGAACCACCGCCCTGCGCCTGATCAGCCTCGGCTTCATCATATCCGCTGTATCCGTAGCCTCCAGCGGTGCATTAGAAGGCCTCGGCAAAGGAGCCGCCTCCCTCATTATCTCCCTCTGCCGAAATCTCCTCGTAATCCTCCCCTGCGCCTGGATCCTCTCCCACACCCTCGGCTCAACCGGTGTCTGGTACGCCTTCCCCTGCGCCGAACTACTAACTGCCGCCATCGCCCTGCTCGTTTACAAACGCGCCGTTGCGAAAGCAAATTAGGCTTATTTCGGGTGGAAAAAACATTAAAAAGAGAAAACAAAGGGCAGGTTGAGTTAAAAGTAAGACATCAGATTTGTTACTGGATGGGTTTGGAAAAATAAAGTTCTTAGATTTGTGTATATTTATTTGCTTGATAATTTAAGAAGAATATAAGAAAAATACTATAAATCAAGAAGAATAAAAGAATAACATAAAAAATTTCCCGAAATCAAAAACTCACGTCAATCTCCCACCCCCTCAAAGTCAGAAAAAGCCCCCGGCAGCTCCGGGTATATATATTGTTTTCCAGCGACTTCAGCGAGTAAGAGTCCGAGACTACAGGCTCGGACCGACGGAGCCGGAGCGCAGAAAACAATATATATACCCGGAGCTGCCGGGGGCTTTTTCGTCCGTCCCATCTATTCAAACAACCTCTCATCCAACACAACCGTAAACGGCCCATCATTCACCAGACCCACCACCATATGAGCCCCAAACTTTCCCGTCTGCACATCCTGAACCTCTTCCCTGCACTTCGCAATCACATACTCATGCAACTCCTCTGCCAGTCCCGGATCCCCCGCTTCCACAAAGCTCGGCCGGTTCCCCTTCCTGCAGTTAGCATACAGCGTAAACTGCGAAACCAGCAATAAAGATCCCCCGACATCCTTCAGTGAAAGATTTGTCTTCCCGTTCTCATCCTCGAAAATACGCAGTCCCAGCATTTTACGGATATACTTGTCGGCCAGCTCCTTAGTATCATTGGCTCCCACACCGATCAGCACCATATACCCCTTGCCAATCTGTCCGATCACCGTATTATCTACAGATACAGAAGCCTCACTGACTCTCTGAATCACTAATTTCATCTCTGCTCTTCCTCCTGTGCATCTTCGGAATGTTCTGCTGCTTCTGACAGATCTGCAGCGTCTGCATTGTCACCGGCAGATACATCCTGAATCTCTTCAAATTTATCTTCGTCGATCACGAACGGTTCTTCTTCAAGCACCTCTTCATCGTCCAGGATCCTCGATTTTTTGATCGTATATGCCGGCAGAACCTCGTCGTCCGTATCCGGATCGGCCAGACGGCGGCCACGGATACCGTAATGGAACAGCTCCGGATCCTGTGCGCGGTCACGGCCACGGGAAGGACGTCTTGTATCGACATCCATATGATTCATGTCCTTGTAATCTTCCACATCCAGCGGCATATGGTTCTTTTCCAGCAGATGATTCATCATATTTGTGGCCAGCTGACAGATCACCGCGAACATCGGAACGCCGATGATCAGACCGACAAAGCCAAACAGGCCGCCGCCCACAAGGATCGCCACAACGACCATAAAACTGGACAGGCCGGTGGAGTTGCTTAAAATCTTCGGGCCGATCAGGTTTCCATCCACCTGCTGCAGGATGATAATGAAGATAATAAAATACAGACACTGGATGGGGCTGACGAGAAAGATCAGCAAAGCACTCGGTACAGCTCCGATAAACGGTCCGAAAAACGGAATGATATTTGTGATTCCGACGATTACGCTGACAAGCAGTGCATAAGGCATCTTCAGGATCGATGTACAGACGTAACAGATGACGCCGATAATGGCGGAATCGATGATTTTTCCCAGGAAAAATCCACCGAACGTACGGTTGACATAGCGCAGATCCCGGAGAATATTGTTGGCAAATTCCGGATCACCGACAACGGCATACAGAAATCTCTTGCCGCGGGCGATAAACTCTTCTTTTCCGTTCAGGAAGTAAATGGAAATAATACTTCCGATCAGGAAATTTTTGATGATGGATAAAAAGTCCATGATCTGTGAGGAAAAAGAAGCCATAAACTCATTCAGCTGCGGCATAAAGGAATTGTTGATCCAGTTTTGCAGGCTGACTGTGGCTTTTTCCAGTGTATCCACGGCTGTGGTTTCCAGCTCCGGATTGTTCTGGAACAGCTTGACCAGATATTCGCGGATATTGGTCGCATAGCGCGGGAAACTGTTGGTCAGGTTGATGATACTGTTGACCAGCTGCGGAACCAGCAATGCGATCAGACCGTAGATACAGGCCATCATAAAAAGCAGGGACAGGATAACACTGCCCAGGCGGATAAATTTGCGTACCTTTTCGGATGGGTGCAGATCAAATTTTTTGCAGATAAATCCCAGTATGACAACATTTTCTATAAATTTCATGACCGGGTTTAAAATATAGGCGATGAATGCGCCGTAGATGATCGGCATCAGGATACCGAACAGTGCTTTTATCGCACCGAATATACTGCCAAGGTGCGAGGCGATAATAAATACACAGACACTGGCAGCTATGACCAGAAATGCTGTGATGCCCCACTGGATATGTGTCTTTTTGAGCTTGATCTTCATATGAAACCATCCTGTTTTTTAAGTTTGTCTTATTTTTCCTATTATAGCACAGACTGGCAGGGGCAAAACATATTTTTTTGTAAAAATATTCTAAATCATCTGGCAATGTGGTATGCTGGAAAACAGAAAAAAGAATGGATGGTCTGCGTTGGATGGCTGGCTGCTTTTTTATATGGCAGACAACGGTATATATACATAGACTGCATGAGGAATACGATCATGAATACACAGAAATTACTGAGTTATACGCGAAAAGCGATCGATGATTATGAACTGATCCGGGAGGGTGACCGGATTGCGGTCGGTATTTCCGGAGGAAAGGACAGTCTGACGCTTCTGGTGGCGTTATATGAGCTGCAGCGCTTCTATCCGGCACATTTTACACTGGAGGCGATTACGGTGGATCTGGGCAATCCTGGGTTTGTTACGGAGCCTTTGGAGGCTTTCTGCAGGGATCGGGATATCCGGTATACGTGTGTACAGACGCAGATTGCGCAGATTGTGTTTGAGGAGCGTAAGGAAAAGAATCCGTGCTCTCTTTGTGCGAAGATGCGAAAGGGGGCTTTGAATGAGACGGCTCTGGCGCATGGGTGTAATAAGATTGCGTATGCGCATCATAAGGATGATCTGATTGAGACGCTTTTTATGTCGCTGTTGTTTGAGGGGCGGATCAGTACGTTTTCGCCGCTGACGCATCTGGATCGGACGGGGCTGGAGGTGATACGGCCATTGATGTATGCGAGTGAGAAGGAAATACGGGGGTATGCGCTGGGGTGTAAGCTTCCGGTGGTGGAGAGTTTTTGCCGGGCGGACGGGTATACGAAGCGGGAGTATGTGAAGGAACTTTTGCAGAGGATTTATGAGGAGAATCCGGGGGCACGGGAGCGGTTGTTTCATGCCTGTGTGACGGGAGATCTGAAGGATTGGCCGGTGAAGGTTAGGTAATGATGGACGGACGAAAAAGGCCACTGCGGGTACAGAGATATATCTTGTTTTCTGCGCTCCGGCTCCGTCGGTCCGAGCCTAAGGTCTCGGACTCTTACTCGCTAAAGTCGCTTGTAAACAAGATATATCTCTGTACCCGCAGTGGCCTTTTTCTGGTTGGATTCGGACGGAGTTTTTAGTGCAGTGTTTGATATCTATTCTTCTATTCTGATAATATTTTAATAGCCACTCTTTCGCTTTTAAAAACTTACATTTCCTGATATTCCCATGTAAGCGTAAGCATATACTATAAAAATTTCGCCAAAAAACAGAAAATCCCTCCGGGGAGCCATACATATATCATCTTTACAAGCGACTTCAGCGAGTAAGTGTCCGAGACCCTAGGCTCGGACCGACGGAGCCGGAGCGCAGAAAAGATGATATATGTATGGCTCCCCGGAGGGATTTTCGTCCGTCCTTCACTATCTATTTCATAATCTCCAACAGATGCTCAAAATACTCCGGCAACGGCGCTGTACACTCCAGGTACTCTCCTGTTCTCGGATGGATAAATCCGAGCGTCATAGCGTGGAGGCATTGCCCTTCAAGGGTGTACGGCGATTTGGCGGTGCTGTATACGGTGTCACCAAGCAACGGGTGGCCGAGGCTGGCCATGTGGACGCGGATCTGGTGGGTACGGCCGGTTTCGAGCTGGCATTCGATGTAGGTGAAGCGGGAAAAACGCTTAAGGACCCGGTAATGGGTGACGGCGTGTTTGCCGTTTGTACGGTTGATGGCCATTTTTTTGCGGTCGACGGGATGCCGGCCGATGGGGGCATCTACAGTACCCTCGTCTTCTTTAAGATTTCCCCATACGATCGCGCGGTAGCGGCGGTTGATGGAGTGCTCTTTAAGCTGTTCGGCGAGGGAACGGTGGGCCATATCGTTTTTACAGACCACAAGGGAACCGGTGGTATCTCTGTCGATGCGGTGGACGATACCGGGGCGCAGGACGCCGTTGATACCGGACAACTGCCCTTCACAGTGATATAAAAGGGCATTGACCAGAGTGCCGCTGTAGTGACCGGCAGCGGGATGCACGACCATGCCCTTGGGCTTATTGACGACGAGAAGATCCTGATCCTCGTAGAGAATGTCGAGAGGAATATTCTCCGGTGTGATGTCCAGCTTAACCTCATCTGGGATCTCGATATGGATCTCATCTTCGGCGCGCAGGCGGTAATTGGGTTTGACAGCCTTTCCCTGTACGGTAACGTGCTGGCCCTTGATCAGCTTCTGCAGGTAGGAACGGGAAAAGTCCGGCAGCATTTCATCAAGAAACTTGTCGACGCGTTCTCCACTCTCCTGCGCTGCAAATATCATTTCTTTCATGCACTTTTTCCTTTCCCCGGAGCAAGGAATGTCAGTTCATCGTCTTTATAAAAGAAAATCACAAAAATGATGAGGAAGAATGCTCCCACGGTAATATAGATATCAGCGACATTGAATACCGGGAAATCGATCAGGGAGAACCAGAAGAAATCCACAACGTAGTGGCGAAAGCCTCGGTCGATCATATTGCCGATGGCGCCGGCAGCTATGGCCAGTGTGATCAGCCGAAGCGGCAGCATGCGCGCGGTAAAAGGCATACGGATATAGACTACGGTGCACAGTATCAAAAAGATCAGCCCGAGCAGCAGAAAGAGCCACTGCTGATCCTGCAGGATGCCAAAGGCGGCACCGTGGTTTTCCAGATAATGCAGGGAAAATACGCCCGGGATCAGCGCGATGTCTGTCTGGTTTTTCAGATGGGCAATGGCCAGAAGCTTTGTCCACTGGTCTAAAAACAGTAAGAGGACGATCCCTGCGATGCCTGCAAGCAGATGTTTGAAGCTGGCTGTTTTTTTCAATGTGTTTCCTCCTTCAGAATACTGCCCGCAGCTTCCTTTAATGAGGCGATCGGCAGCGTTTCGATCACAGCGTGGCCGATACGGTCAAGCAGGATGAATTTGGTGTTACCATCGGAGGCTTTCTTATCCGAAGCCATGGTCTTTAAGATATCTTCAGCGCTAAGACCTTCCACACTGTCCGGCAGTCCGTAGTAACGATTCAGCTCCAGAATAAGCTGATATTCATTTTCCTTCAGAAAGCCTTTCTTAAAGGAAAGCCATGCGGCAGCCGCCATGCCGACACCGACGCACTGGCCGTGGAGCATGGTAAAATGCATCAGCTTTTCTACAGCGTGACCGATAGTATGACCGAAATTTAAGATGGCACGCAGGCCCTGCTCTGTCGGATCGCTTTCTACGACCTCGGATTTGATACGGCAGCATTCGCGGATCATATGCGCCAGAGCTTCATGGTCTCTGGCTATGACCTCGTGGCGGTGTTCGCCAAGCCACTGGTAAAAGGCAGAGTCATAGATCAGGGCGGATTTGAGGATCTCACCCATGCCGCACGTAAACAGCTCATCGTTTAAGGTAGAGAGCGTCTGCATGTTCATATAGACGAGGCGGGGCTGATGAAAGGCTCCGACCATATTTTTGAACTGTTCAAAATCCACACCGGTCTTGCCTCCGACACTGCTGTCCACTTGGGCCAGAAGCGTTGTGGGCACCTGGATGAAGTCGATGCCACGCAGATAGGTGGCTGCCGTGAAGCCGCACAGATCGCCGACTACACCGCCGCCAAGGGCCAGTAAAAGATCCTTGCGGGAATAATGCTTTTCAATCAGGACACGGTAAAAATCGTGTACTGTGTCGAGGGTTTTGTGCTCCTCTCCTGCCGGGAAAACAAAGGTATCGACCTGATATTCCGGCTCCAGTACAGAAACAACCTCCTGCAGGTACAGGCCGGCTACGGTGCTGTCGCTGGCGATGCAGATCTTGGTGGCTTTGCAGGAAAGCTCCCGGATGCGCTCCGGCAGATCTGTAAAGCTTTCTGTCCAGACGATCGGATAATCAAAGCAGTTTTCTCTGGTGACTCTGAGCATATTTTCCATAGTAGTATGACCCCTTTTCTTTTACACAAATCGCTGTATATTGATCCAGTATTTGCCCTTTTTGGACTGACTGGTGGTATCCAGATAGCGGAATTTGCCAAGTCCGCGCACGGAGATCAGATCCCCCGGATGCAGCGTATAGCCGTTGGATGTGACAAGACGGGCGTTGACATAGACCTGACCGCCCTCAATATAGGGAATGGACTTGCTGCGGGACAGGCCGAAGGCAACCGCCAGCACGCTGTCCAGACGTACACTGCTGACTGTGCCGGATATTTCCTTATAGCGCGGTCGTGGAATCTCGGTAAGCTCCTCCACGGTGGCTATAACACTTGTATGGCGGATCCTGGTCAGCTCACGGCAGATGAGATCGGCCATTTTGGTCAGGCAGAATACATACGCCGTCTGATCCTGCAAAAGGATATCACCCAGACAACTCCTTTCGATGCCAAGATGCATGAGGGCTCCCAGATAGTCCCGGTGGTTCAGATCCTCGCTGAAACGGGCGTTTAACGGCCGGATCGCCACACAGCAGATCGGATAATCCAGCGGTTCATACAAAACAAAAGCATCAGGTAGAAATGCTGCTATCTGACGCTCTGCTTCCTCATATCCTCCGGACAATCTCAGCGTAACACCGAGATCATCCATGTTCAGATACTGTAAACTATGTAGTTCATTGAGATTTAAAAAATCAGAATACACAACAATATCGCGGTTGTAGGCACGGTTGGCCAGATCCACGAAATGGCGTCTGATCAGCTCTTCATTGTCCATAGATTAAAACTCCGTACGGAAGGAAGGCATGTTGAAATTGTTGTTCAGGATCTGCTGAAAGTCACCGCTGATCTCCACATTGGCCGGAGTCAGTACGAAGATGTAGCTGGATACCTTCTGCAGGCTGCCACCGAGGGCATAGCATGTACCGGAAGAAAAGTCGATGACACGCTGAGCCACTTCTACGTCGATACCTTCCAGATTTAACAGTACGGTGCAGTCATCAAGCAGCGTATCGGCGATCTCGCGGGTATCTTCCATGCTGTTTGGCTTGATCACACAGACTTCCATATTGGCCATGGAGGTACGTCCGCTTAATGGTGTGATCTTGGAGGATGTCTTTGGCTTGGAAACCGGTTTCGGCTTGGCTGCAGTCTTTGGCGCTGTTGTCTTGGCAGCGGCTGTCTCCTTGGCGGGCTTGACCGGACGTACCGGAGTCTTTACCGGCTCATCATCGTCAAAGTCATCGTCGTTATCGAGCTTTTTAAAGAAACGTTTTTTCGGTTTTTCTACCTCTTCGGTATCGTCATCATCGAAAAAATCGTCATCATCATCGTAATCATCGTTCAGTTTTACTGCGTTCAGAATCTTGTCTAAGAAACCCATTATCAATCCCCTTTTCTCTATTTCGTATAATCGCGCTCGCCAAAGATACCGGTACCGACACGTACCATGGTTGCTCCCTCTTCAATGGCGACCTCGTAATCATTCGTCATTCCCATGCTGAGAACGCTCATAGTGACATTATTGATGTTTTTGGCTGCAATGTCAACACTTAATTGCTTTAATTTGCGGAATATTGGCCGGTTTTCCTCCGGGTCTTCCACGAAGGGTGCGATGGTCATAAGTCCACAAATGGAAATATGCGGAAGCGTTGCTGCTTCTTCGATCAGAGCGATCGTTTCTTCGGTGGTCACGCCGAATTTGCTTTCCTCCTGGGCAACATTAACCTCGATCAGCACCGGTACGGTGATATCCTGTTTTACAGCCTCCTGGTTGATGGTTTCGGCCAGACGCAGGGAATCCACAGAATGGATCATGCAGGCCTTGCCGACAACCTGACGGACCTTGTTGCGCTGCAGATGACCGATCATATGCCAGCGGATATCCGCAGGCAGAACCTCTGTCTTGCGGCAGATCTCCTGAACCTTATTCTCACCGAAATCCCGCTGTCCCACGCTGTAGGCCTCTTCGACCATGCTCTCCGGCTTGGTCTTGCTGACAGCAATCAGTGTGACCTCCTCACGGGCTCTGTCGGCGCGCGCACAGGCAGCAGCGATCTTATCCTCGACTTTTTTCAGATTTTCAATTACCATAGTATCTCCTTTTATTTATTCTATCTAAAACAGAATCTCGTCCTCGCGGACAGTGCTGCTGTCCAGAACGATATTATCATACAGGGCCAGTCCGTAGGAAGTACCGGTCTTGACGATACAGTACTCTTCGTTCTGGTCGATAATCTCAATACGGCGGAAAACTGTGTAGCCGCGGTTGATGCAGTATACACCGTTTAACTGGCCGGTATCTTTCAGCGTAAAGGTCTGGGTGGAATTTTCCCGGATCAGGACATCGCCTTCGTTAAATTCGGTCATATCCACGTAATAATTGTTGTCATCGCTGGCATAGATCGTAGCATTGACAAATTCCGTACCGGATGTGCCGTCCTTTTTGTCGATGCGACGGATAAAGCCGAGCGCCTGACTGTCCTCGTCCCTGACAGCGTAATCCTTTGGTACCAGGAAAAAGTCCTTGGATACCACAGAGGTTACCGGAATCTTGAGGCCCTTTTCGGCATTGGTGATCAGCTCGATATCCAGATAACGGTCGGATACATAGCGGATCACGCCGGAAGAAAAGGTGATCTCGGCATAGATCGCATCGTCACGCTTGAACAGCTGCAGGTCACCGGTCATGGTCGTTGCGTCCTTTTTGAAACGGACCTTGATCGAGGATTTGCCCTCAAGACGGGCCGCCTGTGTTGAAGAGACAGGAACGATCAGAGACCAGGTTTCATCCGTCACCAGACGGTATACCGGCGTACCGGCGGAAATCTTTTCTGTGGAACGTAAATTCTCCACGGAATACGCAGCATAGGAAAAATCATCCGCTGTTACGTTGTCGGCGGTCAGATCCTCCATACCATCCCGGGAATATACAACAATACCGCTTTCCGGCGCCAGATAGACAGACGAATCGCCCACCACGGCTGTGGAGGTATCGCTGCTGTCAAGTCCGGCATAGTCCAGAATACTGCCGGCCAGGGAATATTTGAAGGAATAAACCTGACCGAAATTTGCCGGGTTAAAGGAGGTCGCAAACTGTGCCGCCAGGGAACGGACACTGGAAAGTGCCGTATCGGAAAGCTCCGTACTGCCGGTCGATTCCGGCGGAGTCTGTGTCAGCGAATACACAGCACCGGACTTGCTGACCTTACGGCCATCCTGGGCATAGTAGCGGATATAGCCGTCGTTGTTGGCGGTTATTACCGTCTCACTTCGCAGAGCCAGCGCCGTGTAGGTCTGGTTCTGTGCCAGAGGCCCGGAAATGACCTGATATGTAGAAATATGCTTCGTCGTCGCATAAATGATCAGGCTGATCACAATATACAGGAGAATCACACCGAAGATAAATGTTCCGATATTTAACGTGAACACGGAGGCCGCTTTTTTTGTCTTTTTTCGTTTTTCAGCCACCAGTATTTCTCCTTCCTTATAAATTGCCCTAATATTCTATCATTTTTGCCCCGGCCATACAAGAGTTTTTCAGCTTTCTTGTATAAAAAGAGCCGGATCTGTGTATGCTACTGGTATAATAAACAGGAGGAATTATGTATGAAAAGTAAATGCCTTGACTATACGGCACTGGTACTGACGATCGTGGGCGCTGTGAACTGGGGACTGATCGGCTTTTTCAAGTTTGATCTGGTCGCCTGGCTCTTTGGTACGCTCACACTGCTGACCAGAATCATTTATGCGCTGGTCGGCATAAGCGGTCTGTACTGCATCAGTCTTTTCGGACGGGTGAAGGATATGAGTGAATAAAAGATACCTGCAATAAAACATCGCACCCGGAAACGGATGCGATGTTTTACAGATATCTGCTCTATTCTTTTGATGACTATTACAGTTCAATGAAGATGTATTCAGCAAGGTCTGCCGGTACTTCTGCTTTGTCCAGGGAAACACTGAGAACGAAGTTTACTTTGAAGTTCTCACTGATCATAGCCAGCTCTTTGACTGTGGAGGTGATATCGGCACCTTCCAGTTTTGCTACATTTAAGAAGCTGTCCAGGTACATCTCTTCCAGATCGTGATCCTGAGAAATAATACCGAGGATGAAGCCGATGAACTCGTCAGAATTCTTCAGACCGTATCCGGATGCGTCGATCAGACGGATCTTGTTGTTCAGCTCCAGCATGTGTTTTGAACTTTTGTCGATATATACGATATTTCCATTGGCTGTTTTAATGGAAGAGTTCACTTTGTCTAAAAGCTGCTTAGTTTTTCCTTTCCCTTTTTTACCGATAATCATTTGAACCATAGCAGTTTCCTCCTTAGATACTTATATAACAGGCAGCCTCGCCGTCTGTTGATTTAAGAAAATTATAGGCTATTTGTCACATAATTTCAATCATTTTTTCGCTGTTTTTTGAAATTTCACACAAAATTTATGAATTAATCTGCTCTAACAGCGTGTTCATGTCCTGATACAGATAAACCTTGTTCAGGGCTTTCATAACGATGGAAATATAGGGCTCGCCGTAACGGCTCTGGCTTAGGATCGCCAGACAGGAGCCGGCCGCAGAGGTCGTACCGGTCTTTCCACCGAGGACGGTAACACCGTTTGGTGCACTCTCCTCCCCCGTCAGGTAATGGTCGGTGGCGTCAAGTCTTGCGGTCATCGTCTCTTCACCGCGCTGATAAGTGATCGTATAATTGCCCAGCTGCATGGTCTCTACAAAATACGGATACGTCAGAGCTTCATTCAGCATCAGATAAATATCATAGACTGTCGTATAGTGATTTTCATCATGCAGACCGTGTGGGGATACAAAATGTGTGCCGGTGGCGCCAAGGCTTTTGGCTTCGTTGTTCATCATTTCCACAAACTGTTCGACGCTGCCGCCGATATGACGGGCGATCGCCATCGCACAGTCGTTGCCGGAATATACCAAAAGGCCGTGGAACAGCTCGTCCATAGTGACCGTGTCCCCGGCGGCAAAGCCGACCATCTGGGAACCCTCTTCCAGTGTGACGTCTGCATCGGTGATCGTGACGGTATCGTCCATATTGCCGTATTTGACGGCCAGTATGGCGGTCATGATCTTGGTGATACTGGCGGGATAGACCTTTTCAAACATCTGGTCGCCGAACATCACCTGTTTATCTTCGACATTGAACAGAGCGCCCTTTTCACTGCCGTTTAAGGAGATGGCGCTGTTTTCCACATCACCGGAGGATACGCACAGACTGGCGGCAAAGGGTTCAGCCTTCATCAGTGAGGCAGAGGAAATATCTGCGGACTGCATCTGGGTATCTGCAAAAGCACAGGTCAGATCCATGTCCCTGCCCTGCTGGAAAACGAGCACGGCCAGAACGATACACAGCACAATAATCACAGAAAGCAGGCCGGTAGCCAGAATACGGTTGCGGCGCTTTCTTCTGCGGCGGGCCGACATCTTTGGTTTTTCTTTATTCATACTGGTCACCTCTGTACATTTCACGCCATGCCAGGTCTCCTGCTGCCAGCGATTTGATCAGCATCTCTGCCGTAGCCAGATTGGTAGCCAGCGGGATCGAGAACTTGTCGCAGGCTTTGTATACAGCGTACAGGTTCTGGTCATCCTTCGGCATAAGCGTGGGTTCTTTAAAGACGATCAGCATGTCCAGCCGGGACTGCTCTAAAAAGACCTCCATCTGCTGGGCTCCGCCGATGCTGCCGGCAAGAAACTTGTAGACATAGAGATTGGCGGATTTTTCCATGATGCGCCCTGTGGTACCGGTGGCATACAGGTGATGCTCACTCAGGATACCACGGTAAGCGATACAGAAATCCTCCAGTAATCTTTTTTTGGAATTGTCAGCGATAAATCCTATATTCATTTCTTTAACCCTCCGGGATATACACGGCTCTGCAGACCGACATTTAAGACACAGCCAATACCGATATACAGGCTGACAAGGGATGTCAGACCGTAGCTGACAAAGGGCAGCGGTGTTCCGGTGTTGGGGAACAGTCCTGTGGCTACGCAGATATTGATAAAGCTCTGGATCATGATCAGCGAGCCCATGCCGCAGCAGATCAGCGTACCGGAAAGATCCCTGGCCTTGCGGCCATTAAAGATACATTCCAGACTGATCAGAAGCTCTAACAGGATCAGGGCGGCACTGCCGATAAATCCCAGCTCCTCTCCGGCTACAGCATAGATAAAGTCTGTCTGGATCTCAGAGATAAAGTTACCGTTGTTGGCACTGACGCTGGTGGTGTTGAGTCCCTTGCCGGTCAGACGGCCGGAACCGATAGCCATGATCGAGTTGTTCTGCTGGGTACGGGAATCCGAATACGACTCATCCTCCGAATAGAAAAAGGTCATGATACGGTTTCTCTGGTAATCGTTGATGATCGGCAGGTTCGTCTGGGTGACGAGCACCAGATAGATCACAGCCAGAGGTACGGCGACTAACAGTACACCGCCGATGATCTTGTAGCTCAGTCCGGCAATGTACATCAGGATACAGAACAGTGCAGCGATCGTCAGTGTGTTTTTCAGGTCCGGCTGACGGTAGATCAGCACCAGAGGAATGGCGATCAGTATAAGGCTTTTTACGATCGTTTTCAGCTTGTTCAGGTCGTTTTCATGCACCATCAGATATTTGGCAAAGAACAGGATCAGAAGGATCTTGGACAGCTCTGACGGCTGGAACTGGAAACCGAAGATATTGATCCAGCGGGTGGCACCACCGGTAGTCTTGGCCCACGGAGATACGATAACAAACAGAAGCATCACCAGATTAAAGCCGTACATGATCCAGTAGAAATTAAGGAGCCAGCTGAAATCGATCAGGGAAACGATCAGCATAACAGCCAGTCCGAGGATCACGCCGATCAGCTGACGGGTCTGCAGGGATTCCTTGGCACTTCCCACCAGAAGTACGCCGAGACCGCTGATGGCGACCAGCCAGATCACCAGACGGAAGTTAAAGTTTTTTAAATGATATAGTCTAAACATATGTAACCCTTTATCTTGATTCGTATAGTACATCAGATGCGTTTGCCGGAGATCGCGGACAGCGGAACGCTTGCCGTAAAGCAGGCCGGATCCCGCTGCAGGGAAAAGACGATACTCTCCTGCTCCACATCCATATAACGTGTCATCGCTGCGGCCATATCCTGCTGCAGCATATGAAGTATTTCCGGGGAACATCCCATTCTGTCTGTAAGCACCAGCTGTTTTAAGCGGTCTTTTGCAATACCACAGGATTTTTTACCGGAAAACAGCATATGACCCTCCGTTATGCTTTTTTGAACAGACGGCTCCAGAAGCTCTTTTTGCCGGACAGCTCCAGAAAAGGAACGTCCTCGCCCATGATCCGCCGGCCGATATTGGCAAAGGCCTGTCCACTGGTGCATTCCGTACCGGAGACGGTCTCTCCTTTATTAGTAGAGATCACGATCTGCTCGTCGTCAGGAACAACGCCGATCAGCGGAACAGCCAGAATTTCTTCTACATCCTCCACAGACATCATATCGCCGTTTCGGACCATGTCCGGACGGATCTTATTGATCAGCAGATGGATCTTTTTCATTTCGGCTGCTTCGAGAAGGCCGATGATACGGTCTGCGTCACGGATCGCGGAAACCTCAGGTGTCGTCACAACGATGGCACGGTCCGCACCGGATACCGCATTTTTAAAGCCCTGTTCGATACCCGCCGGGCTGTCTAAGAGTACATAATCAAACTCTTTTCGCAGATCCTGACAGAGCTTGATCATCTGCTCCGGCTCCACAGCGGTCTTGTCCCGGGTCTGGGCGGCCGGCAGCAGATAGAGATTAGGATAATGCTTGTCCCGGATCAGTGCCTGCTTTAAGCGGCAGTTGCCCTCAACGACGTCGACCAGATTGTAGACGATGCGGTTTTCCAGCCCGATAACAACGTCGAGGTTGCGAAGCCCGATGTCGGTATCTACCATAACGGTCTTTTTATCTGCAGCGGCCAGGGCTGTCCCAAGATTGGCCGCTGCTGTTGTTTTTCCTACTCCGCCTTTACCGGATGTGATAACGATTACTTCACTCATATTTCTCCTCCTGCCAGCAAACAATATCCGATGTACGCTTACATTTAATCCTGCTGTACATTCGAGCTTGCACTCTTGGCTTTTCCGGTAATGATACTGTCCTCGCCAGCCAGGTTGAAGTAATAACTGAAGATATCCTTGGCTGCCATGGCTGCATTTGTTGAGGAATAACCGTGCGGGATACGGACACAGAGCGCGATCTCAGGACTGTTATACGGCGCGTAGCCGATAAACAGACCATGGCTCGAACGTTTTCTGTTCTCCTGCGCGGTACCGGTCTTACCGGCAACCTCCACGCCCAGATCATCGTAGTAGCTCTTGTTGGTGATCACTTCGCGCATACCGGTATGTACGGTATTCCATACACTGTCGCTGACATCCAGTACGCTCTCCACATCAGCAGAGTAATCCTGGATCAGATTGCCTTCGGAATCGGTAACCTTGCCAAGCAGTGTCATATTGTAGCTGATACCGTTGTTGGCGATCGTGGATACATAACGGGCCAGCTGTGTCGTTGTATAGTTATGCGTACCCTGTCCGATAGCGGACGGGATCGGCATGCTGTCGGAAATCTGGGGATCACTCTCGGAAATTTCGATACCGGAATTCTTGTCCAGATTAAACAGACGGCAGTATTTCTGCAGTGTAGACATCGCCTGGTCTTCACTGAAAACGTTGTTGCTGTTGATGCCCAGCTGGTAAGCGGTCTCACTGAAGAATACGTTACAGGATTCGGAGATCGCATTGACAACATTGAGCAGACCGTGACCGCGGGTATTCCAGCATTTCAGCGGGGAGCCCTGGATTTTGTCAAATACACCGGTACAGTCGATCTCGGTGTCTGTATTGATCACACCTTCTGTCAGTCCGGCAACGGCGGTAACCGGTTTGAAAATAGAACCGGGTGCTGTCTTCTGCTGGGTTGCCTTGTTGTAGAAAGGCTGGGACAGATCGTTTAACAGCTGGTTATAGTAGCTGGCGTCCATCGTGTTGGCCAGACGGTTATTGTCGTAGCCCGGATAAGAGACAACCGCGAGAAAATCACCGGTATTCGGGTCTGTCACAACGGCAGATCCGGAACACGGATCAAGCGCCAGCTGCGCCGGTGTGATCTCGATATTTTCAATCTTGTCACGGATAAACGCATAGGCAGATAAAGAACCATTTGCGAGCTTATTATATGTGTCATTATCCTCTTTCAGAACTCCCTGATCGTATAAGGCCATACATAATCTGGCCGGGGAGATCTGATCGTTCAACAGCATATACTTGTAGATCAGCTTGGAAAAGCCGGAATCCTCTTTCAGATAGTCCTCGATATAGGTCCAGAGGGCATCCAGGATTTCCTCGGTGGACAGGTATTCCTTATCACCGGCGATCTTGGATACATCGATCCAGTTCATGGTCGCGCAGTAGCGCAGATAATCGTGCAGAGAAATACTCTCATCGGTTTTCCAAGCAATATAGGTCTCATCCTTGGTATCGATCAGCGAAGCATCCAGAATACCGGTATCGTCTGTCAGCATATCGTTGACAACGTAGCTCTGGTAAGCCTTCTCCTCGTCCGAAAGATCCTTGTAGGCGGTATTGTCGTCGCCGGAAAGCTGTTTGCTGAACGCGGACAGTACCTTTTCCTGCCGGGAAACAAACTTGTCGTACAGCGCTTTTTCGTTTTCGGTAGCGTCGGCATCGCCAAATTTGCGGTAGTCGACCATGTTGTTATTGATGAAGGCGTAATATACATCGTATGAAGCGATCGGGATCGAGGAAGTATCGGTCGTTCCCGAGGAATCGTATTCCTTGATATCGCGCAGGTTGGCCAGCACGATACCGGCAATCCTCTGCTCCAGGATCTTGTAGGTGGCGATCTGGAGATCCTTGTCGAGGGTCAGATATACATCATTACCCTGCTTTGGCTGCACCGTGGAATCCTTCTGGATCTCAAGAACCTTACCCAGGTTATCTACGAGCACGGTTTCAGAACCGTCCGTACCCTGCAGTGTCGTTTCCATGACCTGTTCGATACCGGTCTTACCGACGATGGAGGAGCTAGAATACTTGTCGTCCTCTTTGCGCAGCGTCTCCAGCTCTTCTGTGGAGGCCTTGCCGGTATAGCCAAGAAGCGCGGCAAAATATACGCTGTCGTTGTAGACACGCTTGTAATCGTCCACGACATCCACGCCCTGCAGCTCCGACTGGTGCTCCATGACAAGAGCCACCGTCTCATCGGATACGTCTGAGGCCACGGTTACCGGCAGATACCGGCGGTAGCTTGTCGTATGCAGCTGGTAGCGGACCGTAACGATCTTTAAGATTTCTTCTTTGGTAAATTCCTCCGGCAGGTCATATTGGGCCAGCTCTTCGGCTGTATAGACACTGTCGGTTTTTCCAGTTGCAGTATTTTTCGGGGTCAGCAGGAAATATTTGCGGTCAGAGATCAGCATTTCCATCAGATCCTCGGCGGAGGTTGCTTTCTGCGCTTCGGTAAGCTGGTCGACCTTGCTGTAGCCGTAAACGTCGGCAAGGAAACGTAAAAGGGAGGTTCCTGAAACGTCGTAGGCATACATATTATGTTCATTTAAGACAATATGGAAATTGGTGTCTACGCTGTCGCCCTTGCTCTCGATGAGCTGGATCAGATGATAGATCTCGCTGTTCATCGACAGGTTTTTGATACGGGTGCTGGCGTAGCTGCCGTTATCCTCCAGAGTGACGGAATGGGTCAGCTCGTTATATGCCAGTACGTTGCCGTTTCTGTCATAAATATTGCCTCGTGTACTTTTGATGGCGCGTTCCTTTGTGGTGATTATGGAAAAATCGTTGGCATACTCTTCGCCATGGATGATCTGCAGATCATAGATCCTGGAAAGCAGGATAACCACCATGACGGCAAACATCAGGCCAAGGATTGTGCTTCGTTTCAGTATGGTTTTTTTCAGTAATTGCTTTATCTTCCTAACCAAGGCAGGTCTCGCTCTCCTTCCCTGCTGTCAGAAAATCTGCGATTCAGAACATACAGAATCCTGTACAGCAAAAGTGTCATCAGTGTTGTCAGTACAACCTCCGGGATGATGATATGGTTTAAGTAGTACAGAAAATGGATCCGTCCGCGCAGCAGAAACTGCGTACCCCAGATCAGGCAGCCGTAGATCAGATCACTCACAGCCACCAGCACCATCGGTACCTTGACATCATCATCGTAGTAAACGTTGTATAACATGCCGGTCATATAGCCGATATACATATAGACCAGACTGTAAAAGCCAAAGAGATTGCTGTAAAAAATATCGATCAGCAGACCACAGAAAAAGCCCGTGAACAGACCGCTCTTTTTGCCGTTGATAAACCCGTGGGTCACCGTAAGGATCAGAAGCAAGTTAGGCACGACAGACAGAAACGACAGCCGCGGAAAAAGCGTCGTCTGCAGAAGAAACAGCACAAACATCTCAAGAAGCGTTATCAGTTTTCGCATTGTCATCCTTTCCGGTCTGTTTTACGGCTTTGATCACCAGCACCTCCTGCAGATGCTTGAAATCGACAACGGGTACCAGGTAGCCGCTCTTTGTCAGATTGTTGGCATCGGTGGAAATATCGCTGATATAGCCGATCAGAATACCTTTTAAAAACTTGTCGCTGATATTGGAGGTCACGATCTTTTCTCCTACGGATACAGCGTCGTCCTTATCAGACAGCTGGATAAACTGCAGCTTGCCTTCATCCATCAGTGTCAGATCACCGGTGACCAGACAGGTATCCAGCGTCGAGGAACACATGGCACTGACGTTACTGGAATCGTCGATGATGGAGCGCACCGTCGCCCAGTCCGGGCCGGTCTCCGTCACGATACCGACAAGTCCGCCATCGGCAATGACATTCATATCGACGGTCACGCCGTCCTTTGTGCCACGGTCGATCGTAAAGGTGCTGTACCAGTTGCCGGGATCCTTGGAGATCACGGAAGCTGCCACCTTGTCATATTCGGAATACTCCGTGTCCAGTGCATACAGCTTCTGCAACCGTTCCAGCTTGTCCTGATCCTGCAAAAGCAGGTTGTTCTGCTCGGTCAGGGTGTTGACCTTTTCTTTAAGCGCCTGATTTTCTTCGCCTAGGGCTTTGGCATCGCCAAAATCCAGCGTAGTGCCGTGGATCAGCTTGCCGACGGTACTCATGCCCTTCTGGAATGGTGCGACCAGATATCCGGCTGCCGAATGGACAGGTCCCAGATTGGAAAATCGGGAAAGTCCGAAAACGATCATGCCAAGACACAGGATCGTCATGATGATCAGGATATGTTTACTTTTTAAGGATGCTTTCTTTTTCTTTCTTTTCATGCCATACTCCGCTTATTTTACTGCTTATGCTTATCTTTTGCCATCTGCCGGATACGCCCACTGTCTGGTCAGCTCTTTGGAGGCGATGATCTCCTGCAGGCCATGGATCGTTCCCTCATCTGTAAACCTAGAAACAAGAACCGGATATTCGAGCTGCCGGGCCAGATACTGGTCAATGCCGGTCAGCGCCGATGTACCGCCGAGCAGATAGAAGCCGTTCTGACGGATCACACTGCGCACCTGCGGCGGCGTACGTTCCAGTACGCTGCGAATCGCTTCGCAGATCTGGTTTACGACGTCGAGGGACGCCTTGTTGATGACCTCGCTGGCGATCGCGCCTTCTTTGGGAAGTCCGGTGACGGAGCTGATGCCCATGACCTTGCGGGCTTCTTTCTTCTCTGTCTCAATATTGGCCATCGCAAGCTTTAACCGGGCAGCAGTACGCATGCCGATAAACAGCTGGTGATACCGGCGTACGCTGTTGACGATCTCGGTGTCTATCGTATAGCCGCCCAGCGGACATACACGGGTCAGGATCACACGGCTGTCGGCGATCACGGAGATCTCCGTACTCTGGGCGCCGATATTGACGATCATATCGCCTTTGGTATTGCGCACGGAAATACCAAGAGCAATGGCGTCGGCGATCGGCCGGTTGACCAGATAGACCGAGGTGTTTTTAAAGGCCACGTTTCTGGTCAGCATGTAGTAGGCGCGCTTTTCAATCTGCGTCATATCTGTAGGTACGGCAAAGTAAAGCGCCGCCCGCTTGGACAGATGCGGCGAGGATTTGCGCAGCAGGGAATACAGGATGACCTCCAGACTGTTGATATCCGCGATCATGCCTTCTGTCATGGGAATAATGACGTCAACATTTGTCGGATTCTTTTCGTACATCTCGTAGGCGTCGCTGCCAACGGCCAGATAATCCTCTTCGTTTCGGACAGCGACCATATTCTTTTCTTTGAGAAGGGTATTTTTCCTGGCATTGTAGATCTTGATCAGATCGCTGCCGGGATCGATCCCAAAACGTTGTTTCTGAAACATATATAACCCCTTATATACTGGTAAACTGCTATGTGTCCGACCGGGAATGTTCAGCATAGCTGTAATAAGCTCTGTCTCCGATCACAATATGATCCAGAAGAAGCACGCCGACCATTTCACCGGCCTGTCGGATGCGCTCTGTCAGGATCGTGTCGGCCTGGCTGGGCGTCGGATTGCCGCTGGGATGGTTGTGCAGAAGGATCATATGCACGGCCTGCTGCTGCAGCGCGGTGATCAGGATCTCTCTGGGCGTGATCACCGATGTATCCACGCTCCCCCGTGAAATACATCGCTCGCCAAGCAGATGATTCTTCTTGTCGAGCAGAAGAAGGTAGATCAGCTCCTGCTTTTCATGGCGCAGCCGCTCCATATACCGGTCAGCGATCAGCCGCGGGTGGTTCAGCTCGCAGCTGTCTGACGCAGGAAGCGCGGCCAGACGCTTGCACAGCTCACTGAGACAGCGAAGCTGTGTGGCCTTGACCTTGCCAACACCGGGGATCTCCAAAAGCTCCTTTTCCGAAAGCTGGTGCAGGGCTAAAAGGCCGCTGCCACCATGGGCTCTGTTTAAGATCTCCCGGGCTGTGTCAAGCACATTGCAGCCGACGGTACCTGTGCGCAGGATAACGGCTAAAAGCTCATGATCCTGCAGCTTTTCCGGGCCGTAGAGCTGACATTTCTCGTACGGTCTGTCGTGCTCGGGCATACATTGCAGTGTAGATTTGTTATTCATATTGACCTCCATCCACACCCTCTCTTCAGAAAAAAGGCAGGAAGAACAGATCAAAAATTACCCTATATTTTAGCACAGAAAAAAATCAAAGTACACATCTTCACTTTATTTTCATATATTTTTTAGCAATGGCTTCTGCCACACGGATGCCGTCCATGGCTGCGGAAGTGATGCCGCCGGCGTATCCTGCGCCCTCTCCGCAGGGGTAGATACCGGAGATATTGCTCTCGTACTGCTCATCTCTTGGCATGCGTACCGGAGATGAGGTCCGGCTTTCGAGACCGTCAAGCAGACAGTCCGGACGGTCAAAGCCGTGGATCTTTTTGCCAAAAGCATGGACGCCTTCTACCAGTGCTTCACGGACATACGGCGGTAATACCGGGTGAAGGTCGCTGTAGGCAAAAGCCCCTCTGGTACAGGGAAGGATCTCACCGGGGCCGGTGCTTGCCCTGCCCTCGCAGAAATCGCCGAACAGCTGTACCGGGATCTTTCCATCGCACTGGGCGAAAGCTTTTTCTTCCAGATGGCGCTGGAAATCGACACCCTTTAACGGTACGGGAATCTCTGCAGATGCCATCTGTTCATAGTCTGACGGCTGTACCGTAACAACCATGGCGCTGTTGGCGTTTCTGGAATCCCGGGCATGATAGCTCATACCGTTGACCGCCAGCCGTCCTTCCTCGGAGGAAGCGTTGACGACATAGCCGCCCGGGCACATACAGAAGGAATAGATGCTGCGTCCGCTGGCCGTCGTATGTGTCAGCTTGTAGCAGGCCGGGCCGAGGTCCTTCACATCCGTCCGGCCATACTGGGACAGATCGATCATTTTCTGCGGATGCTCGATGCGTACGCCGATGGCGAAAGCCTTGGCTTCCATGGCCACACCACGGTCGTGCAGCATAAAGAAGGTGTCTCTCGCGCTGTGGCCGATAGCGATGACAAGCACCTGCGTATCGATCCAGCGGCTGTGGTTGATCTCGATGGCCGTTAACGTTCCCTTTTCGATGCGCAGATCGGTCAGCTGGTTGGTAAAATAAAAATTGGCACCGAGACGGATACATTCATCACGCATGGCGGTCACAACGTCGATCAGGACGTCCGTACCGATATGCGGCTTCTGCTCATAAAGAATGGATTCCGGTGCACCGAAGCGTACAAAGGTTTCCAGTACCAGACGATTGCGGCCAAAGGGATCCTTGACGGAGGTATTGAGCTTGCCATCGGAAAATGTTCCGGCACCGCCCTCCCCGAACTGTACGTTAGTCTGGGTCTTTAAACGTCCCGTTTCCCAGAATTCTTCGACTACCTTCTGACGCTCTCTTGCCTCTGCACCGCGTTCCAGAACCACGGGGGCGTATCCGGCCTTTGCCAGCATATAGGCACAGAAAAGTCCTGCCGGGCCGCTTCCGGCGATCACAGGGCGGCTGTCGAGGGGACTGCTGCCGGAGGCCGGGAAGCTGTATTCCTTTTTCTCCACCTGTAAAACTGTGCGGCCGTTGCAGCATTTTCTGGCGGTCTTTTCGCTGTTGAGCTTACAGTCGATCATATAGCTGTAGTACAGCTCCGGCTTTTTGCGGGCATCCAGTGACCGGCGGACGATATGCCAGGAAACCAGCTGCTGTGGCCGGATTTTTAAGGTGTGGTATATTTTTTTCAAAAGATCTTCCGTGCTGTGTCCCACCGGACATTTGATCTGTTGTATGCGAATCATTACATATCCTCCTGTCGGGCTGCATGTATACCGGCCAGCGCACCGCTGGACCAGGCCCACTGCAGGTTATAGCCGCCGCAGGTACCGCAGACGTCAAGCACCTCACCGGCCAGATACAGTCCGGTCAGCTTTTTCGATGCCATGGAAGGCACGGCGATCTCCGAAAGGGCGATACCGCCGTTGGCAACCTGGGCCCTTGCCATGGAATGGGCCGCTGTGACCGTCACCTTCAGACCCTTTAACATGCTGGTATAGTCTGCTGCGCTGCGTTTGTGCTTGCCGATCAGTGCACGGATCATGCGGTCCGGCAAAAGTCCGGTAAACAGATCGGCCTCGCGGGAAACCGGGAGCGTCTCTCTTCGTTTTTCCAGCAGTCCGTTCAGCTCCTTTACAGAGAAATCCGGCATAAGATCCAGACAGATCTGCACCTTTTTCCCCTCTTTTACAGCGGAAAGCGCACGGATGCTCAGCTGAAAGACAGCGATGCCGGAGATACCGTATTCGGTAAACTGAATCTCGCCGCGCTCCTGCAATACGGGTACATCGTCGATCAGAAGAACGGCTGTGGCGTCCATACGTGTACCGGCCCAGACACCGTAGGCTTTCTCCCGGATTTTTAAAGGAACAAGTGCCGGAACCGGCGGATACAGCGTATGGCCAAGCCCGCTGACCAGCTGCATACCGGTATCCGAGGAGCCTTCGATGGCTGAAGCCGGGCCGCCGGTTGTTACGATCACGCGGTCGGCGCTGTACTGCCAGGTTTCGGTCTTTACAAGAAAGCCATCCACTGTTTTTTCGATCGCGGTAACGCGCTCTCTCGTCTTTATCGTCACTTTTTCCTGCTGTAATATACGTTCCAGCACTGTCAGTACGGCCTGGGCCTGCTCCGCATACGGATACAGCCAGCCGTTTCTGTCCTTGAAAACGATACCGGCATCTTCAAAAAACTGCCGGGTATCGGCAAAGGAAAAGGCCGAAAACACAGCGGGCAGACATCCGGCATCGTGACTGTAATAATGTGCCAGATCCTCATCCCGGTTGGTCAGATTACATTTGCCATTGCCGGTGGCCAGAAGCTTTTTGCCGATCCGGTCATTGCCCTCTAAAAGGCGGACCTTTGCCCCGCCTCTGGCAGCATGGATCGCTGCCATCATACCGGCCGGGCCGCCGCCGATCACAAGAATATCCAAGGTTTTATTCCTCCGTCAGTGTCACAAGTCCTTCTTCATAGAGCTTCTGCAGGCTCATCAGAATGCCGAATTTGGCATGCTGCCAGGTCAGACCACCCTGAAAATATACAGCGTACGGCGGTTTGATCGGACCATCGGCACTCAGCTCGATGGAGGAACCCTGTACAAAGGCTCCGGCAGCCATGATGACGTCACTGTCGTAGCCCGGCATGGTCCACGGCTCCGGGGTGACAAAGCTGTCGACCGGTGCTGCTGCCTGGATACCCTTACAGAAGGCGATCACACCCTCCGGACTGCCAAACTCTACGGCCTGGATGATATCGTGACGGCTTTCCGTACCGTTCGGTACGACCTTGAAACCGAGCTTTTCATAGATATTGGCGGCAAAGATCGCGCCCTTTAAGGCTCCGGCAACAACGGTCGGGGCCAGGAAAAAGCCCTGATAAAAGTCCTTGTTGACCTGTAAGGAAGCGCCGACCTCCTTGCCAAGTCCCGGGGATAACAGACGGCAGGCACAGTTCTCGATCAGATCCTTTTTACCTGCAATATAACCGCCGATCGGTGCAAGCCCGCCTCCCGGATTTTTGATCAGGGAGCCTACGACCATATCAGCGCCCACATCGGACGGCTCAAGCTCTTCGACAAATTCGCCGTAGCAGTTGTCCACCATACAGATGATATCCGGTTTGATGGATTTTAAGAAAGCGATCAGCTCACCGATCTGTTTTACAGAAAATGTCTGCCGGGTCAGGTAGCCCTTGGAGCGCTGGATCTCTGCTATTTTGGTATGCTCGTTTATGGCGGCGCGGATCGCGTCATAGTCAAAGGAGCCGTCCGCCTTTAATTCCACCTGACGGTAGGTAACGCCATATTCCGCCAGAGAACCGCGGGACGGACGGATGCCGATCACCTCTTCCAGCGTATCGTACGGTTTTCCCACGGGAGATAAAAGCTCGTCGCCCGGACGCAGGTTGGCAGCCAGTGCAACGGCCAGTGCATGTGTACCGCAGGCAATCTGCGGACGTACCAGTGCATCCTCGGTATGGAACGTGGAAGCATAGACCTTTTCCAGTGTATCCCGGCCAAGATCATTGTAGCCGTAGCCGGTCGTACCGGACAGGCAGGCCTCGCTGACATTGTTTTCCTGCATGGCCCTGATGACCTTGAGCTGGTTATACTCGGCTTTGTCGTCGATCTCGGCAAAACGGCTGGTTAGCTCTTTTTCCACGCGGCTGCCGAAAGCGTATACCTTCTCACTGATGCCCAGTGATGCGTACATTTCCTGTTTTAACATAATGGTAAAATTCCTTTCTCCCGAAGCTTTTCCTCCATAAAGTGCAGGATGGCTTCGTCTTTATAGTCAAAATCCGGTTTGTTGACCCAGATAACATCTTTTTCTCTTTTAAACCAGGTAATCTGGCGTTTGGCAAAATGTCTGGTGTCCCGCTTGATGGTGTATATGGCATCGTCCAGCGTACATACGCCCTGCAGGTAATCGATCATTTCCTTGTAGCCAAGTCCCTGCATGGCAACCATATCCCGCGTACAGCCCATGGCAAGCAGCGAGCGTACCTCCGCCTCCAGACCGTCGGCAAGCATCTGGTCGACTCTCTTGTCGATGCGTTCGTACAGGCGCGCTCTGTCGTCATTCAGGACAAAATAGGCAAAATTGTAGGGGGACGTCCGTTTCTTCTGCTCTTCATTATGCGCGGAAATCTGCTGTCCGGTCTGGTGATGAAATTCGAGAGCCCGGATCACCCGTTTGATATTGTGGGGATGGATCTCTTCGGCGGCCTTCGGATCCAGGCGTATGAGCTCCTGATACAGGGCATCGCCCTCTCCTACGGCTGCCCGAGCTTCACATGCTTTGCGGAAGCTGCTATCGTCCTCCTGCTCGGTGAAATCGATGTCGTTGACGATTGCCTGAATATAAAAGCCCGTACCGCCAACCAAAACCGGCACATGCCCTCTTTCATAGATCCCCTCCATGGCGGCCTTTGCCATCTGCTGGAAGGTGACGACATTAAAAGCCTCCTCCGGCTCAAGCACATCGACCAGATGATGCGGGACACCGTCCATTTCCTCCAGACGGATCTTTGCCGAGCCGATATCCATATGGCGGTAGACCTGCATGGAATCCGCGGAAATGATCTCGCCGTTTAAACGGTGTGCCAGTGCGATCGACAGAGCCGTCTTTCCCACTGCGGTGGGGCCTGTGAGTATGACAAGTGGTTTCTTTTCCATATTCAGACAATTCTCCTGAATTTCTTTTCTATTTCCGCCTTGGTCATGCGGATGATCGTCGGACGGCCATGGGGACACTGGTAGGGATTGTCCAGTGTCAGAAGCTCCTTTAACAGCTCTCTGACCTCGGGAAGGCTCATCCGGTTATTTCCCTTTACGGCTGCCTTGCAGGCCATGGTCGCGATGCGGTGGCCGATCAGCTCTCTCGATTCCCGCTTGCCGATACCATCGGCGCAGTCGGCCAACAGCTCCTCAAACAGCGGGCGGGCTTCGATGCCATAGAGATTGTGCGGTACGCTCCGCACGGCGATGGCGTCAGGGCCAAAGCTTTCCAGCTCAAAGCCGTACTCGGCAAAGACGTCCGTGTATTCCTTTAAAAGCTCCATCTCCTGCATGGACGGATGCAGGATCGTCGGCGGGGATACCATCTGTGAGGTCACCGCACGGTTTTCATGCTCCTTCATCAGCCGCTCGAACATAACCTTTTCATGGGCGGCATGCTGATCCATGATAAACAGCGCATTGTCCATCTCAAACAGCCAGTAGGTATCGAAAAGCTGTCCGATGATCGTGTACTGCTTTTCGTCCGCCAGCGGGAATGCGCCGTCTTCGGCAAACAGAGACAGCTGCTCGGGCTTTTCCTGCTGTATATCTTTCGCGTTTTGTTCTGTGATTTGGCCAGACTTTGGCTCTGCTGCCGGAATTTCTTTTTCCGGCTCAGAAGGAACCGGCACTGCGGTTTCCACAGATGTTTTATGTATTTCCGGTCTGTCGGCGGACAGTCTGACCGGCCGTACAGAAGGTAAAGGTGCTGCTGTATTCTTCTCCGGAGTCCCCGGTGTTGCTTTAAAAGCTGACGATACAGTGGCAGTCTCTGTCGTATGGCTGCCATACGGCGAAGCTTCCTCCCTTGTACCGCTAAATGGTAGTGATGCTGCTGTCTGCACCGGGCGGATGTCAGCTTCCAGGGATTTCGCAGCAGCTTCCGGCTTTCTGTCCGGCTGTACAGGCAGCGGTCTGGTTACCGGCCGTACAGTTGCCGTTGCCGGGCGCAGGCTCTGTTCCCTGCGTCTGGTCTCAAAGGGCTCCGGCAGGGCCTCTTTTTTCGGAACAGCCTGTGCGGTATGTGATTTTTTCTCGTTATCATCCCCGTTAAATACAAGGACGGCATGATGCAGTGTGGAGAGCACCGCTTCCTTGGTCTGGAAATAGATCTTTTCCTGCGAGGAAAAACGGACCTCCCGCTTGGCCGGATGGACATTGATATCGACCTCCGTACCGGGCATTTCAAAGAAAAGGCAGGTAAAGGGATACTGATGCTGCATCATAAAGGTGCGATAGCCCTCTTCGATTCCCTTGGTGATGATCTTGTCCTTGATATAACGTCCGTTCACGTAATAGTTCTCGAAGTTGCGGTTGCCGCGGGAAATGATCGGTTTTCCGATAAAGCCCTGAATGGACAGTGTATCGTCCCTGTAGGATACCGGCAGAAGCTCCGCAGCGATATCCCGGCCATAGATCTGGTAGATGATTTCCTTTAATTCGCCCCGGCCGGTCGTCTGGAACCGCACCTGCCCGTTGACGATATATTTGAAGGAAACGGATGGATGGGAAAGCGCCAGCTGCTCCATGTACGAGGTAATATAGTTGGCCTCTGTGGTGGCTGTCTTTAAAAACTTTGCCCGGGCCGGTACGTTAAAGAACAGATTGCGTACCAGAATGGTCGTCCCTTCCGGTGCACCGATCTCTTCCAGTGTTTTTTCCGTACCGCCCTCGATCACGTAGCGGCTGCCGGTCAGGCTTTCTTTGGTCTTGGAAATCAACTCGACCTGCGCCACCGCGGAAATACTCGAAAGCGCCTCGCCGCGAAAGCCCAGGGAATGGATCGATAAAAGATCCTGCACCGAGGTGATCTTGCTGGTCGCATGCCTTAGAAAAGCTGTGGCAATCTGTTCCTTCGGGATACCGCAGCCGTTATCGGTGATGCGGATAAAGGCGATGCCACCCTGCTTGATCTCAACGGTAACAGCCGTGGAACCGGCGTCGATGGCGTTTTCCACCAGCTCCTTGACAACGGATGCCGGGCGCTCTACGACCTCACCTGCGGCGATCTGATCGATTGTATGTTTATCCAGTACAGCTATCTGCGCCATAGCGTTCTCCTGCCTTTCCTACCAGCGGTTTTTTAACTTGTTCTGTAAGCGGTAAATTGTATTTAATGCATCGATGGGCGTCAGATTGCCGACATCGATTTCCTTGAGCTCCTTCAGGATATCGTCGTCCTTTACCGTGTCAAATAAGGACATCTGTTCCAGATCGACTTCATCGTAATGCACCGGCTTTTTGCGGCTTTTCGGCGCCGCTGCCATATCCCGCACGCGCTCGGTGATATCGGCGTCGAGAAGCTGATCCACCAGCTCCTTGGCACGCTCGATGACAGAATCCGGCACACCGGCCAGCTTGGCCACCTGGATACCGTAGCTTTTGTCTGCGCCGCCCCGGACGATCTTTCGTAAAAATACGATATCATCGCCCCGTTCCTTGACGGCGATACAGTAATTGCTGACGCCGGGGATCTTGCCCTCCAGCTCGGTCAGCTCATGGTAATGGGTGGCAAAGAGCGTCTTGGCCCCCAGAAGCTTTGTATTTGCAATATGCTCGATAACGGCCCATGCAATACTTAATCCGTCAAAGGTACTCGTACCGCGGCCAATCTCGTCAAGGATCAGAAGACTCTTTGACGTAGCGTTTCGTAAGATATTGGCAACCTCGGTCATTTCCACCATAAAGGTACTCTGTCCGCTGGCCAGATCGTCGGATGCACCCACACGGGTAAAGATCCGGTCTACGATGCCGATCTTTGCCTTGGCTGCCGGAACAAAGGAACCGATCTGGGCCATTAGGACGATCAGTGCGACCTGCCGCATATAGGTGGATTTACCGGCCATGTTCGGTCCGGTGATGACGGCGATCCGGTTGTTGCCGTTGTCGAGACGGACGTCGTTGGCAATAAACATATCGTTGGAGATCATCTGCTCCACGACCGGATGACGGCCACTCTGGATATCGATGATGCCGCGGTTGTTGACGCTCGGACGGACATAATTATTCCGGGAGGCCACCAGAGAAAGCGACGCAAAAACGTCCAGTCTTGCCACAGCGCGGGCCGTTGTCTGGATGCGCTCTACCTGGGCGGCCACCGTATCACGGATCTGGGCAAACAGCACGTATTCCAGAGAATACAGTTTGTCCTCCGCACCGAGGATCATATCCTCGAGCTCCTTGAGCTTCGGTGTGATATAACGCTCGGCATTGGTCAGGGTCTGCTTGCGGGTATAGTAGTCCGGCACCATCTCCTTGAAGGAATTGGTGACCTCGAGATAATAGCCGAATACTTTATTATATTTGACCTTGAGGTTGCGGATGCCGGTTTTATCGCGCTCCGTTGCCTCCAGATCGGCCAGCCAGGTCTTGCCCTCGGTCTTGGCATGGCGGTAATTATCGACGTCTGTGTTGTAGCCGTCGCGGATGATGCCGCCCTCCTTCATCGCCAGCGGCGGATCGTCGACGATCGCAGCCTCAATCAGGGAACACAGATCCTCCAGCGGATCCATCTCATCCAGGATCTGTGTCAGTGCCTGACACGAAAAATCCTTCAGGATCCGGCGGATATGCGGCAGCATTTCCAGCGAGGAACGGAAAGCCAGAAGATCTCTCGGATTGGCTGAATGGTAGCTGATCCGGGAGATCAGACGCTCCAGATCGTAGACAGGCTGCAGATACTCGCGGATCTCATCGCGGGCCATCGGATTGTTGTTTAATTCTTCGATGGCGTCCTGGCGGATCTCGATCTCTTCAACGTCCACAAGCGGCTGCTCCACAAAGCTTCGCATCATGCGGGCGCCCATGGCGGTTTTGGTCTTGTCCAGTACCCATAAAAGGGAGCCTCTCTTCTGCTTTTCCCGCAGGGTTTCCACCAGTTCAAGATTCCGGCGGCTGGAGCTGTCGATCAGCATATAATGGTCGGTCACATATGGCGTGATTGTGCTCATATGCTCCAGATTGCTTTTCTGGGTCTCGCGCAGGTAGGTAAACAAAGCGCCTGCGGCAATGATCGATGTTTCATAATCGCCAAGACCAAGCCCCTCGATACTCATCAGATGAAAATGCTCCATCAGCGTCTTGTGGCAGAGATCATCGTCAAAATACCAGGAATCCAGCGGATATACGGCGATCTGCAGCCGGTGCTTTAAATCCTCCACATCCAGTCCGCAGACCATCAGTGCCTGATTGCAGATGATCTCGGACGGCGAATATTTGTTGATCTCATCCACCAGCTTGCGGATCTTGTCCACCTCGGTGACATAGCATTCACCGGTGCTGACGTCGGCGATACAGATACCGAAATGGTTCTCCATATAGACGATGCTCATCAGATAATTGTTCTTTGCATCGTCGATGCCGGTGGCGTTTAAATTCGTACCCGGGGTAACGACCCGGACAACCTCCCGCTTGACCATACCCTTGGCGGTCTTCGGATCCTCGACCTGCTCACAGATCGCTACTTTGTAGCCCTTGGCGATCAGACGGTTGATGTAGGTGTCGGCGGCATGAAAAGGAACGCCGCACATGGGAGCCCGCTCCTCCAGACCGCAGTCCTTGCCGGTCAGTGTCAGCTCCAGTTCTTTGGTTACAGTTAACGCATCATCGAAAAACATCTCGTAAAAGTCACCGAGACGGTAAAACAGGATACAGTCCTTGTACTCCTCTTTTGTTTTCATATAATGCTGCATCATTGGTGAAAGTGCCAAAATATCTACCTGCCTATTCTTCTACACGGCTGCCCATGTAGTAAAATCCTTTGCATGTGTCCAGATGTACCGGAAGGATCTGTCCGATATCTGCCGGTGTGCCTGGAAAATGTACGAGTAAATTGTTGCCGAGACGTCCGGTGACCAGATGCTCATCCTGCTCGTTGACGCCCTCGACGAGGACATCCATCATACGGCCCTCAAACCGGGAACATTCCTCACGGGAGATCTCCTGTACCAGGGTAAGCAGACGGTCAAACCGCTCCTTGACAACGGATTCTTCGACCTGATCTTCCATAGCGGCTGCCGGTGTGCCGGTACGCTTGGAATAAATAAAGGTAAAAGCACTGTCGTAGCGGACGCGGCGTACGACATCCAGTGTTTCTTCAAAATCCTCCTCTGTCTCACCCGGGAAGCCGACAATGATATCGGTGGTCAGGGAGATATCCGGGATAGCCTGACGGATTTTTTCTGTCAGCGCCAGATACTGTTCCTTCGTATACCGGCGGTTCATCACCTTTAAGACACGGCTGCTGCCGGACTGCAAAGGCAGATGGATATGGCGACAGATCTTCGGATATTTTGCCATCACAGCGATCAGCTCGTCGGAGAGATCCTTCGGATGGGAGGTCATAAAGCGGATGCGTTTAAGACCTTCGATCCGGGCCACCTGTTCGAGAAGCTCGGCAAAGCTGACCGGCGTTTCCAGATTTTTGCCGTAGGAATTGACATTCTGGCCCAGCAGCATGACCTCGACCACGCCATCGGCTACCAGATGTTTGATCTCTTTAATGATGTCCTCCGGCTGGCGGCTCTTTTCCCGGCCACGGACATACGGTACGATACAGTAGCTGCAGAAATTGTTGCAGCCAAACATGATATTGACACCGGATTTGAAGCTGTATTTGCGGTCTACGGGCAGCTCCTCCACGATCTCCTTGGTATCCTTCCAGGTATCCACGATCATCTGGTCGGCGCAGAGCATGCCGTATAACAGCTCGGCGAACTTGTACAGATTGTGGGTACCAAAGATCAGATTGACAAAGCGGTAGCTCTTTTTGATCTTGGCTACGACCTCTTCCTCCTGCATCATGCAGCCGCACAGGGCGATCTTTAATTCCGAATTTTTCTTGCGGAGGCTGTGCAGGTAACCGAGGCGGCCATAGACACGTAAATTGGCGTTTTCGCGGACGGTGCAGGTATTGTAGATCACAAAGTCTGCCTTTTCCTCTTCCTCTGTCTTGTGATATCCGGCCTGCTCCAGAATACCCTCGAGCTTTTCGGAGTCTCTGGCGTTCATCTGACAGCCAAAGGTCACGACGCAGAAATATAAAGGGCGGCCAAGCTCCTTTTCCTTCTCTTCAATCAGCTGTCTGGCCATACGCATAAAGGCGTACTGGCGCAGGGTCTCATTTTCGGCTTCTGCCGGTGTAACGGGTGTTGTATTTTCCATAATCTTATTTCCTGTCTGTATATTCTGTGGTTTCTGTCAGGACCATCTGCGGACAGATATCGGTCACTTCAAAGGGCACGGCATCGTAAATCTGAAAATCAAAGGCCAGTGCGATGGTGGTATGCTCCGACCATGTGGCCAGATAGCGGTCATAAAAGCCCTGACCGTAGCCGATCCGGTGGCATTTGGTATCAAAAGCCACGCCCGGTACCAGCATCAGCGCCTTTGGCCAGGTAACGATCTCTCCACAGGCCGGCTCCAGGATACCGAAATAGCCCGGCTCCAGCTGGTCAAGGGTTTCCAGCCAGTAAAAGTCCATCTCTTTGCCGCGGACCTTCGGAGCGGCGACCCTTTTGCCGTCAGCCATGCACCGGCGAATCAGATCCATCGTCTCGACCTCATGTTTGGCGTCGACATAGACAAAGATTTCGTCGCTGTTTTTGTAGGCATCCATGGCGGTCAGACGCTCTAAGATCTGCATACTGCGCTCATGTACCTCACTGTCTGTGATGGCCTTTCTTTTCGCAAAAACTTCTTTTCTAATGCGTGTTTTTTCTTCCATACTTTTCCCCCAGATTGACGACGGAGCCGTCCTTTTCAATCATATCAATGTTGTTCATCTGTGTGCGGACATTGTGCTTGATCGCTTCAATGTATTCCCGACGTAAAAGTGCCTGTTCTTCCTTCTCGGCCGGTGTAAGCCCTTCGGCGGTTTTTGATTTTTTCGCAAGGGCGTTGATTCTCTCGATTTTCTTCTGGTCCATAGTTCCTCCTGTATGGTGTACGTCTGGCTCTGCCTGTGTCTGACGCTTCAGCTGAAAGAGATACAGAGCGACGAAAAATAAGCATAACCTGTCAAATATCACATTTTACTATATTTTCATCGGTTTGTCTACCGGAGGAAAAAGCAAAAACTGCCACCGGAAAATTCTCTCCGGCAGCAGTCTGGGCTGTTTATTCGGTGATCTCTACGCGGTCGGCATTCGGATTTAGAATGATACCTACGTAGGTCTTTCCTGTATTTAATTTGACTTCGGAACCGTCAGCCATGTAGTAATGGGTGATGCCTGTCGTCGAATCTCTGTTCCAGGTCATCTCCGTGCAGACACCATTGGAAATATACTGTGCCTTTCCGCCGGAATTGATGTCGATATTTAAGGATTTGTCATCGTCGAACATCTCATAATTGCAATACTGCAGGATCAGGTTCTTGAAGGCCAGCTGGTTGCCGGTCTGATCGTCGATTTGCTTGGCATCAAACTGGAAACGGTAATACAGCTGGTCGTCGCTGTTGTAGGTAAAGTACGGATCGTTATGGAAATAGCCGGTGCGCACGGTATTGGCCGGAGTACCCTCATAGGATGCTGTCTCACCGCTGTTTACAAACTGGAAATAGCCATGATATTTGGCGTCATAATTCGTATCAAAGCCCTGCTTTTCGATACCGGCCTTGATGCCGTCTGCGCTGGCGTAGCAGTTGTGCGGCGCTTTTCTGTCCTCGGTACGGTAATATACACCGGCACCTGTGCTGGTTACGCCGTCCATGCTGTCCGTTGTCGGGGAATCGAGAAGATCTACCGCATATTTGGAATGGCCGACGCTGCAGTAGATCGCATCCCAGCCCAGGGCAAAGCGGACGAAATAGATACGGGCGCTTCGTACGGAGCCGATCTTTGTCAGACCATCGTAGTTTTCAAAAATACCCATCAGACGGGTGATACCGCCCTCTACCGGCGCTTCATAAAGAACGTCGGCGTTTTCGATACCGGACTGCGGGCAGGCGGCCTGGATGTTGTTAAACATCAGGGCGATCGGACGCTGACGGCTGATCGCTTCATCCACGTATTCGCCGGTCAGGTAGCTCTTGGCCATGCCCTCCGGGGCGTTCGGATCGATTTCTTCTGCCGCGATCACCGAAGGCTCGGCCAGTCCGGAAGCCTCACTGACCACCGAGGAAGAAACCTCCGCCGGGGTGGTGACAGAGGAAACCTCGGAAGAAGCCGTACCCTTGCCGCATCCGGTCAGTGCCAGTGCCAGTGTAAGTCCCATTGCTGCGATCTGTTTAGTTTTCATTTGCATCACCTCTCGTTATCTTCAGTTCATTCAGAACCTGATTTTGCTTTCCTTCCATTACGGCTGCTTCTTCGGGGGTCATATGGTCATAGCCCAGAAGATGCAGCATACTGTGGGCGATTAAAAAGGCGTATTCTCTCTTAACGCCGTGACCGTATTCCTCTGCCTGTTCCAACATCCGGGGAATACAGATCAGGATATCGCCAAGCAGAAGCTCTCCGGTTTCCGGATGAAAGGCATCGTCTGCTTCCTCCAGAAAATCATAGCTTGCCGGTGCCGGAAACGGCTGCATCGGGAATGACAGCACATCCGTCACCCGGTCGATCTGCCGGAAATCGCGGTTGGCCTCCTGAATCTCAGCTTCGCCGCTCAAAACAAGGCTGACCTCACATTCGTACGGACATGCTTCCTGATCCAGTACGGCATCGATCACCTGCCGGGCCAGCGCCTCCTCATCAAAAGGAAACGTATAGTCGTATTCTTTTTCAAATTCTAACGTCATCTTCTGCCCTTTCTGCCATCCGTTCTCTTTCTGGCTTTCTCTGCTTTCTTTTCGTAGGCGTCGTAGGCCTGTACGATCTTCTGTACCAGCGGGTGACGGACAACATCGGCGCCGGTCAGCTCGCAAAACGAAATATCCTCGATGCCCTGCAGTACCTCTTTTGCCACCTCCAGACCGGATTTCTGGTCGGCGGGCAGATCCTTCTGGGTGGAATCGCCGGTGACGATCACCTTGGAATCAAAGCCGATACGGGTCAGAAACATCTTCATCTGGGCCGGTGTCGTATTCTGGGCCTCGTCCAGGATAATAAAGGCGTTGTCCAGCGTACGGCCTCGCATGTAGGCTAAAGGTGCGACCTCGATCAGACCCTTTTCCATATTGCGCTGGAAATTCTCCGGGCCCATGATCTGGTACAGGGCGTCGTAGAGCGGCCGGAGGTACGGGTCGATCTTGCTCTGCAGGTCACCGGGGAGGAAGCCGAGCTTCTCTCCGGCCTCGATCGCCGGGCGGGTCAGGATGATCCGGCTCACCTCGTCGTTTCTGAAGGCGGTGATCGCCATGGCCATCGCCAGATATGTCTTACCCGTACCTGCCGGGCCGATACCGAAAACGATCTTGTTGTTCTGGATCGCTTCGACGTATTTCTTCTGGCCGAAGGTCTTTGGCTTGACCGGCTTGCCCTGGATCGTATGACAGATACAGGATTTGTCCATCTCCACGTATTTTTCTGCCTTTTCCGGCTCGGAAAGTGACAGCAGGTAATTGACATTCTGCTCATGGATCACATTTTTGCGGCGGGAAAGCTCCAACAGCTGGTTTAAGATCAGCACAGTTCTCTCCACATGGGCCTGCTGGCCGGTGATCCTTAACTCGCCGTCCCTCTCCACAGTCTCTACCTGCAGTGTCTTTTCTATTTTCTTGAGATAACTGTCAAATTCGCCAAATACATTTTTGGCATGCTCGGCAGGAATCTCCATCAGTTCTTCGTACATCAATCGTCTAGTGTCTGGTCCTTTCTGCTGGTTTTTGGCGTAGCCCCCGGCATCCCGGTAGTTTCCTCCATCGACAGACGGCCACTGGCTATCGCATAATCTTGATATAGTGCTATTTTAACATTGTTTGCTGTTATACGCATTACCTTTTTTGCTAATTGCACAAAAAATTCGGAAAAATGTTCCTGCAAAAGGGCAGCTGCCTCCTCCTGACTGTATACAGCCGACACATACCGGCAGGGACGGACGCTGTAGAGGGTCAGAGAAAATGGCAGCGGACAGTCTTTTGAAAAAGCCAGCGGATATACGGAGGCTATAATCTCTCCCGCTTCCGGCTTCTGCCACAGTCGCAGCTGTGTACCGGCTATCCCAGCCTGCACGCCGCAGAATCTGGCTTTTTCATAGACTGGCTGCTGGTGTACATACGTTATGCGGTCGTAGTATACATATTCTGTTGCCAGCACGATATCGGCGTCGGCACCGCAGTAGGTATAGCCTGTGATATTCTGCCCGTCGTCATACAGCGGGATCTCACCGCTGACTAAAAGATCCCCGGGATAGATGTATTCCCCGGCAGTTTTTTGGGCAATGCCGTTTCTGGTAACGATCGAAACGATCTCCCCCTCCTTATCGGCATAGAGACTGGCATCGTTTTGCGCTGTATCTTCCTCTTCCACCTGTTTTGCCTCTTCGATACGGATATATAGCACAGTTCCCGAGGATTCGGCGGCGACCCAGACAAATTCCGGGAAGGCATTTCGAAGTCCAGCGGCGATGGCTTTGGTGTCGACATCCTTCTTCTTCATGCCACTCTGGATATGTTCGGTGCGCAGATAACGGATCAGCGTTTCGTTGGTCGTCTGTACGTTACCGGTAAAACGGATCTCCCAGATGTGTCCCGAAAGGAACCACCACAACAGTGCGCAGAAAAAAAGACCGCCAAGGAATGCCTTCCGGCCAAGTGCAGACCGCAGCCGGAAAGGAAATCCTTTCTTGCGGACAACCTGGATATGTACGCCGGTCAGATACCGCAGATGCCGGATGCGCACATAATGGTCCAGACGGATCGTGAAGGTATAGCCGTTGTCTGTTTTGACCAGATGCTCCAGAACGATCGACTGCCGGCTGCACAGATGCAGGAAACGAAGCACCTCTGCCCCGGACATCCGGCAGTCCAGCCAGGCAAAGCGGCGCAGAACATGTCTTTTTTTCATCGCGCATCCTCCCTGACATAGCGTACAGTATGGATCCGTCCTCCGATGGAGATTTCCGTCGGCGAAAAGCACAGGATCGTCAGCTGGCTGCCGCATACCACCAGCGGGCCAAGGGACGTAGACAGCAGGATCTCTTCACAGGAAATGGCCAAAAGCCGCCGGTAATTTTCAATACAGACATGGCTGCTGCCGTGCATGGTGATGACGGGATGCCCCTTTTTGAAATAAGAAAAGGATGCATCGCATGCGGCCTTTTGCTTTTTGCTTCTGAAAGCCATACGATCCATCCTGATCCTTTACTCATACCCAATATATGCGGGTATTAAAATTCATATACATTTTTCAGAAAAATCATGGTAAACCACAGCACGGTGTTCTCCCCGAGATAAAAATCCATGCTGCATTTCTCAATGGCATTCATGACTACGATGCCATGGCTTTCAATGCAGGGAAGCACTGCCTCCGGATGGCGGCAGGCCTTTGGATAGGCACATTTATCGCAGATTGAACAGGAATCCGAGCTGAGCGCGTAGCACACGACGTCATGCTCCTTTAAATAGCGCAAGATCTGCCGGGTGATCAGCTCATGCTCCTCCTTGCTTTCGAGAAGCTTGTCCATATTGGAATAGTCCTCGACTTCGGCCACTGTGGAAAATAAAAGGGCTTTGGGGTATTTTTTGCAGATGGCTTCACAGCTCTTTACACTGCCAACCGCCGGCGGGCAGGACCAGGAATGCCCATAACGTGCACATTCCTTTTTACAGATCGTACGAACCCGGTCGGAAAATTCGACCTTTGCAGAATCCATAAAAGCATACTGATAGATCGGATAACCGGCTATGTACTCTTCAATCTCGTCGTAAATCATGCTGCGCTGTGTCCCTCCTGTCGTTTGATCAGCCCTTTAAGCCTCTGGACTGTCTGTCCATATCCTCTACGACAATATCGTAGATCTCACCAAGACTTGCTGCATATTCCAGCAGAAGCCACGGCTCATTGGTATGGAAATGGATCTTGATCAGATCCTCGTCGCCGACTGCCAGAAGACAGTCACCCTTGAAATGTTCTGTAATGTAATCGTTGATCTCGTCCTCATCCAGGTTTTCACCCTCGATCAGAAGCTGTGTGTCATACTTGAATTCGAGCATAGATATGCCTCCTCCGATTGTTATTTGTGATAGGGTTCGTGGTTTATGATCCGGTAGCTTCTGTAGATCTGTTCCAGCAGGATCATCCGCATCAGCTGATGGGGAAAGGTCAGCTTCGAAAAGCTGAGGGCATAATCCCCGCGCTGCAATACGGCATCTGACAGGCCAAGGGAGCCGCCGATCACAAAGACCAGATGGCTTTTGCCCTGTACGCCCCAGGTTTCGATCTGCCGGGACAGCTCCACCGAATCCAGCATTTTACCGTTAATCGCCATAGTTACGACAAAATCGTCGGGCCGGATATGCTTTAAGAGCCGTTCCCCTTCGATATCCCGGATCTGGGCTTCCTGTGCCGCAGAAGCCCGGTCCGGTGTTCTTTCGTCCGGTACCTCAAGAATATCCAGCTTGATGTATCTGCCCAGGCGTTTGCTGTATTCGGCAATGCCCTGCTGCAGATATTTTTCTTTGATCTTTCCCACACAGAGAACGGTTATTCTCATGATACCCTCATTTCATCCCGGGCAAAGGCCCGTTTTTATCATTTGTTGGACAGATATTCGTGGATACCCTTGGCGGCAGCTTTACCGGCTCCCATAGCCAGGATAACAGTAGCTGCACCTGTTACGGCATCACCACCGGCGTATACGCCGTCCTTGGTGGTCTTACCTGTCTCTTCGTCTGCGATGATACATTTTCTCTTGTTGACATCCAGACCGTAGGTGGTCGAAGAAATCAGCGGGTTCGGGCTTGTACCCAGAGACATGATGACAGTATCGACATCGATATCAAATACGGAACCCGGAACCTCGATCGGGCGTCTTCTGCCGGAAGCATCCGGTTCACCAAGCTCCATACGGATGCAGCGGATACCCTTGACCCAGCCGTTCTCATCCACAAGGATCTCCTTCGGGTTGGTCAGAAGCTCGAAGTTGATGCCCTCTTCCTTGGCATGATGGACTTCCTCTTTACGTGCCGGAAGCTCTGCTTCACTACGTCTGTAGATGATATGTACATCAGCACCGAGACGCAGTGCAGTACGGGCAGCATCCATGGCAACGTTACCGCCGCCGACAACAGCGACCTTTTTGCCCTTGCGGATCGGTGTATCGTAATCGTCCAGATAAGCCTTCATCAGGTTGTTTCTAGTCAGGAACTCGTTGGCGGACATAACGCCGTTGGCTGTCTCACCCGGGATACCCATAAACATCGGCAGACCGGCACCGGAGCCGATAAATACGGCATTGTAGCCCTCATCCTGTAAAAGTTCGTCTACAGTGATGGATTTACCGATGATGACGTTGGTCTCGATCTCAACACCGAGGGATTTTACGTTTTCAACCTCAGCGTCTACGACCTTGCTCTTTGGCAGACGGAATTCCGGGATACCGTAAGCCAGTACGCCGCCGGCTTTATGCAGTGCCTCAAAGATCTTGACTTCATAGCCAAGCTTTGCCAGATCGCCTGCGCAGGTAAGACCTGCCGGGCCTGCACCGATGACAGCGACCTTCTTGCCGTTTTTCTCTTTGGCTGTTTCCGGCTTGATGCTGTTTTCCTTGGCCCAGTCGGCTACGAAACGCTCCAGCTTACCGATGGATACCGGTTCGCCCTTGATACCGCGGATACATTTACCCTCGCACTGGCTCTCCTGAGGGCATACACGGCCACAGACTGCAGGAAGGGCGCTGGACTGTCCGATCACCTGATAAGCCTTCTCGAACTCGCCTTCTTTTACTGCTGCGATGAAATCCGGAATATTGATGGAAACCGGACATCCCTGTACGCATTTGGCATTTTTGCAGTGGAGGCAGCGGGTAGCCTCGTCCATGGCTTCTTCTTTATTGTAACCTAAACATACTTCTTCAAAATTATGTGCTCTGACTGCCGGATCCTGTTCTCTGACCGGTACTCTCTTTAATGCATCTGCCATTATTTGTCACCTCCGCAATGTCCGCATCCGCCGTGATGGGTGTCACCCTCGATGAATTTTAATTTTGCACGGCCTTCCTCTGTTTTATACATGGTCTGTCTCTGCATAGCCTGGTCAAAGTCGATCAGATGACCGTCAAACTCCGGTCCGTCTACACAGGCGAATTTGACCTCGTCCCCTACCATGACACGACAGGCGCCGCACATGCCGGTACCGTCTACCATGATCGGGTTCATGCTGACAACGGTCGGGATACCGAGTTCTTTTGTCAGCTTACAGACAAATTTCATCATGATCATCGGACCGATCGCTACGCAGTGATCGTAATGTTTGCCCTCTTTTACAAGATCCTCCAGACATTTGGTAACCATACCGGTACGTCCGTAGGAACCGTCGTCTGTCGTTACATACAGATTACATACATCTTTGAATCCGTCCTCAAGAATGACAAGATCCTTTGTCTTTGCACCGATGATGGCGTCTGCTGTGATGCCATGCTCATGCAGCCATTTTACCTGCGGATATACCGGTGCAGTACCGACACCGCCGGCGATAAACAGGATGTTTTTCTTTTTGAGTTCTTCGATCGGCTCATCGATCAGATCGGACGGTCTTCCCAGCGGTCCGACGAAATCCTCGAAAGCGTCTCCTGCCTTTAATTCGCTCATTTTCATTGTGGAATAACCGATCGGCATGAAAACGATGCGGACCGTACCGGCTTCGCGGTCGTAGTCACAGATCGTCAGCGGGATACGCTCTCCTGTCTCGTCTGTCTTTGCGATGATAAACTGTCCCGGTTCGCAGTGTTTTGCTACGCGCGGTGCTTCCACGATCATGGAATAGATGTTTTCCGCAAGCTTTTCTGCTTTTAAAATCTTGTACATAACTTCCTCCTGTTTTGTATTTTTGTATGTTAATTAGAATAATACCACAGTATATTATTAAAACGCCATATAAACATGGATATTTTCTGATGATTGTGAATGCTTTATCAATTTCTGCCCCGTATTTGTGGAGTTAGGACAGACTACTGCTCGTTTTCCGTATCCTGTGTCCCTTCTTCGGTGACGGTTTCTTCCTGCGCCTTGTTGCTGTAGGTTTCGCTGGCGGCATAGCTTGATTTTCCGTAAGCGTTGACAAGGATTGCATAGAAGGTATGCTCTCCGGCCGGCATCTCTACCGGACCGGTATACTGCTTACCGGTCTTTTCTGTCGGCTTCTGGTCAAAGGCATAATACGCTTTACAGCCGTCCGGTACGACCACCTGGATCGTTGTGTCCATACCGGCAGTAAATGTACCGGAGCTTGGCGCGATCTTCGGTGTATCCGGCACCGGATATAAAACAGAATACGACAGCGTGATCAGATCGCTCGTGATATTCTTTGCATTGACAGCAACCGCTTTTAAGGTCGTGGTACCTTCTTCCAGAGCAATCGGCTCGCTGTATAGAGAACCATTGTCCTTTGCAGGCAGCGTACCGTCTGTCGTGTAATAAATCTGGGCGTCATCGTCTGCGGTCAGTGTTACATTGACGTAATCGCTGTAGCTGCCGCCCTCCGGATCTGCGGTCGGCGCATTGCAGATATAGGCCGAGAATTTTTCACGGATCGTCATATCCGTGCAGGAAGCAAACAGATCGGCGATTTTGTCCGGCTGCTTTGTTGTCTCGTACACACGGATCAGCGTACTGTATGCCGTCTGGTTCTCCGGATAGAGGCTGATTACCTTTTTCAGGACGGATTCGGCCTTGTCGTATTCCTTCTGGGCGTACAGGATGTCCGCTTTTAACAGCCAGGCATCTGCCGATGTATCGTCCAGATCGATGGCCTTTTGTACTGCATCGTAGGCGTCGCTGTACTTGCCATTGGAAAATGCCGCTTCAGCTGCCGACAGCTGGTATTCCAGCGAATGCTCTTCTATGTAGGTTTTGTGCATACGCCATCCGATACCGGCAGCTGCCACAACGACAACCACGGCAATCACGATGGCAATACGCTGCCTTTTTTTCTTTTTCCGCCGCTTTTCCTCCCGCTCGCGTTTGATGGTGCGGGCGATCTCATCCTGCGTGACGGTGATCTTTTTCTTTCCGGGTGCTTTGGCAGAAGCCTCCTGTGGCGTCAGACTGTCACCGAAGACCTGATAATCTGCTACCAGACGGACCTCCCTGCCACAGCTCGGGCAGTAGGCCGCATCATCTCCCAGCTTATAGCCGCAATATTTGCAATTCATACCTTTACCTCTTTATTGGAACTGTTTTATAACTTTCACAGCTATCACATATTACAGCTGTGAAAGCAGCTCGTCAAATTCTTCCATGGATAACAGAATCTTTCTGGGCTTTGTGCCCTCTTCTCCGCTGACCACTCCGGCCTCGCAGAGCTGATCCATGATACGTGCCGCACGGTTGAAGCCGATCTTGAACATCCGCTGCAGCATACCGATGGAGGCTTTATCCTTTTCGATGATAAAACGTCCGGCCTCTTCAAACAGTACATCCCGTTCGCTCTTGTTGGAGCTGATCTCTGTTGCTGAAGAGGAAGCACTGATCTGCTCGGTGATCGAAGCGTCGTACTGTACCGGTTCATCCTGACCGTTTTTCAAAAAGTCAACGACAGCGCTGACCTCTTTGTCGGAGACAAAGCTGCCCTGCAATCTGGCGGGTTTTGGATAGCCCTGCGGATAAAAGAGCATATCGCCCTTGCCCAGAAGCTTTTCTGCGCCGTTCATATCCAGGATTGTACGGGAATCCACACCGGAGCTTACGGCAAAAGCCACACGGGACGGCATATTGGCCTTGATCAGACCCGTAATGACATTGACGGAAGGACGCTGTGTGGCGATGATCAGATGAATACCGGCAGCTCTGGCCAGCTGGGCCAGACGGCAGATCGCATCCTCCACCTCGCTGGAGGCCACCATCATCAGATCGGCCAGCTCGTCCACGATCACGACGATCTGCGGCATCTTGGCCGGCTTTTTCTCATCCTCCACATCTTCCAGTGCTTCGATCTTCTTATTATAGCCCTTCATATCACGGACACCGTACTGTGCAAACTTGTTGTAACGGTCGGTCATCTCGTTTACCGCCCAGTTCAGCGCACCGGCCGCCTTTTTCGGGTCGGTCACAACCGGGATCAGAAGGTGCGGGATACCGTTATAAACGCTCAGCTCTACAACCTTCGGGTCGATCATGATGAGCTTGACCTCATCCGGTCTGGCCTTGTAAAGGATGCTCATGATCAGCGTATTGATACATACGGATTTACCGGAACCGGTAGCACCGGCGATCAGAAGATGCGGCATCTTGGCGATATCCGCTACCACCGGCTGACCGGCGATATCCTTGCCGACCGCAAAGGCCAGCTTTGATTCGGCCTTTTCAAACTGTGGCGACGATAACAGATCGCCGAGATAGACAGCGCTATTGGTGGGGTTTGGCACCTCGATACCGACCGCTGCCTTGCCGGGGATCGGCGCTTCGATACGGATATCGGCTACCGCCAGATTCAGCTTGATATCGTCCGTCAGATTGACGATCCGGCTGACTTTGACGCCCTGCTCCGGCTGGAGCTCATAGCGGGTGACCGTAGGGCCGCAGCTGGCGTTGGTCACGGTGACCTTGACGCCAAAGCTGTTTAAGGTATCCTCCAGCTTTTTCGCTGTTTCGTACAGCACCTTGTCGCTGGTACCGCTGTCCTTGCCGGAGCCCTTCTGCAGAAGGCTGACCGGCGGGAAAGCATATTCCTTTTTCTCCGCCTCGGATTTAGCGATCTCCGAAAGAATCTGCTGCTCCTGCTGGAGCTTTTCCTTCGGCGTCAGCTTTTTTGCTTTTTCCGGCGGTGTATTCTTTTCCTGCTCTTCGGCCATCAGCTCTGCACCACTGGACGGTGTGCTGTCTTTTGTGGGCTCCGAAGGGCTTTCGGGTTCCGCACGGAAAATATGGAAATCGGAAGCCGGTGTTTTTTCCGGCGTTTTTTCTTCCACTGTATGCTTCGATGCTTCTGTTGCAGCATCCGGCTTTTTCTCTGTCTTTGCAGTCGATGCTCTGCCGGAAAGCGTCCGTTTGGCTTTTTCGGCCGGATCCGGCGTCATGGCTGCAAGATCCAGCGTCTGCTGGACAGGCTCTCCGGTAAAACCGTCAGATGCCGGTGTGGAGGAGGTCTGATGCTTCAGATCGGTTGCCTCAAAATTGATATCCGGCATATACTCTGCAGCGCTGCGGTGATCTGTCCGCGGCTGTGCTTTTCTGGCGGCACGCTGCTTTGCCTGCATGGCCATCCAGCGGGTACTCTCCTGCAGCGGATACAACAGCGATTTTCTGGACAGCAGAACGATACAGATGATCAGGATCAGCAAAAATACGATAAATGCCCCGGTCTCGCCTAGCAGATAGGATAATCCACGCACCAGTAACAGACCGCAGACACCGCCGCACAGCTGATCTTTGGCTGCCGCCTTGTAGGCAATGGCGATCTTTGACGGATCATCCGCTGCAAACAGGATCTGGATAAGACCACACAGACAGAAAAACAGCAATACATAGCAGAACAGCATATAGCCCCTGCCTGCCCTGCGGTTGTATTCCAGTCCAAATCGGATCAGCATATACAAAAGCAACGGGAACACATAGGCCATGAGGCCAAAACAGCCAAGCATCGTCCGGGAAAAGAAATCCCCGACAACACCACAGATGCCAAAAAGGCTTAAGAAAAGGATCAGGCAGAATGCGATACAGATCCAGTGGACGATCTCACGGATATAGCGCTCCTTTGCCGATACCCGGCTGCGGGATGTATGTACAGCACCGGAACGGGACGCTTTTCTTTGTGCCGTGCTTTTGGCCGGTGCTTTGGTTGCTTTTTTCTTTGTTGATGTCGATTTTTTCTTTGTATTAGATTTGGTTGCCACAAATACCTCCCATACAGCACACGGGTACTGTATTTATTTTGCCAGATACAGATGACAGGCAATACAGATCAGAGCCAGCAGAACGCAGTACAGCGAAAAGCCTATAAAGCTCCGTTTATGTATACGCTTCAACATCGTACGGATCAGGAAACAGCCAGTCAACGCGGACAGTACGATGGAAAGCAGCATGGCCGCTGCAGTCATGGCGATATCCTCTCCGGTAAACAGGTCGCGCACCGTATACAGAAAAGCGCCCAGCAGTACCGGCACCTGCATCAGCACGGCGCACAGCACTGAGGATTTCCGTGTCTGCCCGAACAGGATCAGAAGACACAGTACCAGCGCAAACCGGGAAACGCCCGGAAAGACAGCGCATCCCTGACAGACACCCAGAAGCAGGATCTGCCACCAGACAAGATCCTGCGGTGTCTTTTCGCCCTGCTGGATCACACCGGCCACCAGAAGAAAGATGGCGGTGACGAGAAATCCCATGCCGACAGCAAGGATATTGGTCGACAGCTCCTCTGCCAGCTGCCGGAAACCGATGCCGAGGATCACCGTGGGCACATTACCGACCGTACACAGCATCGCCAGCCGTCCGTAGTTGGATGTAAACAGCGGCCGGTGAGGATCCCGTACACCGTTTCTTAACTGTTCGATATAATTCTTCATGTTTGCCTTCAGCTTCCCGGGGATCTGGAAAAGCTCTGCAAGGATATGCCAAAGCTCCTTCTGAAACAGGAAACAGACGGCGATCAGACTGCCCAGATGCGCCGCGCTTAAAAAGGCGATCGGCGATGCAGTCTTCATGTGCAGCAGTGTATAAAAGAGCATCATATGACCGGCACTGCTCACCGGCAGGAATTCAAAGATTCCCTGTAATATTCCAAGTAAACCTGCTTTTAACAGCATAAATCTATCGTATCCTTTATCTAAAACGTTTGTCTATTCTCTTAACGTATAAAACCGATTAGAAATTATAGCATAGATTTGCTGTGTGGACAATCAGTTTTTTTGCGAACGGATCAGCGCATAGAGCTTTTCCAGTGCCTGACGGATACCGCCCACCTCGTTGATCAGGCCTTCACGGACAGCTTCCTCTCCCTCCAGCATCGTGCCAACATCCTTGACAAGCGTAGATGTATCCAGCATCAGCTCCTCGAGCCGCGCCACACTGATATCGGCATGCTGGGAAATAAAGGCGGTGATCCGATCCTGCGTTTTGACCAGATTCTGGTATGACTGCATGACACCGATAAACATGCCGTTGGAGCGCACCGGATGGATGACCATCGTAGCGCTCGGAACGATAAACGAGTAATCTGCGGATACTGCCAGCGGTACACCAATAGAATGACCGCCGCCAAGCACGAGGGATACCGTCGGTTTACTTAAGGAAGCAATCATCTCCGCGATCGCCAGCCCGGCCTCCACATCGCCGCCCACCGTATTCAAAAGGATCAGAAGCCCCTCCACCTCACTGTCATCCTCCACCATCGCGAGCTTTGGAAGGATATGCTCATATTTTGTCGTCTTTGCCCGCTCCCCGAGGGATTCATGCCCTTCCACCTCTCCCGTGATAGACAGCAGGAAGATCCTGCCCTGTAGGGTTTCGATATTTTCATTTTGCCGTGTTTCTGCCATGATATGTTCCTCCGTTTCTGCTGTTTACTGAACTGTTCCTGTCCAGTATCTGCAAAACAGAGGATATTTATGCGGCAGATGTAAAAAGTCAATTACAAGACCATGTGTGGTCATTATAATTGCCTTTTTTTGGAGTTATATTTTCGTTATAAATTTATATTTGACAGAAGTCTAAAAATGACTCGAAAGCATTTTTATTTAAAAAATGTTTTTTACCTATGAGTATATAAATTTGCTAGTCTCTCCATTTCTTTAAAATCAATACATCTTCTGGCAATATTGTTGTCTGGTTTTTTACATTTCAGGTCATACAAAAATTTAGCTTTTTCTCCTAAGGAAACGCTGATTAATTGACTATACGTCTTTCACCATTGAATTTCGAAGCTATTT